>NZ_JXTH01000013.1 GCF_000836725.1 Anoxybacillus thermarum | reverse complement strand
CTCCAAAAGGGCCGCCAACAAGACAGCGAACACCTTTTGAAGAGTTCTGACTAATTGTTCCTCCAGCTCTTTTAATAAAGGCCATTCTGTGGTAAAATGTTTCATGGACTCTCTCCCTCCTGTTTTATTGATGTTGGTCATCACCATCATAGCAGGGAGAGAGTCCTTTTTGCATGACATTTGCTTTTTTCTACCGCGCTTCGCTTGGTGGCCCCGACGAGCGTCGCGAACAAAAGTTCGCAACCCTCGTCGGGGAATCATTCCTGAATGTCACCCACAAATATTTTACTCACACAAACTTTAACGATTTGTTGCGACGGAGGTAAGTCAAGAAGGACGACATACTTTCCACTCACATCAATCGCCGCTTCTTGTTCGCTTTGCACATAAACAATTTCATTAGCGTATGCGGACAATTGCAACTCATCTGCAGTGTCGCGATGAAAGGCAACAAACAACCGCTTTTCTTTCGGAAGCGATGCCATGAACTTGCTCGGTTGACGAATATGACGGACATCAAACAGCTGCCACTCATTGACAGCTATATCTTGAATCATTAATTGTGGTTTGCGAAAGTTATTCCATTCGTTAATAGACAGCTCTCCCACAACCGAAAGACGAGCGTTCGGTGCAATTTCATCACCAATATGTCCAAAGCCAAATCCGATCGCTTCTAACGTTTTTCCATCTTCAACCAACAACAACTTCAAATGACTTTGATCTGTTCCAATTTTTCGTAACGTATCAAGCTGCACACGTTCGAGAAGAACACGCGGTTTCGGATTCCCCATACCAAACGGTGCAAGCCGATTCATTTGTTCAATTAATTCAAGTGAAACGTCCGAGATCGAACAACATACATCGACATGCGTGACAGGAACGAAATGTTCAGGAGTTAGCTGTTGCTTCGCCGCCTCGTTTAGACGGTGACGTAATTCATCTACATCATGTAAAGAAAGCGTCATCCCCGCAGCCATCGGATGTCCACCAAAATGCGGTAAAATGTCGCGGCAGTTTGACAAATTGGCAAATAAATCGAACCCCTCAATGCTGCGCGCTGATCCTTTCGCAACTCCCTTTTCTTGATCTATACTTAAAACGATCGTCGGGCGGTAAAATCGTTCCACTAATCGAGAAGCAACAATGCCGATGACACCGACATTCCATCCTTCTTTCGCTACAACTAACACGCGGTCGTCGACATAATGTTGTTCAACGAGTTGAATCGCCTCTTCTGTTATGTCGTTTACGAGTTGCTGACGCTCGCGATTCATCATATCAATTTGTTCAGCGAGCGTGTCCGCCTCATGCACATCTGTCGTCAACAATAACTGCACAGCAGGATCGGCGCAATCGAGACGTCCGGCCGCATTAATACGTGGACCGATCATAAACGCAATCGTATCTTCTGTCACCGCCGTATGAGATACGCCACATTGTTTACAAAGCGCCTGTAAGCCAAGGCGGTTCGTTTGCCGAAATTGTTCAATGCCTAACCGAGCAAATAAGTGATTTTCATCTTGAAGCGGAACGAGATCGGCAATCGTCCCGATCGCGACGACGTCCAGCCATTCATAAGGCACGCGTCCGATAAGCGCATGAGCGAGTTTGAATGCTACACCGACGCCAGCTAAATGTTTAAACGGATAATTTGGACTAATTTTCGGATGGATCGTCGCATACGATTCAGGAAGCACAGGACCCGGTTCGTGATGATCGGTAATAATTAAATCGATGCCAAGCTGTTTTGCTACGTTCGCTTCATGCAAAGCAGAAATGCCTGTATCGACTGTAATAATTAGTGAGACACCTTGTTCTTTTGCAAGCCGAAACGCTTGTTCATTCGGACCGTATCCTTCTGAAAAGCGGTTCGGAATGTAAAAAGAAACATTCGCTCCTTTTTCTCGTAACGCACTTACCATCACGACTGTACTACTTACTCCATCGGCATCGTAATCGCCGAAAACGAGAATATGTTCACCTTTTGTAATCGCTTTCTCTATTCGCTCAACCGCTTTTTGCATATCGTTTAACAAAAATGGCGAGTGAAACGATTGTCTTTGCTCAAAAAAAGAACGGGCGGCTTCAACGGTATCGTAGCCGCGGCTAACAAGCAATGTAGCAACGAGCGGAGCTATATGTAACGCTTGCGCAATCATTTGCACTTGTTGCGCATTTACTTGTTTCATGTTCCAGCGGGTTTTCGATGCTAACATGTCATTCACCCCTCAACCTTTTTATTATACAAAACAATAGGCTAAGGGGCAATTTATTCATCGTATGGATTAATATGCACCATCACATTATGCACTTGTGGAAATGACAATAACTTTTCTTTCACTTTTTTTCCGATATCATGTGCTTCTAAAACCGTTAAGTGTGGCGACACGGCAATTTTTAAGTCAACAACAACATAATGACCGTGCTGACGAGCATAAAGCGAGTCAATACGCTTCACTTCTGAAAATGACAAAACGGCTTCGCGCAAGCTCATCGTTTCTTCCTCATGCCACACGTGGTCAAGTGCATGATGAATCGATTCCGCCCCTAACTTCCACGCCATTTTTAAAACGAGAAGGGAAACGAGAAGCCCAGCAACAGGATCAGCGTAAATAAGCCAACGAATGTCGATATTTTGTCCAACAATGGCAGCGACGATGCCGATGAGAGCAGCAAGCGACGAAAGAACGTCTGAACGATGTTCATACGCGTTAACGATAATGGCATCGCTTTTAATTTTTTTCCCTAACGCATACTTGTAGCGAAACATCGCTTCTTTCACAACGATCGATAAAATAACAGCATATACAGCGATCATTTTTGGCGGTTCAATTGGATGAAAAAATGAAGAAAAAGAAGATGTTCCAATTTCTATTCCGACGAAAAAGAGCAAAACCGCGACAATAATGGCAGCAATTGATTCAGCTTTTCCGTGTCCATACGGATGATCGTCATCCGGCGGCTGTTTCGCCGCACGCAAGCCAATCCATACGGCAAATGATCCTGCCACATCAGATGCGGAATGTACCGCATCGGCAATAAGCGCCTTACTGTTTGCGATCATTCCGATCCACCCTTTAATTACCGCCAGAATAATGTTGCCGACAACACCAACCATAGCGGCAAATTGAGCCTGCTGAAAGCGTGTTTGTTCATTCACCCCATTCGCTTCCTTTCCCTTTTGTTTTTCTTTATTGTATCCTATTCACTTCATGAAAAAACGTCGCGGCATGCGCCACGACGTTTATACTTCTGGTTCTGCTTCCCACTGCTCGCGTTTTTGCTTTCCTTTTTTCAATTGTTTCGATTTCCAAATGAGCCATAATTGTGCTGCAATAAAGAGCGAAGAATATGTGCCTGAAATTAAACCAGCAAGCAACGCAAAGGAGAAATTGCGAATCGCTTCACTACCGAACAATAAAAGGGCGACAACGGTAAACACAACGGTTAATATCGTATTTACAGAGCGACCAAATGTTTGTTGCAATGCTTTGTTGACGACATCTTTTAAATCATCGACCGTTTTTACTGTCCGCTTTTTCATTAAATAACGAATGCGGTCAAACGTCACGATAGTATCATTAATTGAATAACCGACGATCGTTAACACAGCGGCAATAAACGTTAAGTCGACTTCTAAACGCGTCAAACTAAAGAAAGCAATGATGAAAAACGCATCGTGCAACAGCGCAACAATGGCTGCAATCGCCATATACATCTCAAAGCGAACGGTGACGTAAATAATGATCCCGATCGACGCAATGAGTACAGAAATAAATGCATTGCGCGCTAGTTCTTTTCCGACCGTTGGCGATACCGTGCTTACGTTTGGCTCGATGCCATATTTTTCTTTAAAATGCGATTTCAACTGTGAAATTTCTTTTTGGTCAAGTACACCGAGAAAACGTACAATCGCCATCTCGTTGTTATTGCCTGACAGAACAACATCTTTCGGCTTAAGACGTAATTCACTTAATTCCTGCCTCACTTCTTCTGTTGTGAGCGGTTTTTCACTCATTAAATCGACGCGCGTTCCGCTTGAAAAATCAATGCCTAAATTTAATTTAGCGGTCAATAATAACACGAGTCCAATAACGATCATCGCTCCTGAAATCATGAAAAATAGTTTGCTTCGTTTAACAAAATCAAGACGTGCAAATTTTGTCGGAACGTCTGTATCATCTGTTACTTTCGCAATATCTAATATATCTCTCGAATTGACGCCAAAATAATGCGGTTTTTTATCGAATAAGCGGCTCTTCACGAGCAAGCCGAGCAAGAGACGAGTACCATATACTGCTGTAATAAAGCTCGCTAAAATGCTAATGATGAGCATCGTTGCAAATCCTTTTACAGAGCTCGTCCCGTATACAAACAGAACAATACCAGCAATGATTGTTGTAATGTTTGCGTCTAAAATCGTGCCAAAAGAACCGCGATTTCCGATGCGGTACGCTGACATAAGCGATTTTCCGAGCTTTAACTCATCTTTTATTCGCTCGTATGTAATAATATTTGCATCGACTGCCATTCCAACCCCAAGAATGAGTGCAGCAATTCCCGGTAACGTCAATACACCGTTCATCCAATCAAAGACGAGCAAAATAAGGTAAATATATACGCTTAATGTAACGACTGCAACAATCCCAGGCAAGCGATAGAAAACGAGCATAAATAAAAAGACGAGCGCAATACCAATGATTCCTGCAAAAATCGTTTTTTGTAATGCTTGCTCTCCAAACTGTGCACCTACCGATGTTGAATAAATTTCTTTTAATTCCACAGGAAGCGCTCCCGCATTTAACAAATCCGCTAATTGTTTCGCTTCTTCAACGGTAAAGTTTCCAACGATAGAAACGTCCGTCTGGTTGAACACTTCATTCACTTGGGCGGCCGAAATAAATTTCGGATGCTCTTTTTCTACTTCTTTTGCGTATGAGTCAACGCCTTCCTCAAAATCAAGCCAAATGACAAGCACATTATTTGGTGCCATGCTCAATACTTTTTGTGTCACTTCTTTAAACTTGTTTGCATCTTTTAATTGAATCGCAACACTCGGTTTCCCTCTATCATCAAACGTTTGCTTTGCGCCTCCTTCAACGAGGTCGCTTCCATCCATCAATACGTTATCATGTACGTCGCGAAACGTTAATTTCGCCTCTGTAGATAAAATTTCGCGCGCTTTATTTTGATCTTTCACCCCCGCTAACTGAACGCGAATGCGATCGTTTCCTTCTACATCAATGCGCGGTTCGCTTACTCCAAGCACGTTAATGCGTTTATTTAATGCGCTTACCGTGCTAAGCAATACATCTTTCGTAATTTTTTCTCCTTCTTTTGTCGGCTTCACTTCGTATAAAATTTCAAAACCACCTTGCAAGTCTAAGCCGAGTTTAATATTTTTGACAATTTTCTCTGCTGTCGTTCCCATCATGCCGCCTAGTAAAACGACAAGAAGGAAAAAAGCAATGATGCGACTACGTTTTACCATAAAAATCCTCCTCTATTCTGGACGCTGCCAGAATTTTTACCAACAAAACAAATTATGAATGACAGTACACTTTCTGTCAATTTCCAAACGAACAATTAAAACAATTGTTCTAACTCCGAAAGCCCTTCTTCCGTAAACCAAAGATCGTGCTTTTGTTCCTTTGCGACAATATACGCCATATAGTCGCTTGTACGCAATGATAAAATGTCGTTCACGAGCTCAAATAGACGCTTTTCTTCTTTATTTTTCTTCCATTTTTTCACCATTAAACAATTCCATACGTCTTCAATCGTCGCTTGTTCATAGCCGAGCAACTTCAACTCATCCACTTTACTTTGTAACGCTGGCATTAATTGTTTACGATCCATATTCGTCTCCCCCATTTTGTCATGCTTGGCCAACATGTGCATATATTTCATTGTATAAAAGATGACCTCATTTGAGAAGGTAGGGAGGAACATGTCCAAATTTTTGAAAGGGACGATGATTTTAATTGTTGCGGGATTGTTGACGCGCATACTTGGCTTTATTAATCGCATCGTTGTTGCTCGTCTCATCGGTGAAGAAGGGGTAGGTTTATATATGATGGCTGTGCCGACGCTCGTATTAGCGATTACAATTACGCAGTTCGGCCTCCCAGTCGCCATTTCAAAGCTCGTTGCTGAAGCGGAAGCGGTAGGCGATAAACGAAAAGTGAAAAAAATATTAGTCGTATCTTTGTCTATTACCGTCGTTTTAAGTTTCATCTTTTTCCCAGCGCTACTAGCCATCGCACCGATTCTTTCTAACACGTTATTTACAGATGCACGCGTATATTATCCGCTCGTTGCGCTTGCGCCGGTCGTCCCAATTGTCGCTGTTTCTTCCGTTTTACGTGGTTATTTTCAAGGAAGACAGGAAATGAAACCGTATGCGTATTCCCAATTGCTTGAACAGGCGGTGCGCATTACGCTCATTGCTGCTTTTACGACCTCTTTTTTGCCGTACGGTATCGAATATGCCGCAGCGGGCGCGATGATTTCTGCCGTCGTTGGCGAGCTTGTCTCCCTCATTTATTTGTTTATTACATTTAGACGAAAAAAGCCGATTCGCATTCGATACCGTTTTTTTGCGTACGTCAAACAAGGGAAAGATACGTTTGTTTCGCTGATGCGCATCGCTGTTCCAACGCTCGGAAGCCGGATGATTGGGTCGATTGCATGGTTTTTTGAACCGATCGTCGTGGCACAAAGTTTAGCGCTCGCCGGCATCACTGCAACCAATGCGACAAAACAATACGGGGAGCTTACCGGATATGCGCTCCCCCTTTTAATGCTCCCATCGTTTATTACATACGCGCTCGCCACTTCGCTCGTTCCAGCAATTAGCGAAGCTGCTGCCCAAAAACAACACCGTTTAATTGAATACCGGTTGCATCAAGCGGTACGGTTGTCGCTTTTCGCTGGGGGATTGTCCATTGTCGTGTTGTACGTATTAGCAGAAGAAATCATGCACCTCATGTATGGGGCTAATCAAGCAGCAATCTTTGTCAAAGTCATGGCACCGTTTTTTATCTTTTACTACTTACAAGGACCGTTGCAAGCTGTATTGCAAGCGCTTGATCTAGCAAAAGAAGCAATGACAAATAGCCTCATCGGTGCCGTCGTAAAAACAGCGCTTATTTTTTGGCTCGCTTCACAACCGTCGCTCGGCATTATGGGGGCTGCGCTAGCCATTACTGTCGGCATGATGATTGTCACGTTATTACATGCTGCTACAATCGTTAAAGCGATTTCGCTTACTTTATATATCAAACAATATGTCGCTCATTTCGCCGTTATCGTTTCCGTTGCAGCAATTGGACATATGCTCGTTCCGATTTTGCCGTTTTCATTGCTTATGAAAACGATTGTTGTCATCATAATGATGACGGTCATATATGTCGTTCTTGCACAATCGTTTCGTTTAATTGAAAAAGATGAATTTCGCCAATTGTTTCGTTAATCATTCATCTTTTTCATCAATATAGAACGTCCCATTTTCATATGTACAATAAGAAATATGCTCAATTCGTTCATATCCGCGCTTTTTTAGTTGCTTGATTAACCATGCGGGCGTTTGATCGATCAATGTTAAATGTTCTTCTTGAATGACACCGTCTTTAATGAGAGGCAAAGCTAAAGACGGTGTTTTCTTTTTTCCTTTGTCTTTTTCAAATACAGACAGTTTGCCAGACGGCTCTAAAATGGCAAATTCAACGTCCGCAATGTTTTTAATATTTTTTTCACGCAATTGAATAAGCAAATCATCAAAATTATACCGTTGCTTTCGCATCGCTTTTTCATCAATTTTTCCGTTGTTAATAATGACGGTCGGTGATCCATCAACGAGATGCCGAAACGCTTCGCTTTTTAAAGAAAAAAATGCAAAAGCAATTTGGGCGATTGTCAATACAATCATCGGAACGAGCGTATGAAAAATCGGATCTTTCGGTTGCTCGATCGCAATGACCGCCATTTCCCCAATCATAATAAAAACAACTAAGTCTAAAATGCTCAACTCCCCAATTTCCCTTTTCCCCATGATGCGAAAAATAAATAAAATAGCTACGTACAACAGTAACGTTCGCAAAATAATCGTGACGTACTCCACCTTTATTCCTCCTCGTTTGTTCTACGTTTTTATTCTAAACAAATGGACAATGGAATATGTTTGTACTAAATGTAGTAAGGAGGGATAAGGATGATTCGCGCTATTTTGCATGGGGTCGTGACAATTTTTATAAGCGCCATCATAGGCAGTTTTATATTTGCCCTTTTATTGAAGCTGACAAGTTATGATGAAACGTCATTGCAATGGGTCATGCACGGTCTCGCATTTTTATCATTATTTTTCGGTGGGTTTATTGCAGGTGGAAAAGGGAAAGAACGCGGCTGGATGCTTGGTGGAGCAACGGGTGCCATCTTTACAACTATCATTTTTTTATTTCAATTTCTCGGAATGGACCAAACGTTTTCGATTGAACAGTGGGGATACCACGTCGGTTTTCTCATTACTGCCATGATCGGTGGCATCATTGGTGTCAACGTCGCCACATCTCGTTCACGAAGCGCGTAAAAATAAGACAGGCAGCAACCTGTCTTATTTTTCATTCACGACTTCACGAACGGCCGCACGGTCGTATGTAAGACGCGAACCGTCACCCGCGCGAATGACGACCGTATTTTCATCGAGCGAATCGATGATGCCGTGCAATCCGCCAATCGTAATGACTTTATCTCCTTTTTGCAAGTTCGCCTGCATTTGTTGAACAGCTTTTTGGCGTTTTTGTTGCGGGCGAATGAGCAAAAAGTAAAAAATCGCAAAGACTAAAATAAGTGGTAGTAAGCTTGCTAACGTTTCCATATTTTCACCCCTTTCTAAAAGTTTTTTGCATTCGGCGCATGAAAGCCGTATTGTTCAAAAAACTGCTCACGGAAATCACCGAGACGATCTTCTCGAATCGCTTGTCGAACTTGCTCCATTAATTTTATCAAAAAGTAGACGTTATGGTAAGACGTAAGACGAATGCCAAACGTTTCATCACATTTAATTAAATGGCGAATGTACGCGCGTGTGTAATTTCGACACGTATAACAGTCACAGTTCGGGTCAAGCGGTGAAAAATCACGTGCATATTTTGCGTTTTTAATGACGACGCGGCCTTCGCTTGTCATGACCGTTCCGTTGCGACCGATGCGCGTCGGTAAGACGCAGTCAAACATGTCAATGCCGCGGATCGCCCCGTCGATGAGCGAATCTGGTGAACCGACACCCATTAAATAACGCGGCTTATTCGCTGGCAATAACGGCGTTGTAAATTCTAATACGCGGTTCATCACATTTTTCGGCTCGCCAACAGACAAGCCGCCGACTGCGTATCCCGGAAAATCGAGCGACACTAAATCTTGCGCACTTTGTTTGCGTAAATCTTCAAACTCTCCGCCTTGCACGATGCCAAATAAACCTTGTTCATTCGGGCGCTGATGTGCTTTTAAGCATCGCTCTGCCCATCGGCTTGTCCGTTCGACAGATTGCTTCATATACTCATACGTCGCAGGATACGGTGGACATTCATCAAACGCCATCATAATATCCGACCCGAGCGCATTTTGAATTTCCATCGCTTTTTCTGGCGATAAAAATAATTTATCCCCATTCAAATGATTTCGGAAATATACGCCTTCTTCTTCAATGCGACGAAATTCGCTTAAACTAAACACTTGGAACCCGCCAGAATCTGTTAAAATCCCGCGGTCCCAATTCATAAATGAATGAAGACCACCCGCTTCTTTGACGATCTCATGTCCTGGTCGAAGCCATAAATGATATGTGTTACTTAAAATGACGCCCGCTCCCATTTCTTTTAATTCTTCAGGCGAAAGCGTCTTTACTGTCGCAAGTGTACCGACAGGCATAAACATCGGTGTTTCAAACGATCCGTGTGGCGTATGAAGAATACCGAGACGCGCCCCTGTTTGTTTACATGTTTTAATGAGTTCGTAACGAATTGGTGTCACGTATAGTCCCCTTTCTCAACTTATATAATAAGCATTGCATCGCCGAAGCTAAAAAATCGGTAACGCTCTTTCACCGCTTCTTCGTAAGCTCGCAACACATGCTCCCGACCAGCTAGCGCGCTCACGAGCATAATGAGCGTTGACTTTGGTAAATGAAAATTTGTAATCATTCCATCAATCGCTCGAAATGTGTAGCCAGGATAAATAAAAATATCCGTCCAACCGCTTTCAGCAACAAATGTGCCATCGTGACGAGAGGCAATTGTTTCAAGCGTGCGTGTCGATGTCGTCCCAACGGCGATGATGCGCCCTCCTTTTGCTTTCACATCGTTTAGCAAGTTTGCTGTTTCCTCTGTCATTTGATAAAACTCAGCATGCATATCATGTTCTTCAATATGTTCTACGTTCACAGGGCGAAACGTACCTAAACCGACATGCAACGTAATAAAGACAATATGCACTCCTTTTTTTTGCACATCTTCAAGAAGTTGTTGTGTAAAATGCAACCCAGCCGTCGGTGCTGCAGCTGATCCAGCTTCGCGAGCATAGACGGTTTGATATCGCTCTCGGTCATCGAGCTGTGCTTTAATGTATGGCGGAAGCGGCATTTCCCCAAGCGACTCAAGCACTTCAAGAAACATGCCCTCATATGAAAACGAAAGAATGCGCCCGCCGTGCTCTAGCTCAGCTACACATTCCGCGCGTAAGCGCCCATCACCGAACGAAAGCGTCGTTCCAACTTTCACACGTTTAGCGGGCTTAACAAGCGTTTCCCATTGATCTCCATCAACCTGTTTTAATAAAAGCACTTCAATGTGCGCCCCTGTTCCTTCTTTTTCTCCATACAATCGCGCTGGCAATACGCGCGTATCGTTTAAAACGAGGCAGTCTCCTTCTTTCAAGTACGATAAAATGGAACGAAACGTCGGTTCGTGTGCGATTTCGCCTGTTCGTTTATTCAATACCATTAAGCGCGACGATTCGCGATTTGGAAGCGGTGTTTGAGCAATAAGTTCTTCCGGTAAATGAAAATCAAATAAATCTACTTTCATGTCCACGTCCCTTTCTTTATCTCATTAACGAAAACGACCAATCATATAAAAAACGAGCGATAGAACGACACTTAAAATGATTGACGTCATAATAGGAAAATAAAAAGTTGCATTTTCTTTCTTGATAACAATATCCCCCGGTAAACGACCAAGTTTAATAAATTGCATCAAAAAACCGACAATAATAAGAACGACACCAAGAAGCATAATTGTTTTTGGCACATTCATCATCGTGGCACCTCCAAACCGAAATGGTTGTAAGCAAGAGGCGTAACAATTCGCCCGCGCGGTGTTCGCTGTAAAAAGCCAATCTGTAGCAAATATGGTTCATATACATCTTCAATCGTTTGCGCTTCTTCCCCGATCGTTGCAGCAATCGTCTCTAATCCAACTGGTCCACCGCGAAATTTTTCCATCATGCTTTTTAATAGTTTATGATCTAGATGATCTAACCCTAAACGGTCGACTTGTAATTGTTCTAGCGCTTCATTCGCTAAAATAAACGTAATCGTTCCATTCCCGCGCACTTGAGCAAAATCGCGCACGCGGCGCAACAATCGGTTTGCGATGCGCGGTGTGCCACGCGAACGACGCGCAATTTCAAACGCTGCTTCTTCTTCGATTTCGACAGCAAAAATGTGGGCGGTTCGCTTCACAATATGAGCGAGCTCTTCAGAGGTATAATATTCTAAACGGCTTAACACACCGAAACGGTCGCGGAGCGGGGCAGAGAGTGCTCCAGATCTTGTTGTTGCTCCTACGAGCGTAAATGGCGGCAAATCGAGGCGGACAGAACGGGCAGCCGGTCCTTTGCCGATGACGATATCTAAACAAAAGTCTTCCATTGCTGGATACAACACTTCTTCCACTGCTCGTGGCAAGCGGTGTATTTCATCAATGAATAGTACATCCCCCGGTTCAAGCGTTGTTAAAATTGCCGCCAAATCCCCCGGACGCTCAATCGCTGGTCCAGCTGTTGTACGCAATTGAACGCCCATCTCGTTAGCAATAATGGCGGCCAGCGTCGTTTTTCCAAGCCCCGGCGGCCCATACAACAATACGTGGTCAAGCGTCTCTCCACGCATTTTCGCCGCTTCAATAAATACAGTTAAGTTTTCCTTTACTTTTTGTTGCCCGATATATTCTCGCAACTGCTTTGGGCGAAGACTGTATTCAAGCGAGGCATCGTCGTAATCGGCCGCGCTTGAAATAAGACGCTCTTCCATCATGCATCCTCCCTTACTTTAATAGTTTTTGTAAAGCGAGCTTAATATATCCTTCTGTCGATAACTGCTCTTGTTTTAATATAGGAACGACTTTTTGAATTTCTTTTTCGGCATAGCCGAGCGCCTTTAACGCTTCAAGCGCTTCAGAAAGCGCGTCCGTTTCTTCAATCGGCTCCTTAAATAAATTCGGAAAAGCGTCTGGGACAACTGCTTGCAATTTTCCTTTTAAATCTAAAATCATTTGTCGTGCTGTTTTCTTTCCTACTCCTGGAAATTTACATAAAAACTTATCATCTTCCGCTTCGATCGCTTCAACAAGCTGTTCAAGCTGACCAGCCGCCAAAATGGCCAGCGCCCCTTTTGGTCCGATTCCTGACACTTGTAATAATTTAGCAAATAACGCTCGCTCTTGGCGCGTATGAAATCCATAAAGAGCGAGGACATCTTCACGCACATACTGATATGTATATACAACGATTCGTTGTTGTTTATTTATTTGGAACGAAAACGGATTAGGGGTAAAAACTTGATAGCCTATTCCGTTATTTTCAATAACAATATATTCCGGACAAACGTAATCCACATAGCCACGAATAAATTCAATCAAAACCCCGTCCTCCTTTTCTCACGCCTTTCATTTTAGCATAAGATGAGAAAAGCGGAAAGCGCAAGGCGTAGGGAAACGATATGAAAAAAGTCCGCTTTTATGCGCGGACTTATTTTCCAAACGGTTCATACGCTTCGATGACGCGTTCATAATTTCTTTTCGAACGAACGGAAATGCCCTTTTTCAGTTTTTCTCGTTCGTGACTTTCAAGTTTTTTTACATCAATTTGAAAAAACGACTGAATGACGCGAGATGACTCACCTGGTTTTCCTTCAAAAATAGAAAGCGTGCCATCTTCAGTAAGACCGAAATACCCTGCTTTCGTTAATGGCGAAAGGTCATCAACGTAACGTTGGAAAACAATTTGTTCGTCATCCATATTGATAAGCTGCCAATCTTTATATTTGTTCCAAATGTCTTTCATCGACGTTACGGTTTCTTCCCTTATTTCCTCACTAACTTCCCCATCCATATATACCGTTTCTAAAATGACTGTCATGTGTACAGGAGATGCTTGTTGTGTTAAAAATAAACTCATCCATAGTGTAAGGATTATATTCATCATTGTCACCTCATTCATATATTGACCATTTTTCCTAAAAATAAACGGCCTTGCCATCGCAAGACCGTTATTCTAACATAGATTCATCTAAATTATGGTAAATTTCTTGTACATCATCATCATCTTCAAGCATATCAATAAGCTTTAACATTTTCGTTAAATCGTCGCCTGTTAATGTTGTATACGTTTGCGGAATCATTGTGATTTCAGCCGTCGCAAACGTAAATCCTTGCGCAGCTAACGTATTTTTTACTTGTTCAAACTGTTCAGGAGACGTGTAAATTTCAAACGAATCTTCCGTCGTCTCCATTTCATCTGCCCCTGCTTCAATCGCTTGTAACAACATGTCATCTTCATCGATGCTTAAATCTTCCCGAGCGATGACAATGAGCCCTTTTCGATCAAATAAATACGACACGCATCCCGTTTCTCCTAAGTTTCCACCGTTTTTCGAAAACGCGACACGAACATTCGATGCAGTACGGTTTTTATTATCTGTTAAACAAATGACCATGACCGCTACGCCACCCGGTCCATATCCTTCATAACGAATTTCTTCGTAATGTGTATGTTCTTGGTTGCCTGTTGCCTTTTTAATCGCACGTTCAATGTTTTCATTCGGCATGTTCGCTGATTTTGCTTTTTCAATCGCAAGACGCAACGAAGCGTTTGTCGTCGGATCGCCTCCGCCCATTTTTGCAGCTACATAAATTTCCTTTGCAAGCTTCATAAACAATTTTCCGCGTTTCGCATCTTGTGCATTTTTACGCCGTTGAATATTTTTCCACTTGGAATGTCCTGCCATTCGGATCCCCTCTCATATGTGAAAAATGTCCATAAAAACTATACCAAAAATAAATAAAAAAGAACAGGGGCTCACCCCTGTTCTTTACCCACGATTCATAAATGGACGTTCCATCATATCACCCATGTCATTAAATATGTCGCGAATATCACGCTCTAGTTGATCCATTGGACCACCGTCGCGAATATCGTTATCGAGCGTGCGGATGCGGTTATACATGCTTTCATTTGCCACAACGCGAACTGTTTTCCCCGCTGTATATGGAGCGATCGCCTGCCGAACGAGACGCTCAATGCGCGTTGTATTTTTCTCTGTCGTCGATACGGCAACGACGACACGATCACCTGAGACAACTGCACGTGCATCTTTTACGTTGGCGACGTTCGCTGCACGTTTTGCAATTTTTTCAGCTAACGCCCCGTTATAGTTACGGTAATACGATGGGCGTGTTCGTTCATCCATCGCATTCAAATGTCCATGATAGTTGCGATCGGCACGACTAAAATTGCGATCGACTTGCGGTGTTCGAGTTGTTCGATCCATGCCCCGATCAAGCATTTCTGTAATCGGTCCGTCATTATCCCGCACTTGGCGAACGTTTCCGTTTAAACGCTCCGTCCCGTAACGACCGTATTGAAAGCCGGTCATATCATTTTCATTTGAGTAATATCCGATCGGACGTGTACGATCGGTATAACGTGTATCAAACGCTTGGTTATTACAAGCTGCTAGTCCACTAAGAGCAATGACTGCACCGAGAGCGACGATTCGTTTCCGCAAAGGAAAAACCCCCTTTTTGCTTTTGTAGACGACAGTCTACATCATTAGCTTGATGCAAAAAAGGGGGTTTTATCGCTGTTAAAATTTTGGCGGAGCGATAGCTAATTGCCGTTTATGGTGGGAGCGTTCATGAAGCCGCTCAATAATCTCACGGTCTCGTTCTGGAATGGGCTCACCTTTTAAATATTTGTCAATCATATCGTACGTTGTTCCCATTTCAGTTTCGTCTGTTTGTCCTTCCCAAAGACCTGCGCTTGGCGCTTTTGTAATAATTTCTTCAGGTACACCGAGGATGCGTGCCATTTCGCGCACTTCGCCTTTTGTGAAATGAACGAGTGGCACTAAATCGACGCCACCGTCACCGTATTTTGTAAAATACCCTGTATGCCATTCCGCCGCATTATCCGTTCCGACAACAAGATAACCGTAATTGTTCGCCACAGCATACAACGTCGTCATGCGCAAGCGCGCGCGTGTATTTGCATCGCCAAGGCGAGCTGCTTGCTCGTTCCACTGCCCTTTTTCCTTTAATTGCTTTTCAATTTCCCCAAATAGTACGCGATGCGTTTCTGTTAAGTCAATGATATGGTAATCAATCCCACAACTTTGGACAACTTTTAATGCGTCTTCTTTATCTTTCGGATTGCTTTTACATGGCATAATTAACCCTAACGAGTTGTTAGGAAACGCTCGTTTAATTAAATGGGCAACGACAGCAGAATCGATTCCGCCACTAATCCCGACGATCGCTCCATTCATTCCAGCTTCTTGTACTCGTTCACGAAGCCATGTAATTAGTTTTTCAATTTTTTGTTCCATATATGTACATCCCTTTCTTTTTACATCATCATGTTCATTTTATCACACAAAAACTAAAAAGAAAAAGAGGCGACATTATTGCCCCTCTTCCTCCTCACGATAAGGAACTGAAAAATACGGATTCATCCCATACGGCTGCCCCTGCCATCCTTGTTGCCACCCGTACGGACTATACGGCATAGCTGGCTGTGGCATATACATCGGCTGTGGCACCATCGGTACGTTTTCACCATACATTTGTTGTGGATACGGTGCTTGTGGCGGTTGTTGTGAATACTCCCCTGCACCTGTTAGCATTTGCGGCATCATCGGTTGCGAATGTTGAGAATATTCACCTGTTGGCATTTGTGGCATATATGGTGTCGGTTGTAACTGCTCACCGCATCCGCAATCATCGTTATTCATAGCCCCTTGTGGATACGTCCATGGCATAACAGGATACATCGGTGGGAACCATGGATAGAAACCGTATCCCGGCATAATCGGCGAAACAGGAACGCACGGCATTGGCATCGGCACAGGCATTGGAACAGGCTGCGGCTGCATTGGTTGTTGTGGTTGTTCTTCCATGACTGGCGCCTGTGTCGTTGGAATCGGTGGAATGTCTAGAATCGGTGGCATTGGTATCTCTTCTTCAGGCTCCATCATATTTGGCATAATATTTGGTGGCTTCGGCGGTAAAAGCGGCGTTTCTTGTTTCGGTTGTTCTTTTTTCTCTTGTTCTTTTGCAATTGGAATTTCTTTTGCAATTGGTTCAACATTCATCGGCTGTTGCAACGGTTGCTCCTTTTTGTTTACGTGAATGTCGACATCAACAGAAATATTTTGTGTTTCCTTTTTTACAGGTTTTACCGGAGTGACTGGCGTCGGTACTTTAATTTTCATACCTGGCATAATGTAGTTTGGATCACTTAAATGAGCATTCATTTTTTTTAGTTCTTCAAAATCAACCCCATATTTTTGCGCAATTTTCCAAAGGGTGTCTCCTTTTTGAACGATATGGATTTTCACGTGTTTCCCCCTCCTATACTCAGACGTGACGTGTATGTCATGTTCAGCTTGTCGCTACTAGGCTTCAACATAACTTATGAACGGAAAGCTTTTTTTATGATAAAAATAAAAAAGACCGGCAAAAAAATGCCGATCCGTTTATGCTCGCGCTAACATGCGCTCAAGCGCGAGCATCGCTCCTTCAGCTACATCTTTCGGAACAGTAATGCGATTGACAACTTTCCCTTCAAGCAACGATTCAAGCGCCCAAAGCAAATGTGGTAAATCAATGCGATTCATCGTTAAACATGGACACATATACGGATTTAACGATACAATTTCTTTATCTGGATGTTGCTGAATAATCCGGTTAACTAAATTCATTTCCGTTCCGATTGCCCATTTACTTCCTGACGGTGCTTGAGCGATCGTTTCAATAATGTATTTTGTCGAACCTGCATCATCTGCTTGTTGAACAACCTCCCAGCTACATTCTGGATGAACAATAATTTTCATATCTGGCTTTGTTTTTCGGATATGTTCAATATGTTTTACTGTAAAGTTTTCATGGACAGAACAATGTCCTTTCCATAAAATCACTTTAACTTGCTGAACGTCACCGTCGTATTGAAGTGTATTTGTCGCTGGATCCCATACAGCCATTTGTTCAAGTGGAACGCCAAGATCGTAAGCTGTATTTCTTCCTAAATGTTGATCAGGCAAAAAGAAAATGCGTTCCTTTTGTGTAAACGCCCAAGCGACCATTTTTTTCGCGTTTGATGATGTCACCGTTGCTCCGCCGTGTAAGCCGACGAACGCTTTAATCGCAGCAGTCGAGTTAACATACGTTAACGGTAAAATCGTATCTCCAAACATTTGTTGTAATATTGGCCATGCTCGCTCCACTTGTTCAATTTCCGCCATATCTGCCATCGAACATCCGGCACGCATATCTGGCAAAATGACGACTTGTTCATCGCTTGTTAAAATATCAGCTGTTTCCGCCATAAAATGTACGCCGCAAAATACAATATATTCAGCTTCTTTATTTTTCGCTGCTACTTGTGCGAGTTGCAATGAATCACCGGTCGCATCCGCAAATTGGATGACTTCATCTTTTTGATAATGATGTCCTGGAATAAATAAACGCGTACCAAGCTCTCGTTTGACACGGGCTACGCGCTGTTCCATTTCTTCGACTGACAACTGTTTATACGTCTCTGGCATCGCATCTTGTTGTTGCATGAGTTGTAATACGTTCATCGCTCATTCCTCCTACTGCACGTTTAAACTAATATCTAACGCTTTCGCTGAATGCGTCAACATGCCTAACGAAATATAGTCCACACCTGTATCCCGATACTGTGCAATATTTTCAAGAGTAATTCCGCCGGAAGCTTCCGTAATGATCGATGGTGGGACGAGTTGAACAAATTCACGAATTTCTTCAGGCGTACAATTATCAAACATAATGACATCCGCTCCTGCCTCAACCGCTTCGATCACTTGTTGTTTCGTCTCTGTTTCCACTTCAATTTTTACCATATGACCAAGCTGCGAGCGGACGCGTTCGACTGCTTTTGTAATGGAACCACAAAACGCAATATGATTATCCTTAATCATCACTCCATCATATAAACCGAAACGATGGTTGTATCCACCGCCGCACGTTACGGCATATTTCTCTAACATCCGCAGGCCCGGCGTCGTTTTTCGCGTATCACAAATGCGTGTATGGTTGCTATTTAACGCTCGAACAGCTCGATTTGTCAACGTAGCAATCCCGCTCATGCGCTGGAGTATATTTAAAATGACGCGCTCACCTGATAAAATCGGGATGGTCGGACCTGAAACGACGGCGATAACCTCTCCTTTTTTTACGCGTTCTCCATCTCTTTTATATAATTGACATGTGATCAATGGATGCAATAGCCTATATCCGATATCAATAATCGATACCCCTGAGATAATTCCATCTTCTTTGGCAACAAATATCGCTCTTCCTTCATCCTCACGGGAAAAGATCGTTTCGCTTGTTATATCGCGTTCTCCGATATCTTCTAAAAAAAACTGCTTAAGCAACTCTTTTAGCTTTAGCTCATTCAACGAAATCCCTCCTTCATGAAATGTTCTTCTTTCGTGCGGACGATGCGCCGTTTTTCCCAATACGTTCTTTCAAATGGCTCGTCACTTCGATAATGAGCCCCTCGGCTTTCTCTTCTTTGCAAAGCTGAAGTCGTCACAAGCCAGCCAACGATCAACATGTATATAATCGTCCGCTTCTCGTCATCATACTCTGTTGACATGTTGACAAGCTCATCAATCGAATATTGTTCAAGCCATTGTTTCGCGTAAAACAGTTGATCATAATCGCGCACAATGCCGACATATTGCGTCATCATATGCTGAATGTCCTCTTTTGTCGGTAACGCAATATGTACGTTATTTTCTTTTCTTTCGCTTTTCTTTAATATCAAACGTTGCTCCGTTTTGTTCAACAGATGGAAAGCAACACGTCGACTAAAGACGAGCGCTTCAAGCAGCGAGTTGCTTGCTAAACGGTTCGCTCCGTGCACACCTGTACATGCTGCTTCCCCAACCGCATACAGTCCCGGTAATGTCGTTTCACCATCGACATTCACAACGATGCCGCCCATTAAAAAGTGAGCACCTGGGACAACAGGAAGGAAACCGTTGCGCCAATCGACTTGATAGCGCTCACAAAGCGATGTAATCGTCGGAAAACGGGATGAAAAATGCGGAATCATCGAAATATCTAAAAAAACAAAATGACCGTTTCTCATTTCGCGATCAACCGCTCGAGATACGACGTCGCGTGGCGCTAAATCTTTTTGAGGATGCACTCCGTCCATGACGCGACGACCGTCATCGGTCAATAAAATCGCTCCTTCTCCACGAACCGCTTCCGAAATGAGGCCAACAGCTTTTCCGTCCACATAAAGCATCGTTGGATGAAATTGCACAAATTCCATATCTGCTAAAGCAGCACCCGCTCGATATGCCATCGCAATGCCATCGCCAGTTGCCGTTTCTGCATTTGATGTAAACGTATATAACTGTCCAATCCCGCCAGTCGCAATGACGATCGCGTTCGCTGTATACGTTCCATTTTTCGTTTGTACCCCCACGCAACGTCCATCGGAAACGAGCAAATCAATGACGGGATCGTTTTCAATAAACGTCACACGGCTAGAAAGCTTTTCAAATAAAAATGAAACCATGTTTTTTCCTGTCGCGTCGCCCCCCGCATGTAAAATACGCCTCATGCGGTGCGCACCTTCTTGTCCGAAAAGCAATTGGCCATGCTCATCAACATCAAATGAAAAACCGACGTTCATAAACTGTTGAATGACCTCGCGTCCTTCTTGAACTAAAATGCGTACTGCTTCCTCGTCATTATGCTCACATCCGGCAATCATCGTATCCGTATAATGAGTTAACCAATGATCGTCAGGATGAATGGCAGCAGCAACGCCCCCTTGAGCAAGCCAAGAGTTGCTCGTTTCTTTTTTCGACTTCGTGAAAATAATCACATTTTTATGCTCACATAAATGATAGGCAACCATTAACGCTGCAAGGCCGCTACCAACGATAATCACATCCGCTTCGCGCATGGATGTTCCTCCATTTCATACTGTCTTGACACCTATATTGACATATATTTAAACTGATGACAAGACTTTTGTTTTTGGAAGTGGTGAACGAGATGATTTATTTAGATTACGCAGCAACAACGCCCATGAGTGAAGAAGCTCTAGCGGTCTATGTAGAAAGTGCGAGAACATATTTTGGAAATGCAAGTAGCCTCCATGATGTCGGAACAGCAGCAAACGAATTGCTTACAATTTGTCGAAAACAACTCGCCCAACTCATTCGTGGCGAGGAAAAAGGAATATATTTTACAAGCGGAGGAACAGAAGCGAACGTTCTTGCTATCCGTTCGCTCGCTTACGCCCATCGCCATAAAGGGAAACACATTATTACATCAAGCGTCGAGCACGCTTCCGTTCACGCTGTATGCGCGCAACTCGAACAAGAAGGATTTACCGTTACGTACGTGCCAGTCGACCGCTTCGGGCAAGTGGATATCGGAACGCTTGAACAGGCATTAACGGACGAAACGATTCTCGTTTCTATTCAACATGCGAATTCTGAAATTGGTACGATTCAACCGTTGCAACAAATCGGTGAGTTATTAAAAGAAAAACAAATTGTCTTTCATAGCGATTGTGTACAAACTTTTGGTAAAATACCGATAGATGTGAAACAACTTCACCTCGATAGCATATCGATTGCTAGCCATAAAATTTATGGTCCAAAAGGGGTTGGGGCTGTGTATGTGAATCCGAGCGTACGTTGGCATATGTGGCTGCCAAACACAACACATGAAAGCGGATTTCGTCCTGGAACGGTAAACGTCCCTGGCATCGCTTCGTTCACAACCGCAGCGCTTGAAGCGGAAAAAAAACGGGAAACGGTTCAACAAAACATAACCGAATTGCGTCGTTATTTTGTTGAACAAATCGTGAAAAAACAACTGCCAATCACTGTTTTCGAACATCAGACAGATCAACTCCCGAATATTGTTGGCTGTCTCGTTCACGGCTTTGAAGGACAATATGTGATGTTGCATTGCAATCGCCACGGTATTGCGATTTCTACCGGAAGCGCATGTCAAGTCGGCAAGCAAGCACCATCAAAAACGATGACCGCCATCGGGAAAGAAGAAGACGAAGCAAAACAATTCATTCGTCTATCATTTGGCATGCATACGACAAAAAGCGAGGTCGAAGCCGTTGTTTCCGCACTTGAACAGCTTCAAAAAGAAAGGATGTCACGATGAAAAAAGAGAGAAAACTACTAGGGGAAGAACGTCGAACGCTCATTTTGCAATGGTTAAAAGAAACGAAACGCCCGATGACAGGAATGGAGTTGGCTAATAAAACGAACGTGAGCCGCCAAGTGATCGTTCAAGATATTTCGCTATTAAAAGCAAAAAACGAACCGATTATTGCAACAAGCCAAGGATACTTATATTTATCCCCTTCTTCTACCCATATGTATACGCGCACCATCGCTTGTTGCCACACGCCAGAACAAACGAAAGACGAACTATATACAATTGTTGACCATGGAGTCACGGTCAAAGACGTGAAAATTGAACATCCGGTATACGGGGATTTAACGGCGTCCATTATGGTAAGCAATCGGTTAGAAGTCGATGAATTCATTCAAAAAATTAACGAAACGAAATCCGCTTATTTATCTCAGCTGACCGGTGGTGTTCATTTGCATACACTTGAAGCAGATTCCATCGAAAAACTAGATGAAGCATGCGCTGCATTAAAACAAGCCGGGTTTTTGATTGAGTAAAAAAACATCCCTTTACACGAGGGATGTTTTTTTCACCGTATAGTATGGATAGCTACCTAATATTTGCACCGTGCAGCCAAGCGCTTCCAATTCTGCAATCGCTCCTGGAATTAAAACGTCGTCCATTTTTTGATCAATATCAATAATAAAAAAGTAGTTCCCTAACCCTGTTTTCGCTGGGCGGGATTCAATTTTTGTCAAGTTAAGCTTTCGCCATGCGAAAGCTGATAACACTTGATGGAGCGCTCCTGCCTGATCTTTTGGCAACATGACCATTAACGTCGTTTTAAACCCATCTTCTTTATCTGTAACAGGCAACAAATTGCGCTCACGATGCAAAACAATGAAGCGCGTATGGTTGTAGTCATAGTCATGAATGTTTTCTTTCGCAATGGCTAAACCGTATTGTTTCGCTGCAAGACGATTGCCGATCGCCGCGATCTTTTCTTCTGGATGCTCGCTCA
This sequence comes from Anoxybacillus thermarum, assembly GCF_000836725.1. Taxonomy (GTDB): domain Bacteria; phylum Bacillota; class Bacilli; order Bacillales; family Anoxybacillaceae; genus Anoxybacillus; species Anoxybacillus thermarum. The sequence goes on along the minus strand of NZ_JXTH01000013.1, from coordinate 24,685 downwards.
CATATTTTGCTGCTGCGCTTGTTGATGTGACGTATTCATACGTGGCGTGCTTTAAATGACGATGTAAAAACTTATGGCATTGAGCAATCGCATGTGAATGAGAATAAATGCGTTCAACATGCATCCAATCGTCCAATTGAGATGGATGTACGAGCAAATGTTGCTCAATTGGTGCAATAATTTCTCCAACAATCGGTAAATTGCATTCATGAATTAAATAATCGATCGTCAAATTCACAGAACCTTCTAGTGCATTTTCTAGCGGGACAACGGCTAGCTCGACTTCTCCGTCGCGGACGGCGTCCATACATTGTGGAATCGTATGATATGGAACGTTTCGTATATGAGGGAAAATCGCTTCCACAGCCGCATGCGTAAACGTCCCTTCTGGTCCTAAATATCCTATTTTCACAATCCTTCCCCTCTCTACGCCCCTGAACCGAGAATTTCTACTTTTTCAACAAAAGGCAACTGTTTTAATTGCGAAAGCAACTCATCGATCGTCATCGTCATCTCGCTCGTACTAACGGACAACGTGACATTTGCCCGCCCTTGAAGCGGAATCGTTTGGTGAATCGTAAGAACGTTGCAATTTGCCGCGGCAACGACGCTTAATAGCTTCGAAAGGGTGCCTGAGCGGTCTTCTAAATGGAAAAAAAGTGTAATAATTTGTTCCCGAACCATCGTATGAAACGGAAAAACAGCGTCACGATATTTATAAAAAACGCTTCGGCTGACATCGACAAGCTGTACAGCGTCAGCAACGGAATCGACTTTTTTTCGTTCAATTAATTCTTTTGCCGCCAACACTTTTTTCATTGCTTCAGGCAATACATCTTCTCGCACTAAATAAAATTTTTTATCCACCGCACAAGCTCCCCCTTTCGCATTAGTCGACAAATTCAAATTCGTAATTCAACAGTTTGACAATATCTCCATCTTTTGCTCCGCGAGCGCGCAGCGCATCATCGACACCAAGCGAACGCAATTGACGTGCAAAACGACGCACCGACTCTTCCCGTGAAAAATCGGTCATTTTAAACATCTTTTCAATTTTTTCTCCTGACAAAATAAACGTTCCATCATCATCACGCGTAATATGAAACGGTGCTTCCTCTTTTTCCAATTTATAAACGACGCGATGAATTGCTTCTTCCTCTTGTGGATAAAGCGGAAATTCTGGCGTCGTTTCAAGCAGATCAGCAATCGCAAATAATAGTTCGCGCAACCCTTGGCGTGTCACTGCTGAAATTGGGAAAATAGGCACATCGTCTTTTAGCTTTTCTTTAAATTCACGCAAATGTTGTTCCGCATTTGGCATATCCATTTTATTTGCAACAATAATTTGCGGCCGCTCTGTTAGACGCAAATTGTACTGTTTTAATTCTTCGTTAATGACTAAATAATCTTCATACGGATCTCGCCCTTCCATCGCAGCCATGTCAATGACGTGAACGATGACGCGCGTCCGCTCAATATGGCGCAAAAATTGATGCCCGAGCCCGACACCTTGATGCGCCCCTTCAATAAGACCTGGCAAATCAGCCATAACAAAACTGCGGCCGTCTTCTGTTTCAACAACACCTAAATTCGGAACGATCGTTGTAAAATGGTATTCTGCAATTTTCGGTTTTGCCGCTGAAACGACGGACAATAACGTCGATTTGCCAACGCTCGGAAAGCCAACAAGTCCAACGTCCGCAAGCAATTTTAATTCTAGCGTTACGTATCGTTCTTGCCCTGGCTCACCATTTTCAGCAATTTCTGGAGCCGGATTTGATGCAGTCGCAAAGCGAGTGTTTCCACGTCCACCTCGTCCGCCTTTCGCTACGACAAATCGTTGTCCATGCTCTGTTAAATCAGCAATGACTTCTTTCGTTTCATCGTCAATGACAACCGTCCCAGGCGGCACTTTTACAATTAAATCTTCCGCATTTTTCCCGTGTTGATTTTTTGACATGCCATGTTCGCCACGCGGCGCTTTAAAATGGCGTTGATAGCGAAAATCCATTAACGTGCGCAACCCTTCATCAACAACAAAGACGACATCGCCACCTTTTCCGCCGTCTCCTCCGGCAGGTCCGCCTTTTGGTACGTATTTTTCGCGTCGAAACGCGACCATTCCGTTTCCACCGTCGCCACCTTTCACGTATATTTTCACTTGATCAACAAACATCGTTTTTCTCCTCCGATCTTCTCATCTACTCAACAAGATGAATGATTGCACATATGGTTAGTTCATGTTCATGAATCGCATGTTCACAAATTGTAAACGCATCATACTGACTATGCTTTTGAATCCATTGTTTTACCATCTCAATTTCATGAAGCATGCCGCGGTAATCAACAAAGAGCCGCATATCGTTTTCTGTTAAATCAATCGTAATCGTTACATAGTTTTCAACATGCGGAGAAGAACATTCCTCAAGCATATGTAAAAATCGTTGACACCATGTAGCGAGCATATGGTCATATGCATGTAATGAGCGCGGCTCTCCTAACACTTCATACTCTAGTTGAATATGACGTGCTTGCCAATGGTACGTCATCAGCAGTTCAGCGAGCCGTTCTGTTTGTAAATTCGTTAGCTTCGTTTCATTTTCTGCTTCAATGATAATTTGTTGAATGATTTCATTGACACGATCGATGCGTTTCAAAGATAAATTTCCTTTAATTAATTGGATTTTATTGAGCCAATCGTGTCGGGAATGGCGCAATGCCTCTACAATCGTCCACCGCTTCTCCATCATTCATTCTCCCATAAACAGTTTGACTATAATTATAACATACGTTAACAAAAAGAAAACCCTAACCAAGTCGGTTAGAGTTTTCCACTTCCTTATGCTTCTTTCACAACAGGATATACGCTCACTTTTTTGCGATCGCGACCCATGCGCTCAAAACGAACGATGCCGTCAACTTTCGCATAAAGTGTATCGTCGCCGCCGCGTCCCACGTTTAATCCTGGGTAAATTTTTGTTCCGCGTTGACGATAAAGAATAGAGCCGCCTGTAACGAATTGACCGTCTGCACGCTTCGCGCCAAGACGTTTTGCGATCGAATCACGACCGTTCTTCGTTGAACCTACCCCTTTTTTCGATGCGAAAAACTGAAGATCTAAACGTAACATGCCGTGTCACCTCCTACAACGTTTTCGTCGTTATTTTGACGTATTTCCCGTAATCGCGCTCAATCGTTTGGAGCGACACGATCATCCCTTCAAGAAGAAGTTGCACATCCGCTTGTGCTTTCTTATCTTCAATTGTCGGAAGTTCACAATGAAGATAGCCATCTTTTCCTTGTTGAATGATCGGTTTCACATTCGTCAACGCAATGATTGCGTTAACCGCACCAAACGAAATGGCTGATACACCGGCACATACAATATCTTGTCCACGCTTCGCAAACTGAGCGTGTCCGCTAATCGTAAAGGAACGAATCGTCCCTTCCACCGTCCGATTAATCGTTATACGAATCATCGCTTACGCCTTATGCGTTAATTTTTTCGATCACAACTTTTGTGTATGGTTGGCGATGACCTTGTTTACGACGATAGTTTTTCTTTGGCTTGTATTTGAAAACGATGATCTTCTTTTGACGACCATGTTTTTCAACTTTCGCCGTTACTGTTGCGCCAGCGACTGTAGGATTGCCAACTTTTACGTTTTCGCCACCTACAAATAACACTTTGTCAAATGTTACTGTTTCGCCTTCTGCTGCATCAATTTTCTCGATGTAAATCGCTTGGCCTTCTTCTACTTTAATTTGTTTTCCACCTGTTTCAATAATCGCGTACATATTTGCACCTCCTAAATTAGACTCAGACTCGCCAGCTGTGAGGCGGTTCAAGCGAACGCTTAAATAGCCTTAGCTGAGCGGTTGTAGCACGGGTGCTACACAACATAGAAGATGATAGCATAAAAAGAAAACAATTGTCAATACGTATAAAGCAAATGGCCGATCGGTTCATTCGTTCGTTTCTCATGAAAATAAGCGTACAACAACTCGTTTTCATCAAGCTCCATTTCCATTTGATTTTTCTTTACGATAATCGCATGTTTTTTCCCGCGATGAAATAAGAGAAGAACGTGAAATAACGAATCATTTGCATCCACAACAAGTCGCTTTAACGCTCGATATTCGACCCGTTTTCCATAATATCGTTCTAACAAAAAACGCATCCATACATACGGACGTTGCTTCCATTCCATCCAAATGGCATGCGCTAAAAAGCAGCCGATGATCCATAAATTGATGTGCAATGGAGCATTGATCAATAAAAAGACGAAGCAAATGACTAAAAAAAAGACGGAAGCATAAAGCGTTTGTTCGTGCGCCCGGCGAAACGATGTGCGCGCCGTACGATACAAAAAAAAGAGCTTCCCTCCATCAAGCGGCCAAATAGGCAATAAGTTAATGAGTAAAATAGATATGTTATATTCCATTAGTTGCTGGTACCATTCATTAGATAACATGTTTGCCTCTTGAGCGATATATGCCATGAAAAAAATAAATATATGCTGAAACGGCCCCGCTAACGTCACGATCAATTCTTCATGAAACGGCCGATTACCATGTTCATCCATTTCAGCCACTCCGCCAAACGGCAAAAGTAAAATGCGTTTGACGCGCCATGAAAACATATGCGCTGCGACAACGTGTCCGAGTTCGTGCCAAATCACAATCCAAAACAATAAAAGAAGTGTCTGAAATTGTGCAGTCATAACAGCAATAAGCGCAACAGCCCAAAAAAGCGGATGAATATGAATGTTTATAAAAATAGATAACCATTTATTCAAAGGAAATCACCTGAACTGGATCAATAAAATGATCCCCTTGCTTCACGGCAAAATAAAACAAACCTTTATGATCGTTCGTTTCCGCTCTCCCAACTTCTTTTCCTGCCTCAATAAAGTCATACAACTTCACCGAAATAGCAGACAACTTTCCGTACCAAGTTTCACTTCCATCCGCATGTTGAATAATGACTGTTTTTCCGTACGGTTCTTTCACTCCTGCAAATACAACAATTCCTTCTTCGACTGCTTTAATGGCTTGATCGGTTTCAATGACAATGCCTTGTCCATTATGTTCAAACGTTTCCACGACGCGCGCTGAAGCCGGAAAGGCATATGCGGCTGTTGTTGTCTCTTGTTGTTTGTTTACGTTAAAAAACGCAAGTGGCTTCCCAAATGTTTTTTCGTACCATTGTGCAACTGTCGCAAATTGAAAATCTTTTTCCATCGCTTGTTTCACAAATGTACGGGCACCTTCAACGTTCGGGGAGTCATATTGAAATAAAATCGCAACGCCAAAAAACAAAAGAGCTGACAGAAAACTTTTAAATAAAAATATATCTTTGCGAAAAAGTGGCGGTTCTCGCTCCCCATCGTACGTCACAACCATTGGATTCCCATATTTTTCTTCTTCACTCCAATTTGTCATCATCGTTTGAACGTAACGTTCACGCTCCTTTTTTCGCTTGGCGATTCGCTTTCGAATATGTTCAATTCGATCGCTCACACTCCCACACCCCTCTCGTCCGATTTGTATTATATTTATGGGGAAATGGAGAAGATATGAATGAAAAAAGCACCTCCAAACGGAAGTGCTAACGCGCGCTAAATAGCTTTTTTATTTTCGAGAAAAAGCCTTTTTGTTCTTCATCATCGAGCGACATAAGGGGTACGGATTCACCGAGAAGACGGCGGGCGATGTTGCGATATGCTAAAGACGCTTTACTGTTCGGATCAAGCACGATCGGTTCACCGTTATTTGACGCTTTAATCACATGTTCGTCATCGACTATAATCCCGAGTAAATCAATGGATAAGTGCATCACAATTTCATCAATATCTAACATATCATGATTTTTTAACATATGGCTACGAATGCGGTTAATAACTAAACGCGGACGTTTCATATGCTCTTCTTTTTCAAGCAGACCGATAATCCGGTCGGCATCGCGCACAGCTGAAATGTCTGGCGTCGTCACAACGATCGCTTCATCAGCTCCTGCAACGGCATTTTTATATCCTTGTTCAATGCCTGCTGGACAATCAATTAAAATATAATCGTAATCTTGTCTTAAATCATCAATGAGTTGTTTCATTTGCTCTGGTGTAACAGCCGATTTGTCGCTCGTTTGGGCAGCTGGCAATAAATATAAACGATCCTCAAATCGTTTGTCCTTCACAAGCGCTTTTTGAATGGTGCAACGTCCTTCGACGACGTCGACAAGATCGTAAATAATGCGATTTTCAAGTCCCATAATGACATCAAGATTGCGCAAACCGATATCGGTGTCAACGAGACAGACGCGCTTTCCTAATAACGCTAGCGCCGTTCCGAGATTTGCCGTCGTTGTCGTTTTGCCAACGCCGCCTTTGCCAGAAGTAATAACAATCGCTTCTCCCACTGTCAAAAACTCCTTTCTGATCGGGTTAAATTCGGACGTAAATGCATTAATAGCTGGAGTCGATCGACAACAATTTGATCATGTTCATCAATATAAGCGCACTCCATTTCATTTCCTTCATCGCTACGATAGTCCGGCGCTCGATTCATCACATCGCTAATGCGCAACTGTGTCGGTTTCATCACTGATGCCGCGATAATAGCTTGACGGTTTCCTTCATACCCTGCATGTGCAATGCCGCGCAATGCTCCTAATATAAAAATATTTCCTGTTGCAATAACCGTCCCGCCAGGATTCACGTCACCGATTAAAAGTAAGTCCCCGTCAACGTGTAACACTTGTCCAGAACGAACGATTTTCGCAACAGATACAATTTCATTTTTCTTCTTCCATTCTAACGCTTCTTGTTTTGTCATGACGTTGCTTACAATCGAGTGGACAATTAAATGCTTTTTCGTTCGAATCACATCGCGCAATCGTTCTTCTTGCTCACGCGTCAAATATCTGTTGCCAACATGAACGTGCACAGCGACAAGCGGCCCTTCTTCGTCACGTGTTGTTGTCGTCAATAATTCATCCACTTGTTTTAACAATTCGTCATAGGCACACGTATCATCAAGATGCAACGTCAGCCCTTCTTTCGTCCCTTTCATTGACACATATGGTCTTTTCTCCTTGCCAGCCACGACTTTCACCTCAATGAATAGTTCTCCGGATTTTTCTTGTATTCCTTCATACTCGCGACGATTCGTCCTGCTTCTCATACCACTTAAGCAGCATTTGCTTTAACGGATAAGCGACGATTAAAATAACAATTGTATGAATAAATAGCGTTGGCAAAAAGCGCGACTGCAAAAACGTTTGAACAGGCATCGTCGTCCCACTAATAACGAGTTGAATGGCATATGCGTACCATTCGACGCATGCAATGGCAACAATCGCAAAAAAGGAGGCTGTCCATGCATTTTTGTGAAAAATGTTTATCGCTTTCGCAATTAAATAAGCGACAAGCGAAAAGGCGAACGCATAAGCGCCTAATAGTTCTGTATATGCAACATCATATAACAGACCAAAAATAAATCCATACGTCATTCCTTCTGTTTGTCCAATAAAAATCGTAATAAACACGATCAAAATAAGCAAAATGCGCGGAACGAGCAAATAAACATCGAATAACGGATCAGGGAAAAGTTGTACGATAATGCTTTCCAATAAAAACATAACGGTCACAAAGGAAGGGAGAAGCAAACGTCTCATTGCCCTTCCTCCTCTTGCGACATTTCAATTTTTCGTTTCACGATCATCACATCATCAATATCATAAAAATTCGCTGCTGGCTTGATATAGGCAATTTGTGTAAGCCCGTACTCATCCGCAACGACTTCTTCCACTTCTCCGATAAATAGTCCTTTTGGAAAAATCCCGCCAAGTCCTGATGTAAATACACGCTGTCCTTCGTTTATTTTCGCATCATATGGAATACGTTTCAGCAGCAATGCTTCTCGTTCTTCATCGTATCCTTCGATTAAACCGAATACGTTTTCATCTCCTTGAATAAATGCAGAGATGCGATTTTGCCGATCGTTTGCGCTAAGAAGTTGCACCGTTGCGCTAAATGGTGAAACGCTGCGCACTTTACCAATGAGTCCTTGAGGCGTAATGACCGCCATATCTTTTTTCACACCGTGTTGAGATCCTTTATTTACAATTAACGTTTCTTCCCAACGATCTGGATTGCGCCCGATCACCGTCGCTTGAATGGCGACAAAATCGCGTAAACTTTCTTTTTTATCAAGCAGCTCACGCAAACGTTCATTTTCTTTTTTGAGCGATTCCACCTCGGATTGCAAAAGAACGTATTGCTCTAAGTGCGCTTTTAACTGCTTGTTTTCTTCATATGTATGGCGCAAATCGTTCACATTTTCAAAGAAGCCCGCAACGAGCTGTGCGGGCTTGTGCACGATAGATTGCATAAAAACAACGGTGTCTTTTACGAATTTTTCCATCCAAGTTAATTCATTCCGTTCTTTTAACGAAAAACCAATGAGAGCCACGAGTACCATGATGCTAACAAGCAATATAATTAGCCGCTTATTTAAGAAAAATTTCGGCATAACGACACCTTCTTATGCATTAGCGATGGTCTCGCGCTTTATTTTTAAATAAATGAATATGGTCGAGTGCTTTTCCTGTACCGATCGCGACGCAGTCGAGCGGATTTTCAGCAATAATAACTGGCATATTCGTTTCTTGGCTAATGACTTTATCTAAATTGCGTAATAACGCTCCTCCACCCGTTAACACAATGCCACGATCCATAATATCTGCAGCAAGTTCTGGCGGCGTTTTTTCAAGCGTATTTTTTACGGAATCAACAATGGCGTATACCGTATCGCGCAACGCTTCAGCGATTTCTTCTGCATGAATTTCAATCGTTTTTGGTAAGCCTGTTAATAAGTCTCGACCGCGAATTTCCATGCTTCCGATCCCTTCCGGATTGCCTGCCGAACCAATTTCGACTTTAATCGCTTCCGCTGTGCGCTCCCCAATCATTAAATTGTACGTTTTGCGAATATATTGAATAATTGCTTCATCCATTTCATCACCTGCGACACGAATCGACTGGCTCGTAACGATGCCGCCTAAAGAAATGACAGCGACTTCCGTTGTGCCACCCCCGATATCGACAACCATGCTTCCTGTTGGCTCCCATACAGGCAAATTCGCACCAATTGCCGCCGCAAACGGTTCTTCGATCGTATAAGCGTCGCGAGCCCCTGCTTGTCTCGTTGCGTCAATGACAGCACGCTCCTCGACTGCCGTAATACCTGATGGCACGCACACCATCACGTATGGCTTTCCAGCAAACAATCCGTTATTTTTCGTCGCTTGCTTAATGTAGTACTTCATCATAATGGCTGTCGTTTCGTAATCAGCGATCACTCCATCTTTCATCGGACGAAGCGCCACAACGTTTCCTGGCGTACGTCCGATCATTTGTTTCGCTTCATTCCCAACCGCAACAATTTGTTTCGTATCTTTTTGTAGCGCAACGACAGAAGGCTCGCGCAAAACGATTCCTTTTCCTTTGACATATACAAGCGTATTGGCAGTGCCTAAATCTATTCCGAGATCTCTTGATCCAATTCCAAACATGTTCGTATCTTCCTTTCTGAAACAAAATGCTTTCAAAAACTCATGACATTTATTATAACGCAATTACAATGAAAAGAGAATGATTTACACATATCCTTTTTCCTTTAAACTCACATATGTTTTATCACCAATAATTAAATGGTCAAGCAGCTCAATACCAACGAGACGGCCGCATTCTGCGAGCCTGCGCGTCACTTCAATATCTTCGCGGCTCGGCGTCGGGTCCCCTGACGGATGATTGTGAATACAAATGATGGAAGCAGCCGAACGTTTAATCGCTTCTTTATACACTTCGCGCGGATGGACGATCGATGCATTTAGACTGCCGATAAATACTGTCTTTTTATGCATCACTTGATTTTTCGTATTTAAATATAACACAACGAAATGTTCTTGGCTTAAAAAACGCATATCTTCCATGACGTAACGTGCACCATCTTCCGGAGAACGAATGACGTAACGATCATCATATTGAATTTGATGCACGCGTCGGCCAAGCTCAAGCGCTGCAATAATTTGGATCGCTTTTGTTTTTCCGATCCCTTTAATGCTTGTCATTTCTTCAATCGTTGCATCTTTTAACTGACGAAGTCCTTCAAAATGGGTAAGTAAATGTTGTGCAAGCGTAAGAACGGAATATTGTTTCGTCCCCGTGCGAAGCAAAATGGCTAACAATTCTTGATTGGATAAACTTTGCGGTCCTTCAGAAAGCAAACGTTCACGCGGGCGTTCATCGGGCGGAACATGACGAATAAGCATACGTTCCCCCCTATATTTTAATCTTTTTTAACGAAATGGATAAAATCCGAATTTTTTTAATTCGCGAGCGAGCCTTGCAATCGGCAAACCAACAACGGAAAAATAGTCGCCGTCAATTTTTTTTACAAAAAGCGCCCCCCGTTCTTGAATGCCGTACGCGCCCGCTTTATCGAGCGGTTCCTTTGTCGCAATATACGCCCAAATGTCTTCATCTGTAAGCGGCCAAAACGTAACGTCCGTTTTTTCTGCAAAAGTGACGCACTCTTTTTCAGCACAAATGGCGACACCTGTCCATACTTCATGTGTTGTTCCAGATAAACGTTTTAACATCCGAAAGGCGTCTTGTTCGCCCGTCGGCTTCCCAAGCACCTCTCCTTCACTCACAACGATCGTATCAGCACCGATGACGCACGCGTCTTTTTTTTGCTGCCACACCGCATTTGCTTTTTTATGTGCGAGCTGCTTCACAATTTCACTTGGGGATAAAGCGGCATCAAATGATTCATCGACATCGCCGACGAGGATGTCAAACGGAAGTCCCAGCATACGAAGAAGTTGTTTTCGACGAGGAGAACTAGAAGCTAACACAAGTTGCATCGTCATCACCTTTCTGTCATGAGCGTTTGTTTCAAGGAAGATACACTTGTATCGTACCAAATTTATACACAATGTACAATGGTTCGACAAAGAAAAAAAGAAGCTGTGCGCTTCTTATTGTAAAACATTTAATAAATGTTGTTGTGCAATCCATAATTGTGATTGATCGTTTGTTTGACGAAAATCTAAAAGTGCTTCATACGCTTTTTTCATCTGTTCATCATGAAACGAATACGACTGTAACTCATTCCATTGTTCATTGGAAAGTTGTTGCCCACCCAACAATAAACTAATCGCGGAAACGATCGTCATAAACGGCTCATTTTCTTTTTCGTCCACCGATACGTTCCATGCTTTTACGTATGTGTCAATTCCGAGCGATTCGTATAAGCTCGCGATTTTCTTTGCCTCCTCTTTCGTTAATGCCATGCCTAAAAAAACGTAAATCGGTTGTTTTCCTACCATGACGCTTGGACGATGTTGCCCTTTTATTTTTTGCGCGTACGCTTTCGCCGCTTCCGTATCTTGAAACACCCCACCTTGAACGACAAAAACGGTTTCTGTCGGTTTCATCATTGGCTCTTCTTCCTTTTGTTCTTGCTGCAATGTGGCGGTCGAAGGAGTTTCAGTTGTCGGAATGATCGTTAATACAAATAAACCGAAGCTTGTCCCAAGAACGACCGCTAAAACGATCGCTAGCAAAAACGAACGCCAAGGTGATCGTTTTTTATATCGTTTACTATCCGTTTCAAATTGGATCGAATCATTTTGTTTTTCATGTCGTTCATCGCTCTCGTCACTTGGCCATTGCGGCAATACGTTCGTCGCTGTCGTATACGTTTGTTCTTTCCCATTCACTTTAATCACAATTGCTTTTTTCGCTGGCTTGTCCAACTTTTCTCCCTCCCGCTGTCATTCTTCGGTCATCGTAACATAAAAAAAGAAAAAAAAAACGAGACATTTGTCGTCTCGCCGCGGAAGGTTTTCGTCAAATTTCGCACTACCGATCTTGAATGTCATTTATCGACAACTGATCGACAGGGACTCCGTTATCTTTACAAATTTGCTTCGTTTCCCCTTTTAAACAAACCGCATATGCAATCGTACCGTCATGTTGTTTCGTTACAATAACATATGAGTCATCATTTGGCGGCAACCGTTTCGATGTGTACGGATCCATGATTCTCTCAAGAACGCCATCGTCAACTAACTGTTCGTACGTTAATATCTCACTTTCATTCGGCGTGAAAAACTCTACTTTCTGCGCACCAACGTGAAGTCGTGCCGCTTCATATAAGGAATACGCTGTCGCAACAAACGCTCGATCCCGTGACTTTTTAATCACTTCAACAACAGAAATAGTCGCTATCATGACTAAAATACTTAAAATAACAATGACGGCTAACAGTTCGATTAACGTCATTCCGCGCTCATTTTGCATCCGACCGACTCCTTTATTGCTCCGTTAATGAAGGAAACGGATTGCGCTTTTCGCTCGGTTGCGGTAAATCAATCGGTGGCAATTGCTCAATCCATTGGCGCAACTCTGGCGCATAAAACGTTGAAACCGTAAGGGAATAAGACAGTTCCGGTACTTCATCCATCACCGTCGTCCATTCTTCATATCCTGTAAACGATAGTGAATCGACTGACACGATGCGCTTCGATCTCTCCAACACATCAATAAATTGTTCGAGCGCAAAATAAGAAGGAGAACGAACAGATACATTGACCGTCAACTTTTGAATCGGAGTAGGAGGCCCTTCAACGTTTTCTCCTTCCTGAAATGTGAGCGACAATACCTCACTATTTGATACGACTTCCGCTTTTTCAATATCTAATAAAAATTGTTCGACAAACGGTTGAACAGGAACGCGTTTTTGTAACTCGACAAGACTAACACGCAAATCGTCTGACGGTTGTTTGCTTTGTAACGTTTGCAGCAACTTTTTTTCCGTCTGCAATTCTGTTTCCAGTTGTTCTTTTCGGTCATCGAGCGGTTTGTACACATATATATATAACGCAAATGATAGTAGCGAAAGCAACAAGAGGGAGACCGTCGCAATAAATCCTTTTCTCATTTTTCCCCTCCTTGTTGCTGTTTTTTCCATTCCTCCATATTTAGCTGAATAGAAAATTGTCCAATGTACCGCGGCATGATTCCTTCTTCCGCATTCCCTTCTGATGCCGTTAAACTCGTCAGTTTCACGTCTGCGATAAACGATGCGTCTTTTAGTGATTGTAAATATGCGGCGCTTTCACGTGTTGTATCAAATTGAGCGGTCATTTGAATGGCGCCATCTCGCGCGTACGAAACGTTCATGAAAAACCCTCGTTCTGGCAATCGTTCAATCAATTCATGTAAAAGCGCGACCGTATGAATCGGATATTGCTCCGCCCATTGAATCGCTTCTTGTAACTGGACTCCGACAGATGTGTTCGCAGCTGTTTTTTGTTTTTCTTCCTCTGCGATTCGCAGCGCTTTTATTTGATCAAGCTCCGTTTTTAATTGGGCGATTTGTTGTTCCATGCGCTGTACGACGAAATAAAACGTCGTCGCACTAACGATGAATAAAACAGCCGCCACAATGGATAAAAGTGGGATAAGTCGGGATTTTTTTTCACGTTTCGGCAATAAGTTAATTTCGACTAGCATGTGCACTACCCTCTTTTAGTCCGAGTCCAATTGGTAAATAATAAGCTGGGTCGACCGAAAGTGGCAACGTCAACGTTTCGACCGTAAGATCAAGACGCTCTTGTAACAAATGGGAAAACGTATGAACGAGCGGATGGTCGCCGGTGATGATAACCCGTGTAATTTGCGCTTTGCCTTGCTGCAGCGAAAAACGATAAAAGTTCATGACGCGCTCAAGCTCTTTATATACGTCTTCAAGCTGTCGCTCTGGTTCCCCTTCTTTTAACCACTTCCATCCTTCATTCGTTTTTTCCCAATACGTCCATTGAGCATCAAACGCTAACTGGCGCGTGAATATAGGACGATGTTGATAAAATACGCTGACGTTCAACGACGATAAATCAAATTGAACGAATAAAAAGTGGTCAACATCGTTCGCTAAATGAAATGTGTAAAATAAGCGATATAAGCTAAGCGGAGAAATATCTGCCACGATCGGTTTTAATTTCACTTCCTCAAACAATTGCGCATATTGCATCACGTTCGCTTCCGGTGCGGCAAACAATAAAACATGAAGCGCCTCTTTCGTTTTTTCAAGCAAGGCATAGTCAAATACCGCATCTTCAAACGGAAGGGGGATGGTTGAACCAATTTCCATAAATAAATAGCTACGTATATCTTCTACATCGATTTCTTTCGGCAACGAAACTTTCCGAATAACGATCAGCGGATCAGGAACGAGAAAACGAATGCGGCGATGTTTCATCTTCCACGTATCGACACATTGCTCCATAATATGAGCGAGCTGTTCTTCATCGACAATTTTCCCATCTCGCACAATTCCTTCTGGAAGTGGCCATTCCTCGCACGTATGCAAAACGAGCGGTTGCTGTTGTTTTAACTCGACATAGCGAATGACGTGATCTTTTATAACAATGTTGCCCACTTTATGTTTCAACGAAAAAAGCCGCATAGTTCGTTCTCCTTACATCATAACCTTTACGTATGCATCGATGATCGTATCCCCGAAAAAATAAGCGATTAACGTCCCAACGACGATCGCTGGCCCGAACGGCATCGGTTCGCCTCGTTTCACACGGCCAATTGCCATACCAATCAGTCCGAATATCGTCCCGACGAGCGTCGATAAAAAGAACGCTAAAACGGTAAGCTTTACGCCAAGCGCCAAACCAATTAACGCAAATAATTTAATATCTCCACCGCCCATGCCGCCTTTACTCATAAGCGCTATCACAAACAATATCATAAATCCAACAACACTACCGAGCAAACTATCCCACCAAGGAGTAAGGGGGGCAATCCATAAACGTTCAACAAAAAGAAGTGGAGTGAAAAATAATAAAACACGGTTTGGGATAATCATATAATGCACATCAGACACAAAAATAATAACGAATAAAGAAATGAGCGTCCAACTAACGGCTACTTCCGCTGACCAACCGACAAAAAGCGGGGCGAGCGCAAACAATATCGCCGTGGACAGCTCAATCAACGGATAAACAAAGGAAATGCGCGCTGAACATGCGCGGCATTTCCCTCTTTGCAACACATACGAAACAACTGGAATTAACTCTAACGCCGTCAACGTCCGCTTACAATGTGGACAATGCGAACGCGGCGCAACAATCGACTCCCCTCTTGGCACCCTTAGCCCGACAACATTATAAAATGAGCCAAGAAAAAGACCAAGGAGGAAGGAAATAAAAAACAACATATGCGATCACTCTAATTGTAAATTAAAATTTGTTTATTTATTAATCATTATCCTGTTCATTATTCTGTTCATTATTCTGTTACTGAATTTCGTTTACTGCATTACGTTTTAAATCTTCTTCCTTTACTGCTTTACCGTTACTATCTTTAACACCACGATTGTTGTTCACTAATTTTACTTGATATGAAAACTTGTTATTTTTATTTACTATAACAACATAAGAACCAGAAGATGGTTGTTGATCAACTTTTCCTTGCCCATCTACATTTAAGTCGCCTGATACTTGTGGATCTGCAGTACCACTATAGTTTGGTACATTTTTCACGTATCCGTTTGTTGTTTTGTCTGGATCCTTAACTTCCTCTAAATATCCATTATCTTCCAAGTATTTAAGTGAAACAACCTTTGCTTTTCCTTCAGCTGGTAAAAGGCTTTTATCCGCCGTCACAGCAATTTTCGCCGCGTTAATCATTTGTTGTGCGTTTGCTACATGAGCGTCTTTTTTCGAGTTGTCGATTAATCCCCCAATGCTCGGAACCGCAATGGCAGCAATAATCCCTAAAATAACGATGACAGCCAACAGCTCAATTAACGTTAAACCTTTTTCATTGCGAATGAATTTTTTTAACATAATTCCTCTCCTTTGCATTTTTTTGTTTTCTTTCATCATTTTACAACATTAACAACCTAGTTGAAAAGTACTAGTTTTATTGTTGAATATGGTTAAATATATCAAACATCGGCACTAAAATCGATGTGACAATCGTCCCGACAATACCGGCCAGCAATACGATCATGAGCGGCTCAATGAGCGATTTTAAACGGTCGGTCGCCGCTTCGACTTCCGCTTCGTAAAAATCAGCAACTTTTGCAAGCATCGCATCTAGTGAACCGGTTTGTTCTCCGATCGCAATCATTTGTGTAACAAGTGGCGGAAATGCCCAATGTCGCTTCATCGGCTCTGTTAACGATTCCCCGCGTTCAAGCGCATCACGCGATGTACGAATGACGCGGGCAACGACTTCGTTTTCAACGACCGTTTCAACGATCGCAAGCGCCTGTAAAATCGGGACAGCGCTTGAAAAAAGGGAACTTAATGTGCGCGTCATGCGGGCAAGCACCGCTTTTTGCATCATCCCACCGAAAATTGGCATACGAAGCACGAAAACGTCTAAATAATATTTCGTTACTTTTTGTCTTTTTAACAAAATGAATGACATATATAAAGCGATAAACAACAAAATAACGCCCCACCAATACGTTTGCATCACTTTGCTTGCACGTAAAACAAACTTCGTAATGGCCGGCAATTCTGCGCCAAAATCAGCAAACATTGAAACGAATGTCGGGACGACGCTCACGAGCAAAAAGATGACAACGATGACAGCAATGATTCCAACAACGATCGGGTATGCTAGAGCAGAAACAATTTTTTGTCTTGTGCGATGTACTTTTTCAAAATGATCGGCAAGCCTTTCAAGCGTTTCGTCAATGCTTCCGCTTGCTTCTCCCGCACGAATCATATTGACGACGAGCGAAGGAAAAATGTTCGGATGATCTATCATTGCCGTAGATAACGGTTGACCGCTTCTTAATTGCTCCTCAATATGCACGAGCGCTTTTTTCAACGCTTTACTTTCTGTTTGCTCCGCTAAAATGCGAGTGGCGTCAACGATCGTTACCCCTGCTTTTAACAACGTGGAAAATTGGCGTAAATAAATGACGAAATGCTGCAACTTCACAGGATTTCCAAACGTAATTTCTTTTGTTAATAACGTCTGTGGTACTTCGCGTACGTCAATGACTTTTAATCGTTGCTCCCGCAATTTCATCATGACATCCCGACGCGAAGAAGCCATGATCGTACCTTTTTTCACTCGCCCATGCACATCGCGTGCTTCATAACGAAATTGCGCCATCTATCTCATCCTTCCTGCAAATACGGCTCAACCGATTCTTTTGCGATGAGCCCTTGCTGCACAAGCTCTTTAATGTTTGCTTCAAGCGTATGCATGCCGAGCGCGCGGCTCGTTTGCATAACAGTCGGAATTTGATGAATTTTTCCGTTGCGAATTAAATTCGCAATCGCTGCATTGTTCATTAATATTTCTGTTGCTGCGATGCGCCCGTTTTTTTGAGCGCGTGGAAATAATCGTTGTGAAATAATTGCAACTAAAACGGTTGCCAATTGAATGCGAATTTGTGTTTGTTGTTCAGGTTGAAACACATCAATGATGCGATCAATTGTCGCTGGTGCGCTGGACGTATGCAGCGTCCCGAATACGAGATGCCCTGTTTCTGCGGCGGTAATAGCCGTTTGAATCGTTTCTAAATCGCGCATCTCTCCAACTAAAATGACGTCTGGATCTTGCCGAAGCGCTGCCCGAAGTCCGTTTGCGAAGTTGTTTGTATCCGTCCCGACTTCACGCTGGTCAATAATACACCCTCCATGCTTATGCACGTATTCAATCGGATCTTCAAGCGTAATAATATGTTTGCGCATCGTTTTATTCATATAATCGATCATTGCCGCTAACGTCGTCGATTTTCCGCTTCCTGTCGGCCCGGTAACAAGAATAAGACCTTGTGGTTTTGTCACTAACTTTTTCAATACATCTGGCAATTGCAATTCTTCAAGCGTCGGAATTTTTGTCGGTATGGTACGAATGGCGAGCGATATGCATCCACGCTGTTTAAACACATTTACACGAAAACGAGAAACACCTGATAGGCTATATGACAAGTCTAACTCCCCGTCTTTTTCAAAACGCGGCCACATATGCTCCGGAACGATCGCTTTTGCCATTTGTTCCGTATCGGTTGGCGATAACACCTCTTGACCGTATCGCTTTAAATCTCCGTTCACGCGAAAAATCGGGGGAACGCCGACCGTTAAATGAATATCTGATGCTTTTAGCTCAAATGCGGCACGTAACATCGCATCTACTTTTTGTTTCATGTTCATCACCTTATCCAATGCTTACACGCAACACTTCTTCTGTTGTCGTGAGCCCTTGTTTCACTTTTAATAAGCCGTCATCAATTAAAAAAATCATTTTATTTTTTATCGCAATTTCGCGCAGTTTCGAAAGCGGCTCGCCATTTAAAATGACTTTTCTCATTTCATCAGACATGACCATTAATTCATGTAGCGCAATACGTCCTCTATACCCTGTCATATTGCATGTCGGGCAGCCACGACCGCGCATCACTTTTTCAATTTTCAAACCGCGGCGCGCGAAAATGTCGATTTCCCGCTTCGTCGGTTCGTGCTCTTCTTGACAATCGCGACAAACGCGACGCACGAGACGTTGCGAAACGACTCCTGAAAGCGATGTAGCAACTAAAAACGGCTCGACTCCCATATCAATTAAACGAGCAACAGTGCTTAATGCATCATTCGTATGCAGCGTACTTAACACAAGATGCCCTGTTAAAGAGGCACGAATCGCTACTTCCGCTGTTTCACGATCGCGAATTTCTCCAACCATAATGATGTTTGGATCTTGGCGCAAAATGGAGCGCAGCCCTTCAGCAAATGTCATCCCAACATTCGGATTTACTTGAATTTGGTTTACTCCTTCAAGCTGATATTCGACAGGGTCTTCAATTGTAATGATATTCACATGTTCCCCATTTAATCGGTTTAATGCTGCATAAAGCGTCGACGATTTTCCTGAACCGGTCGGTCCTGTAATTAACACGATGCCCGTTGGTTGTTCGATCAGTTGAATAAACCGTTGTAAATTCAATTTATTAAATCCAAGTTTGTTTAAGTCGTTTAACGCCGCCCCTAAGTCAAGCACGCGCATAACGATTTTTTCACCGTAAATGGTCGGCAACGTCGATACGCGCAAGTCGACCGGGTGAAAATCGATGTTCATTTTAATACGTCCATCTTGTGGAACACGATGCTCTGTTATATCCATATTCGCTAAAATTTTAATACGCGCCGTTAACATCCCTTGCATATGCTTAGGCAAAGCCCGCTCTGTGCGCAAAATGCCGTCGATGCGATAACGAATGACGACTTTTGTTTCCTGGGGGTCAATATGAATATCGCTCGCCCGCTGTTCTACTGCCATTTGTAAAATTTGATTGACGAGTCGAACAATCGGCGAGTCATCTTCCACAAGTTTCTCTTGTTCGCGCACCTCTTGCGCAGGAGCGATGTTTAAAAATTCTTCCACCGAATCATCAATGTCGTAATATTTATTAATTGCCCGTAAAATATCATCTTTTGATGCAATAGCTACTTCAATATGAAAGCCCGTCGATAAACGCAAATCATCAATCGCAAAAAAGTCCATTGGATCTGCCATTGCAACAAATAGCCGATCCCCTTCTTGCTTTAAAGGAATAAGCATATTTCGTTTCGCAAATTCTTTTGATACGAGATTCGTCAACTTCGGATCGATCGGATAACGATATAAACTAACATGCGGAATGCCAAGTTGAAATTCTAACACTTCAATGAGTTGTTGCTCTGTAATATATCCTCTTTGTAATAACGCATCGCCTAGCTTTTGCCCCGGCGCTTTTTCCTTTAACGTCTCTTCAAGCTGTTCTTTCGTAATAAGGCCCGCTTCAATTAACAAATCACCTAATCGTTTTCGTTCTTGCTTTTTCATGAGGCATCATCCTCATTTCCTTTTATTTGCTCATTTTCATTTCCCCAAACGTCATCTTGTTGTGGCGACTGTGTTGAAGGGGTGTCATTCGGTATACCGTTATCTCCCCCCGATTGCAATCCGCGCAACTCAACGCGATGAACAGGCGGATAAAAATCTTCCGAAACGAGCACCTTCTCGATGAACGACCCATTTCGGTCGTACACTTCTTTATGTAAACGAATGAGCATTCCTTTTTTTCCCTCTTCTTTTATTCGTTTTTCGTTTGGCTTCAGCAGCGCACTATATTGCACAATCGTTTTCGGATCATAATATTCAATTGGATCTGTTTTTACTGCATATTGGTAAATAAACGGAATGCCCACTAAGGCAACTTTCATTTGTCCATCTTCCGCTCTTACTTCGATCGTATACGATTGATCATTCGGGTTAAAAAATATAAAGTCTTTTTTATTTTGTTCAACAGCCGCTTCAAACCCTGCCTTTACCCCATTGTGCAACGTCACGCTTGTATGTCGCTCGATCACTTCAAAATTTGTCGGTACAATCGCCTCGTATAATGCGGAGGCAAATTGCGTCATCGCCTCTTTAGATAAACTTATGCCTTGCCTTTTAAAAAAATCAAGAACAGAAAACATTTGTTTTGGCTCAACGACAATGGTTGTTTGTGACATGACATGAAGCTCGTCATATAAAGGAATAACGACTTGCGACAATATCGTTTGTTGTTGCATGTCCTCGCGAACGTATTGACTAAGCGATAAGCGAGCAGATGTAAGGGAAGCAGCCTCATGTTCTAACTGAGCTTTTACTTTTTCAACATCCATCCAATCGCCTAATGCGCCGATGGAAGTGATCGCCTGTTGTAACGCTTCATGATCAACAGATACGAGAAGAGGGGTAGTTTTTCCGCTTACCGCCTGTTTCATGCTCTCCTCGATATGAAACGTAAACGCATTCGTTTGCAGCGTCGCTTCTTTCCCTTCGAGTACGAGCGTCATCGTTGCTGATTGCTTCCACTCGTTCACTTTTTCGTTCACTTGTTTATACGCCTCATCAGCCGAACGATTCGATACATCGATCGGACCAATCATCGTCCCTTCAGCAAATTTATCCCCGCCAACAAACGACTCGTACGCCCACGTCGCCACTTTTGTGCTCGCAAGCAAATATGAAACAGTAATGACTAACGTAAAAAAAAGCTTGAATGAAACGTTTTGGCGCATGACGTACGCCTCCTTACTCGACATTCATCGACAGCTCAATCACAACCTCTGGCCCTTCTTCTTGCGCGCGAATCACATGTTCTTTCGTCAACACCGTATCTTTTGGAAGCAACACTTGACCGTTTGCATCAACAATATCTTTTAATAATCGTTTTCCTGTTAACATCTCAATTTGTTTTTGACGCAATTCATCTAGCTCGTTCCCTACCGTTTCTGGAAGAATTTGTTCAATGAGCGGCTCGACTTGTGTTCCTTTTAGCGACAATAACGCGTCAACATTGGAGACGAGTTCTTGTTGCGCATGTTCATAAACAATTAACAACTCTTTTCCATATGTAATGACGTGATCGGCACGAACGATACGAACATCTGATCCGATTTGTACTTCAATGCCTGTAATTTTCCCTGTTTCTTCATCGATATAAAACTCTGTTGCCTCCCCAAGCAATTGTCCTTTTCTCGTCATTACTTTCGCTTGTTTAATCGTAATTTTTTTGTTGACAAGCTCGTTTGCAATCGGAATGACGTTTAAATCAAGAACAGCTTTTTCTTCCTCTACTGTTACCGCAAATTCACCAATCCCAATGATATGGCGAAACGGAATCGCTTTCATACTAATTTCCCAATTTTCTTGATCAACAATAAAAAAGTCAACAGTTCCTTTTTCTGGGTTTACCACGAGCGATTTCACTTGCCCAAGTTGAACACCATTTTGAATGCTAATGACTGGAAGACCAATAACTTGTGTACTACTTTTCATTTTTTCCACCCCATTTTTTGTTCAGCGTAATGAATCATATGTGCTAATTGTTGTTGAATGATTGGATAAGGCTCATATTGCCCATACAATTGTTTAGCAAAATGATATAGTTTTTCATATTGTTTTGAAGCAACATAATGTTCGATTAACACATTCGCAAACGTATAATAATCTTGTTCATGCAATTGAGGATGCAAGTGCTTAAAAATGAACTGCTCGTATTGCTCGCCCGACATCATCGGACGCATCGCGTATAAAGAAGCGAGTAAATTTTTCATGAATGGTCTCGGGAGCATATGCACCTCTTCATTGTTTTCTTCTACTGTTACACATTCATCATCGGCCGTTCCTTGTTCTTCTTCGCTCACTTGCTCTACTGCTTCCTCAACGCTTTGAATACTTTCTTGTTCTTCTACCATATCAGCACTCGCTTCCGTATGTATATCATCGTCTTCTACAATCGGCTCGATGTTATACCATTCATCGCTCACATGCTCGCTCGTTTCTTCGATGACAGCAATCGTTTCGATGTCGAGCAGCTGACTATCTTTTTCTTCCTTCATTTCATTTTGATCATGTATAATCTCCATATTTTCTTCACTGAGCAAATCAAGCCACTGTTGTTCTGCCACGTCTTCGGTTGTTTCGTTTACACTTGTATCGTCACTGTCTACCATATGTAACGGCTCAATGACGTCATCTACACTTTCTATCGGCTCAATCATATGATCAAAGTCATTTTCACGGAGCGGTTCAATAGAGGTTTGTTGTTCAATTTCTTCAGGCCATTCCCTTTGAAACCATTCCTCATCGACGTTTTCGATTTCTTCTTGTCGAATCTCCTCATTTTGTTGCTCCACCACCTCTTCTATAGCAGACGGTAGTTCGTCTTTTCGTTCGTCTTTTTCGTCGCCTTCAACAATTAAATCATGTTCATATATGCGCGCATAAAATAAATGACCGAGCTTTCGTTCAAGTAAATATGTGCTTGCAATGACTAAAAGAAAAAGGAATAATGAGGCTTGCCAAAGTGGAAATTGCTCGATCGCAATCATCGCAAACATGCTTAATAAACAAGCGACCGCTAATAAAAGAGCTACTCCTTTTTTTGTCCACCCAAAAGGCAGCCGCATATAGATGGGGATTAATATAAGAAAAAAGATAGCGAAAAATAAATATGGCAAATCGTTCCCCCCATTCACAAATGATACAACACCTAACTCTAACATATTGTATAATAAAGTTATGTATTTTAAAAGAAGGGGAAGGAAAATGTGTCAAAAGAAAATAAATATTTTTTATAATGAACGTGGATTTACGTTAATTGAAGTGTTATTATCCATTGTTATTTTATCATTCGTTATGGGTGGCATGTTTATGTTTTTTACAAACGCGATGACATACACATCATATAATCAATCGAAAACGGTAGCCGTCAATATCGCACGTGGGGTCGTTCATTATATGGCACGTCTCGATTTTCAAACAATTGCGACATATATAAACGATCACGTGACGCAACAAACACCTTTTATTCGTTTAGATGCTTCATCATGTTCAAATACATCCATATTCCCGGACGAAACTGTATGTAAAGCCGTTTTTTCACCGACAGTAAACAACGTCACATACGATGAAGAGGACGTACAAGCTTGGATTATTCCGTACGATCAAGCTATATGGTCAGAAATCAAAACGAACCCGCCAAACGAATTTCCTGACGAATTAAAACGAACGATCCAACAAGAGAAAGAGATGGCCGAAGACGTCAGCAACTACTTACTTCGTTTATATGTCACCGTCCGTTCAAATAACGAAGTGATCGTCTTAAAAGGGGTGATCGCCAATGAAAGTATTCGCTAACGAACGTGGACTGACGCTTATTGAATTGCTTGTTGGGTTAGCGATCACATCACTTATTGCTGCTTCCGCGTATGGCGTATTTACAACAGGGACGAAAGCGTATAAACGAATCGGTATTGAAAATCAGCTACGAAGTGAAGCAGATGTGCTTGTCGCGACTATGTTTAACGAACTATACGCACTTGCGCCAGACGGCTTAAAGAAGGATGAATCAAACGACTATACGCTCACATTCATCAATCGAATGAAAAAAGAAATTGATACGAGTACAGGGCTCGTCGAAGAGAAAGAACAAGCAGATCAAACGTTACAAATCATGATAGATAAAACGAATGGGACGTTATTCATAAATGGGAAGCAAGTCACGCCATCCAATTTACGTATCGTTCCCGAACAGTCTGAATTTCAATACGAATGCATGCGAGAACAACAAAACGTATGTAAAAGTGGCGTCGTTACGATTCGCTTATCGGTGCAAGACGAAGACCATCGCGATCCAAATGATCCGCTATATATTGAACCTTTCACATTAGAAACAAAATTCGGATTTTGAAATGGGGTGGAGCACATGTCAACTACCCCCACTTAGCTAACGCTTGAAGCGGAGGCTTGCAACTCCCCAGAAGTGCGAACGGACTTCGTCCTCCTTCCTTGACTTGGGGTTGCATCAGGGGCAGGTTGACGACTACCCAACGACATAGGTCATGCCTATATCGCTACCGAGTGGCTCGGCATGTCTGTAGGCAGTACTTGACTTCCACGCACAACAGACGGATGTACGCTCGATGTTTTACGGTTGCAACGTTTCCTGCAACCAACTCCCTACATCGAGTAACGGGGATTGGAGTGCCTTGATTCAACGGTTTTCTCCACATTCTTATTCTATCATATACAAAAGAAAGGAG
>NZ_JXTH01000012.1 GCF_000836725.1 Anoxybacillus thermarum | reverse complement strand
GTCCAAGCGGGTTGAACAGGCCAAACGGAAGGCAGGACGGTTGTGGGCAGATGTGGTGCGTCAGAATCTACCGTGTCTGCAGCGGTCATCCGGGACGCCGATCCATCAAGCGTTGTCGGCGCTTCGGGATTTTGGTTGGGTGTAAAAAAATGGAATACAATATCATCACTTCAAGATGAGGGATGAGAGTCCAAAAGCGCTTACGATATCAATTCCTGAAAATGGTTCGCTAACTAGTGATTGACAACACCCGTAGTGAACCGAAAAAATGTTCTCCACAAAGTCTTGACTGACTCTTGACGCAAAAACACATTGCGAAACGTTCACCTTTTATTGTTTAATAGAAAGAAAATGAAGAAAGGTGAAAAACGATGATGCTTCCGATCAATGAACGTGTGCAACATATTCAACTATCTGGCATTCGCCAATTTTTTAATCTCGTTGCACAAGAAAAAGATATTATTTCGTTAACGATTGGACAGCCTGATTTTCCGACGCCGGAACATATTAAAGAAGCAACGAAGCGAGCGCTTGATGAGCAATTTACTTCTTATACGCATAATGCGGGATACTTGCCTTTACGGGAAGCGGCTTGCCGTTTTGTTGAAACGAAATATGGGCTACGCTATACAACCGATGAAGTCATCGTCACCGTCGGAGCAAGTCAAGCGCTTGATATTGCATTTCGCACCATTTTGACAGAAGGTTCGGAAGTCATTCTCCCTGCCCCGATTTATCCGGGATATGAGCCGATTATTCGTTTGTGCGGAGCCACACCTGTATATGTCGATACGCGCCAAACAAATTTTAAACTGTTAGCTGAACAAATCGAGCCGTTTATGACTGAGCGAACGCGCTGTATCGTGCTTCCATATCCGTCCAATCCGACAGGAATGACGTTAACGAGCGACGAATTGCAACAAATCGCTGAACTTGTGAAAAATAAGCCGATTTGGGTCATTTCGGATGAAATTTATAGCGAACTTGTGTTTACAGGCACGCATGAGTCGATTGCAAAATGGCTTCCTGATCAAACGATCGTCATTAACGGCGTCAGCAAATCGCATGCGATGACCGGATTTCGCATCGGTCTTTTATTTGCGCGGCAATGGGTCATTGAACATATATTAAAAGTGCATCAATATAACGTTTCATGCGCGACGTCCATTTCGCAAAAAGCAGCGCTTCAAGCGTTAACGGTCGGAATAAACGATGCACACGATATGAAAAAGCAATATGCTGAACGAATGGAATATGTGTACGACCGCCTTCGCACCATGGGCTTTCACGTACAAAAGCCGAACGGAGCGTTTTACATTTTTCCATCGATCGCAACGTTTCATCACTCCTCATTTGAGTTCGCCATAAAGCTTGCGAAAGAAGCAAAAGTAGCGGTCGTGCCGGGAAGTGCGTTTTCTACATACGGCGAAGGATATATTCGCTTGTCATACGCTTGTTCGATGGATGCGTTACAAAAAGGTCTCGATCGCATCGAGTCATATGTAAAAAAAGGTGCTCGCTAAAGCACCTTTTTACCATTCTTTATACCATTTATATAACACCTGTGTCCCGCTCTGTTCTTCTCCCCGTTCAGCAAGCGATTCATACAACTGTTTCGCAAGCTTTAGCCCCGGAAGCGACAAGCCGAGCGTTTCCGCTTCTGCGAGCGCAATGCCCATGTCTTTAATAAAATGTTTTACATAAAAGCCGGGAGCAAAATCGCCCGCAAGCATTCTTGGCGCTAAGTTGGAAAGCGACCAGCTGGATGCCGCCCCTTGTGAAATGCTTCTCAACACTCGTTCGGGATCTAATCCTGCTTTTTCCGCATAAACGAGCGCTTCGCATACGCCGATCATATTTGTCGCAATCGCAATTTGATTGCACATTTTCGTATGTTGCCCCGCCCCTGCTTCTCCTTGCCAAACGATATTTTTTCCTAAATGGGAGAGAAGCGGCATGCATGCCGAAAACGCTTCTTTATCGCCACCAACCATAATGGACAACGTGCCGTCGCGCGCGCCAATATCGCCTCCCGATACAGGCGCATCAAGAGCAAATATCCCTTTTTCTTTCGCCGCTTCGTGAATGCGTACAGCAAGCGATGGCTTAGACGTCGTAAAATCAATGACATACGTCCCGCGTTTTGCATTTGCAAGAATGCCGTCATCACCAAAGTATATGTGCTCGACATCTTGCGGCTCACCGACCATCGTCATGACGACGTCTGCCGCTTTAGCGACATCTTTCACCGTCTCTTTCCATACCGCTCCTTCTGCTAATATATCTTCTGCTTTTTGTTTTGTCCGCGTATATACGACGAGCGAATAACCTGCCCGAAGCAAATGTCGCGCCATGCTTTTTCCCATCACACCAAGCCCAATAAAACCGATCGTTTGCATATGTTTCACCTCATTTTAAATCGCTTTCACCATGCCGCCGTCCACTAAAAGCGACTGTCCTGTCATATACGTATTTTCATCGGACAATAAAAAGGCGACGACGTTCGCAAATTCTTCTGGCGTGCCGTAACGCCCGAGCGGAATCGTCGCTTTCATGCGCGCTTCTATTTCTTCTTTGCGAATGCCGAGCTTTTTCGCATGTTGTTCGTCTAAATAGGCGACACGCTCTGTCGCAATGCGTCCCGGTGCAACCGTATTAATTAAAATGCCATACGGGGCAAGCTCTTGTGCGAGCGTTTTCGTCAAGCCGACAACGCCGAGGCGAAACGTATTGGAAAGAAGCAGCCCCGGAATTGGCTCTTTAATGGACGATGAGGCGATATTGACAATTTTCCCCTTCGTCTTTTTCAAGTGCGGTAACGCCGCGCGAATAAGGCGCACGTAGCTTAGCACATTTAACTCAAACGCCCGTTGCCAATCATCGTCTGTTAACGTCGTAAACGTCCCTGTCGGCGGACCTCCGGAATTATTAACTAACAAATGGATGTCGCCAAACGTTTCTGCCGTTTTTTCTACTAACCGCTCGATCATTTCCGGATTCGTCACGTCTGTCACCGTATATGCCACCTTTCCTTTTCCGAGCGCATTTAACTGTTCGGCCACTTCGTGCAATTTCCGCTCATCGCGGCTCGCAAGCATAACATGGACGCCTTGCGAAACGAGTTTTGCCGCAATCGCTTTACCGAGCCCTTGGCTCGACGCAGCAACAATCGCTGTTTTCATTTCATCCGCCTCCTCTCACGGTATACTATTCGTTAACGACGACGCGATTCCTTCCTTCACGCTTTGCTTCATATAACGCTTCATCCGCCCGCTTTACCATTTGTTCTTTCGTCATTCCTTGTTCATATTCGCACACGCCAAAGCTGCATGTAATATGCCCGACTTTCGGAAAATGAACAGTTTCCACTAAATGACGCAACGATTCTGCTAAACGATAAGCGCCCGTTCGCGATGTCGCGGGAGCTAAAATAATAAATTCTTCCCCACCCCAACGCGCGAAAATGTCACAATCGCGCAAACGGTTCGAAATGGCTTCACACATGCGCACTAACACCGCATCACCAACGTCATGTCCGTACGTATCGTTCACTTTTTTAAAATGATCAATGTCAAATAAAATGATAGAAAATGTATGTTTGTATCGCTTCGCGCGCTGAATTTCGCGCGTAAAAAACTCATCAAACTTTAGCCGGTTAAACGTTTTCGTAAGCGGGTCTTTCGTCGCTAAAAACTCGTTTCGCTTACTTTCTTCTTCAAGTGCGGTAATGTCGGTAAAGACGACTAAATACGACTCTTGTTCATCTGGAAACGACGTCGCTTTCACTAAAAATACATGTTCTTCGCCGCGATTGCACATTAGTTTCACTTTTAAAAACGGTATGGTGCGGTCAATGAGCGGACGAATCCAACGCCTTTCCCCTTTCATATAAAAATAGCCGGGCTCATGAAGAAAATAATCGCATACGTGCGTCCGGCCGGCACGAAGCTGTTCCATTTGTTCTTTTCCGAAAAAACGTTGGAAAGATAAATTGCAATCTAACAATCGTTCTTCGTTTAAAATGCATATTAAATTTTCTTGAAAGTCGATAATGGTGCGCGTATATTGTTTTTGTTTTTCAAGCTCAAGTTCGAGCTGACGTTGATAAATGGAATGTTGCAGCGATTGCAAAAATTTTTCGTGGTCAATCGGCTTTAAAATAAAATGATTTACTCCATATTCAATGGCGCGAATGAAAAAATCGTTATCGTCATAGGCAGTCGTAATAATAATTTGCACATGCTCATCAATCGCTCGAATGTGGCGGATGAGTTCTAATCCATTCAAAAACGGCATTTTAATATCTGTGATGACGATATCAGGCCGAAACGCCATAAATAGTTCGAGCGCTTCTTGACCGTTTTTTGCTACTTTGACGTCGCGAATGCGCCGCTTTAATAAACGTGTCAACATATCACGTGCGCCCGGCTCATCTTCGACGTATAATACTTTTACATTTGTTTGTACCGCAATCATAATCCCCTTCCCCCTTTACTGCGCGGCATGCGAATCGTAAACGTCGCTCCTTTTTGCGATGATGAAACGAATAAATCCCCGTTCATTTTGGTGACAATCATTTTTGACATATATAGTCCGAGCCCTGTTCCGTCTTTTTTCGTCGTCACGTACGGTTCGAACATGCGCGCACGTATCGTTTCATCAATGCCTCCTGCATTATCTTTCACTTGAATGTAAATAAACGAGTCGTCTGCATATGTACGCACGCAAATGATTCGTCGTGCAATATCGCGCGCAACAAATTGTTCACATGCATTTGTCAACAAGTTAATCAACACTTGGCTCATTTCGTTCGGGAATCCGTACATATGCGCGCGCGTGCGATTTTCGACGTGTAAGTGAACTCCATAATGGTCTAAACTCGCTGAAATAATTTTTAGCGCTTGGCGAATGGCTTGAATGGGCCGAAAATGTGTCGCTTCTTTATGCGGTTTAAAAAAATTGCGAAAATCGTTAATTGTTCGCGACATATGTTGAATTTGGGTGAAACATTTTTGAATGGACGTGCGCAAATACGATTCATTCAGTTCCCCGTACGCATATGCTTCTTGCATATCTTGCAAAAGTAAGCCGAGCACATTTAACGGTTGGCGCCATTGATGCGCGATGTTTCTTAACATTTCCCCCATCGTCGCATAGCGCGATTGTTCGATGAGCATAAAATCTTTTTCGCGGTTTTTTCGCACTTCTTCTTCCACTTTTCGCTTCAGCATCGCGTTCATTTGTTCCATTTCTTGTTTCATCCGCTGCAATTCATGCAACGTTTGTTCTCGTTTCATCGACTCGCCAATCGTGCGGGCAATCGCCAAAAAAATGGCGCGTTCATGAGCGGGAAACGTTCTTTTTTGTTCACAATCGACGACGGTTAAAAATCCCCACCGTTCATCGTGAATAAAAATGGGAGCAATCATAAACGATTGAATGTCCCATTCTTCAAAAATGGTGCGCACATCACCTTCTAATTCATCTGTATGCCCAACGAACACATTTCCGTCATACAAATGCGCAAAACAACGGGCGTGTTCTGTGGCAAGCACGATATCATCATGCTTCAGAGGACGTGAAGAGGGTGTTTGTATATGATGAATGCGTTGTAACGTATACGTTTGGGCGGTTGTATGTAAGCGAAAAATGGCAACGCGCGTCACATGAAGCGCAATGCGCAAACTTTCTAACGCCGCCATAAGCGACTGATCCATTTCCCTCTCCTCCAAAAAAACAAATATAGGCCTTTTCTCCTAAATTTATCGTAATTCTCATGTAAAAAAAAATCAAGGAAAAAAATTGTTACAAACATAATAAAAAAGCTAGGCATCACACCTAGCTTTATACGTGGAAACGGTGAATGAGCTGTTGCAATGAGCGGCTCATATCGTTTAGCCGTTCTGCCGCTTCTGTCACCGTGCTTAACGCTTTTAATTGTTCTTCTGAGGAAGCGGATACTTCTTCAGCCGATGCAGCCGATTGTTCGGAAATGGCCGCTAAGTTTTGCAGCGCCGCAACGATTTGTTCTTTATTTTCGTTGACGTCGTGAATTTGCGTAAAAATATGTTCAATCGCTGACGTTAATTGTTCCATCATCGTTGCGATATGCATAAACGATTCGGCTGTTTCGTTGACCGCCTGTTGTTGCTGATCGTTCATTTGTTTTGTATGGTCAACCGCTTCGGTCGCCAGTGCGGCTTGTTGTTGGATGGACGTAATCGTTTGGCGAATTTGTTCGGTCGCTTGCGCCGATTGTTCTGCTAGTTTCCGCACTTCTTCGGCAACGACTGCAAACCCTTTTCCGTGCTCCCCTGCTCTTGCTGCTTCAATCGAAGCGTTTAACGCTAGCAAGTTCGTTTGCGCAGAAATATCAGTAATCGTTTGAATAATCGCACCAATTTGTTTCATTTTCGCACCTAAATCTGCAATGACCGTTTCTACTGAACGTAATTCGTTTTGCGACTCCGTCGATTTTGCTTGCAGCACATTTAGTTTTTCAATGCCCATATAGCTTGCTTCTTTTGTTTCATCAGAAAGTTGCTTCACTCGTTCAGCCGATTGCGTCACCGTACCCATTTTTTCCGATAAGTCGTTCATGCGGTCGTTCATCGCATCTAAATTGCTCGCTTGCTCGGATACGCCTTTGGCGATATCTGTTACCGCCGTTGTCACTTGCTCGCTCGTTGCCATCGTTTCTTCGGAGACAGCGCTTAAATGGTCTGCTGCGCTACCGAGTTCTGCAACGGAACGATCGACTTCGCCAATAAGTGAACGCATATGCGACACCATGTCGTTAAAGTGGCTTGTCAGCCGGGCAATTTCATCGTTCCCTTTCGGCTCGACATGCACCGTTAAATCGCCTGTCGCTACTTGTTGCACGCGCTCATTGAGCTGAATAATCGGTTTCACAATCGAACGCGATACGGCGTAAATAAGAAGCGAGGCAACGATTGTTGCGATTGCGACAACGATCCACGACGTTTTCCCGATAGTCGTTAACGTCGCTAATAAATCTTTTTCTTTATATACTGCCCCGACTTTCCAATTTAACTTTGGAATCGTCGCAAAATATAGCAATCGTTTTTCGCCATTCTCGTCGTATTCATAAGCTCCTTGTTCTTTTGCGAACATCGTTTTGACGACCGGATGGTCAGACATATCTTTTCCTTTATATTGTGGATGGACGATCGCAAATTTGTTTTGATCGAACAATATCGGATATCCGTTGTATCCGGCTTTCAACTGCTCGACTGTTTCGGCTAGCGTATTTAACGACACGTCTAAACCGATGACGCCAACGACTTGGCCGTTTTCAACAATCGCTTTAGCGATCGTGACGATATAATCATTCGTTACTGCATCGACGTACGACTCCGTCCAGATGACTTTATCTGGTGAAGCGACAGCCTCTTTATACCATGGGCGCGCCGTCGGGTCAAAATCTGGCGGCAAATCGACAGATGGCGTCGTGTACATGTTGCCGTTTGCCGTACCGATATAGGCGAGCTGCACTTTTTGATGAATGTTTAAAAATGTCGAAAATTGTTGATCAATCTCTTGCCAAAGTGGCGCATCTTCTGTTTTTGTAAACGTTTGAAAGACCTTCGTTTCGCTAAATTGCTTTAGCGCATCTTCCTGGCTGTCAAAGCTATGCTCGATATCGTCAACGAGCCCTGTCACAAGCTCCTCAGCGCGCGCTTTTGCATCATCTTTCATAACAGACGCCATTTGCACGTAGTTGACCGTTTGCGAAGCAACGAGTGCAATGACTAATAATAAGGCCATTAAACCGGTTAGTTTCATCGTTAATGAACGAAACAAAGTAGTCCCCCCTAGTAATGTCGAACGTTGTCGAAAAATTAATAAAGTTGTAGTTTTATTATAAAAGGTTTACGCCACGCTGTCTATGACCGTTCTATACCGATTTTTTCCATAAAAAAAGAACCGAAGTAATCGGTTCTTATACGTGAAACGTTTCTTTTACGAAACGAACGACTTCTTCTGCTGTCGAAAACGATAAAATATGATTTTTCACTTGTTCAGCTTCTTGTTTCGACAGTTTCTTTAATTGTGAGCGAACGCGTAAAATCGATGTGGCACTCATGCTAAATTCATCTAAACCAAATGCTAGTAAAATTGGCACAGCAAGTTGTTCCCCTGCCATTTCTCCACACATGCCAACCCATTTTCCTTCTTTATGCGCCGCTTCAATGACGTTATAAATGAGGCGCAAAATCGCTGGGTTGTACGGTTGGTATAAATATGAGACACGCTCGTTCATTCGGTCGGACGCCATCGTATATTGAATTAAGTCGTTTGTACCGATGCTGAAGAAATCGACTTCTTTTGCGAATTGATCCGCCAATACGGCAGCAGCTGGGATTTCGACCATCATGCCGACTTCAATCTCATCAGACACCGGAACGCCTTCTGCAACGAGCTTTTCTTTTTCTTCTAAAAGAATCGCTTTCGCTTGACGGAATTCGTCTAACGTCGCAATCATCGGGAACATCACTTTTAAGTTGCCGTATACGCTTGCGCGCAACAACGCGCGAAGTTGCGTACGGAACATCTCCTGCATATCTAAGCAAAGGCGAATGGCGCGGAAACCTAAAAACGGGTTCATTTCTTTTGGAAGGTCTAAATATGGCAATTCTTTGTCGCCGCCAATATCGAGCGTACGAACGACAACAGGTTTTCCTTCCATTTTTTCTAACACCGTTTTATATGCTTCAAACTGCTCTTCTTCTGTCGGCAACTCGCTTCGTCCCATGTATAAAAATTCGGTGCGGTATAAACCGATGCCTTCTGCTCCATTCGCAAGCACACCTTCGACGTCATTTGGCGTGCCGATGTTCGCCGCAAGCTCGACATGGTGACCGTCTTTCGTCATCGTTTGCTCGTGAACGAGCTTCGCCCATTCTGCTTTTTGTGCAGCAAATGCGGCACGTTTTTGTTCATATTGGGCAATGATTTCTTCTGTCGGATTCACGATCACTTCCCCGTCAAGTCCGTCAATAATGACGATGTCGCCGTTTTGAATCGTCGCTGTCGCTTCTTTCGTTCCGACGACGGCTGGAATTTCCATCGAACGTGCCATAATCGCTGAGTGGGATGTGCGACCGCCGATGTCAGTTGTAAAACCTTTCACATATTTTCGGTTTAATTGTGCTGTATCGGACGGCGTTAAGTCTTCGCCCACAATGATGACTTCTTCTGTAATCATGCTTGGGTTAGAGATCGTTACTCCTAACAAATGAGCAAGGACGCGTTTTGTGACATCGCGAATGTCCGCAGCCCGCTCTTTCATATATTCGTTATCCATCGCTTCAAACATCGCAATAAACATCGATGCGACATCATGAAGAGCAAATTCTGCATTGACGCGTTCTTGTTCAATTTTTTGTTCAACAGCTTGGACGAGTTCTGGGTCGCTTAGTACGAGTAAGTGGGCGGAGAAAATAGCCGCTTTATCTTCGCCAAGCTCTTTTAATGCGTGCGCTTGAATGGCTTTTAGCTCTTCTTTCGCTTTGGCGAGCGCTTGTTGGAAACGGCTTACTTGTTCAGCTGGGTTTTCAATCGTTTGTTTTTCAACCGTTAAATCGGGATGTTCTAAACGGTACGCTTTCGCAATGGCAATGCCATTCGATGCAGCAATCCCTTGCAGTTTTTTCATTATTGAGCTAATCCTTCTTTTGCTAGCGTTTCTGTTAATGCGTTCATCGCATCTGCTGCATCGCTACCTTCAGCTGAAATTGTAATTTGCGCACCTTGTGGAATACCTAATGACATGACACCCATAATCGATTTTAAGTTTACTTTTTTGCCGTTGTACTCTAATTGAATGTCGCTATCGAATTTGCTCGCTGTTTGCACTAACATTGTTGCTGGACGGGCATGAATGCCAGATTCTGCTGTTACTTGAAACGTTTTTTGCATATTGCTCATCTCCTCACTTTATATTTTGAAAACATAGAGGGCGAAAACCCTCTATGTTTTTTTACCGAAAAATGACGCATTTTGCAAGTAAATTATTTTTGAACGACGACAACGTCTTCGCCTTTTGTTACCGTTCCTTGTTTCGCGATTTGTACCGTTTCTCCTGCTTGCAAGTTTGTAAAAATAATTGGCGTGACGACAGAAGGAGCATGTTGTTTCACGTATGCAAGGTCAACTTTTAAAATTGGTTGTCCTTTTTTCACTGCTGCACCTTCTGATACGAGCGCTTCAAATCCTTGACCGTTTAATTTCACCGTATCAATCCCGAAGTGGATGAGCACTTCACGACCTGTGTTTGATTGAATGCCGATCGCATGTTTTGTCGGGAACACGTTCACGATCGTTCCGTCTACTGGCGATACGACTGTCCCGTCTGTCGGCTCAACCGCAAAACCGTCGCCCATCATTTTTGTTGAAAACACTTGATCTGGCACTTCAGAAAGTGGAACGACTTTTCCTGTTAACGGCGATGCGACTTGTTCAGTTTCTCCCGTCGCTTGCACCGCTGGTTTCGCCTTTTCTACTGCTTTTGTCGGCACGCGCCCTTCCATAATGTCTTTAATTTGTGTTTTTAAA
This sequence comes from Anoxybacillus thermarum, assembly GCF_000836725.1. GTDB lineage: Bacteria > Bacillota > Bacilli > Bacillales > Anoxybacillaceae > Anoxybacillus > Anoxybacillus thermarum. The sequence goes on along the minus strand of NZ_JXTH01000012.1, from coordinate 40,282 downwards.
ATATCTGATTTCGGTCCGAAAATCGCTTGAATGTTGTTGCCGACTTCTAATACGCCTGCTGCCCCGAGCGATTTTAAACGATCTTTATCGACATGTTGAATGTCGTTGACAGATACACGCAAACGTGTGATGCACGCATCTAAATGGGCGATATTTTCCTTTCCGCCAAGCGCCGCTAAAATTTCGTGCGGAAGTTCGCCTGCGTCTGCTGAAGCTGTCGTTTCTGTCGTTTCTTTTTCACGACCTGGTGTTGCTAAATCCCATTTGCGAATCGCAAAACGGAAGCCGAAGTAGTAAATGACCGCAAACACAAGACCGACCGGAATGACGAGCCACCATGCTGTACGCCCCGGCAACACACCGAATAGTAAGTAGTCGATCACACCACCAGAGAACGTCATACCGATTTTGACGTTTAATATGTGCATAAGCATAAATGATAAACCAGCGAAAATCGTATGAATCGCAAACAATGCCGGCGCAACGAACAAGAATGAAAATTCAATTGGTTCTGTAATTCCTGTTAAAAACGATGTTAACGCGGCAGATGCCATAATCCCTGCAACAACTTTTTTGTTTTCTGGACGCGCTTCATGATAAATCGCAAGCGCCGCTGCTGGTAAACCGAACATCATGAACGGGAATTTTCCTGTCATAAACGTACCCGCTGTTAGTTCGGCACCGTCTTTAATTTGTTCGAAGAAAATGCGTTGGTCACCGCGTACGAGTTCGCCTGCTTTGTTTACGTATTGACCGAACTCAAACCAGAACGGTGAGTAGAAAATGTGGTGTAAACCGAACGGAATTAATGCACGCTCGATAACACCGAAAATAAATGCAGCTAACGTACGGTTTGCGTCAATCATATTGTGCGAAAATGCGTTTAAGCCGTGTTGAACAGGCGGCCATAGCCACGTCATCGCAATACCGAGAATTAACGCGGATGCAGCGGTTACAATTGGAACGAAACGCTTTCCTGCAAAGAAACCTAAATAAGATGGCAATTCAATGTTAAAGTATTTGTTGTACATATACGCGGCTAAAATACCGACGATAATCCCGCCGAATACCCCTGTTTGCAACGTCGGAATACCTAAGACGTTTGCAAACGATGGATCTGTGCCAATTTGATCGGATGTGACACCTAAAATGACGCTCATTGTTACATTCATGACTAAGTAGCCAATGATTGCTGCTAAACCAGCAACCCCTTCACCGCCAGCTAATCCGACGGCAACCCCAACCGCGAATAAAAGCGGCAAGTTCGCAAACACAATCCCACCGGATTGCTCCATCACTTTTGCAACCATTTCAACCCAGCCTGTTTCTAACGCTGGAATTTTTTCGATTAATGCTGGGTTTTGCAATGCGTTACCAAACGCAAGCAAAATACCTGCTGCCGGTAAAATCGCAACGGGAAGCATAAGCGCTTTACCGACTTTTTGTAACGTACCAAACGCTTTTTTCATATAAAACCCTCCTTCATCGTGTTAAGGTTTGCAACAAACGGCATATTCATGCATGAAAAGTAGATGAAGTGAAACGTTAGACGTCTAACAAATGTAAGCATTTGCAAATAAGGGAAAACAAAAAGGCATGAGCAAAGAATGACAGAAAAAGGGTATTATGTAACGAACGTTTCGTTACACCACTTTTCTTGCCTTCTTTACTCATGCCTGATCGAATCAGTAACACGTAAAGATAAGTGCCCATTTATTCACTTTTTCCAGTTAACCGCTGCAAATGCAACGTTAAATATACTGCTTCTGCTTCATCTACCGGAAGTTGCAACGTTTGCTGCATAATTTTTATGAGCTTCCACGACAAATTATAACATAGTGGGTACGTCTCTTTCAATATGTTTGATAATTTTTTTGGCTCTTCAATTTTTTCTCCTTTTTTTACTCGCTCAATCGCATAGCGCAAATGACGAACAAACCGTAAATAATGAATGCTTTCACGATCAATGCGAATGTCGAGCTGTTCTTCGACGACGGAAACGAGCCGAGAAATCAATTGCGAATGTTGATTCACCTCCGACAGTTGATGATTTGTTAACGCACTATGAATGTGTAACGCGATAAAACCAATTTCTCCTTCGGGGAGTTGAATGTGCAATCGGTCATTTAACATATTCACTACTTCGGTAGCGACGTCATATTCAAGCGGATATAAACTTTTCGTTTCAACTAAAAATGGATTTTTAATATCCATTCCTTGTTCTAATCGCTTGATTGCGAACAAAATATGGTCCGTTAAGGCGACGTGAATATGTTCATTTAACGGACTGTTCGTTCGTTTTCGGATATGATAAATGATGTCGTTCATTAAGCCGATAAATTCCTCATCGACATGTGGCAACAACTTTTTATATTGTTCTTGTTCACGCTCATTTTTTAAAATAAACCATTTTTCAACGCCGTTTTGTTCGATGACATCCCCCTTCTTTTTGCCAAAGCCGATGCCTTTGCCGATGAGTACGACTTCATCGTACATTCGATGCGAGGCAATGAGCACGTTGTTGTTTAATATTTTTTCAATGCGAAACGATTGTTCCACGTCTAGTTCGCTCCTTTAAAAACGTTTACATTACTTTCAATGTTACGAAACGAACGAAGCAACGTCAATGGAAATGCGATGTTTTTTGTCAAGACAGCTGTGAACGTTTTTTTACAATCAAGCATTTCAATTGCACAAATGCGTTTGTTCGATTAAACTTTTGTTCATGACGAAATGGAAAGGAGTTGCCATCATGATTCAACTCATCGTCACCGATTTAGACGGTACGTTGCTCGGTTACGACCGGCGCGTCAAAGAAGAAGATCGTGAGGCGGTCGTTCGCGCCATAACAAGCGGCATCCAGTTTGCCGTCGCTTCTGGGCGAATGGATAATGAAATTTTAGAAGTGTTAAAAGAAATCGGTCATGACGCGCATCGCATTAGCCAAAACGGCGCATTTGTGTACACAAGCGATCATCGTCTTCTTCATCAGCGCGCGTTCGATTCAGCTCTTGCGCGTTCCATTTATGAACGAGCGCGCACCCTTGAAGCGATTGTGCTCGTATGTAACGAACAAACGAGCTTTGTCGAAACGAAAACGGAACAAATCGAACAAATGAGAGCGCGGTTATTTTTCGACATTGTTGAAAAGCGAGAGATGCTTCATGCGATCGGACGTGACATCCATCCGTCAAAAATCACGGTCATTGGGGAAGAGCATGTCGTCAACCGTTTTGAACGCTTCGTCAATGAAACGTGGGGATCGTATGTCGATACGTTCATTTCTGAACCGCGTTGTTTAGACATTATGCCGAAACGAATTAGTAAAGGTGAAGCGCTTCAACTGTTAATGAACCATTTACACATTCAACCGGAACAAGTCGCTTGCTTTGGCGACTCGTTTAATGATATTCCGATGTTTCGCCTCACCCCGCATAGTTTCGTCATGTCGCACGCGCATGAGCAAGTGAAAAAAGAAGCAGGCTACGTCGTTTCCTCCGTGCATGAGGCGATCGAAACGGTGCTTCGCATAAACAAAAAGATGCCTCAAACGTAAGAGGCATCTTCCTTTCAATTAAAAAAGACGAACGGCTTTTACTGCGCGCGGTGCCCAATACGGTTTCATGTTCGCAAACGCGACTCCTGTACTTGTTGCAGCATGCAACAACGTTTCGCTATCGACGACAATGGATACATGGTTAATGATTCCATCTCCATCTGTATCGAAAAACATTAAGTCGCCTTTTCGAACGCTTGCAAGCGGCACTTCAGTTCCGACCATCGCTTGTTCGCGCGATGTGCGCGGCAATGTGACGCCGTTTTCGCTATATACGCGATACGTAAACGACGAGCAGTCGAACACGTCTGTGCGCGTCGTCGGGGCACCGAACAAATATGCCGCACCGATATATTTTTTCCCTGTTTCAATCACTGCATTCGCCCGTTCTTCCCAAGAAAGCGGCACGTAAATCGTTTGCCCGACACGAATGAAATCGACGCTCGTTATACTTGGGTTTAACGCAAGTAAATGGTTTACTGTTGTATTAAACGTTTTCGCAATCGCAGATAACGTATCGCCCGGTTGAACGATATATCGTTTTGTTGCGCTATTTGGCGTTGTAAATGTCGTCGTTGGTGCTGGCGTTGGTGACGTGAATTGATTTGTCGTTGTATTTGTCGCGCTTGTCGCCGGCACTTGTAATACTTGTCCAACATAAATACGATTCACGTCTGTGATCGTCGGATTAAGTTCAAGAAGACGCGCGATGGTTGTATTCCATTTTCTAGCAATCGTAGATAACGTATCGCCGCTTTGAATCGTATATGTCGTAGTTGTTGTATTTGTTGGCGCAGTTGTTTGAACAGTTGCTTGTGCATCAGGCACTTGTAATACTTGTCCAATAAAAATCGCATCTGTCGTTAGTTGATTTAACGTTTTTAATTCAGTCACTGACGTACGGAACGTTTGGGCAATTTTCCATAACGAATCGCCTGATTTGACTGTATATTGCGCGGCATCTACCGCTTTTTCCCCTAAAAATAACGTCGATAATACCGCTCCAGCTACAATCGTTTTTTTCATCGTCCCAAACTCCTTTTTTCTTTTTTGAAGCGCTTCTCTGCTCATATGATAACATGAAACTACAATTCTATTAACCGTATACTTTTAAACTTTTCTTCCATTAAATTGAAACCAGCATAAAATATCGCTCTTTTTTCGCATACTATTCGTATGAAAACGAAAGGAAGATGCGAAATGGCTTATACATTTGTCGAACATTCCGTTCCTTTGTACTATGAGGCGATAGGAAGCGGGACACCGATTGTATTCGTTCATCCACCCGGCATGGGAAGCGTGACGTTTCATCGCCAACAAAGCGAACTTTCTTCTTCGTTTCAAGTCGTCACATACGATTTAAGAGGAAATGGAAAAAGCGGAAAAGGAAATAAGCCGATAACTATGGATATGTTAGCGAGCGATTTACATGAGCTGTTTAATCATTTACAAATCAAAGAAGCGATCGTTTGTGGCTATTCAAACGGAGGGTCGATTGCACAACATTTTGCATTGCAATATCCACATCAAGTCAAAGCGCTTATATTAATTGGTGGTTTTTCGGAAGTATGTACCCCGCTGTTGTACGGCGAATTTTTCATGGGCATTTATGCGGTCAAATGGCACGGGCTATCTTTTTTAGCAAACGTGCTCGGTCGTTCCCACGGCATAACGAAAGAAGAACAACAAATGATCGCGAACTATGTTCGTTTAAGCGACCGAAAGCGTTTGTATGAAATGTACGTCGCAGGTCTTCATTACCGTTCCACCGACCGATTGCACGAGCTTCGTTGTCCTCTTTTACTTATATACGGCGCTCGCGATTATTACGTCCATGCGTATGGTCGTATATTTCAACAGCACGCACCCGACGTCCGCATCGTCTATGTCGATGGGGCACGCCATCAAATTCCAACAAAACATGATGCCGAACTTCATCTAATCATTCGCTCATATTTTTCATAAAAAAAGCTGACGGTTATTTTCCGCCAGCTTTTTCTTTTAAATCATCGCGAACCGTTCCTTCCCATCGCTCGACGTTTGCATAATACGCTGCGCGGCTAATGAGATGCGCCGCCACAGGAGATGTCATAAAAATAAAAACGATGCCGAGCAATAAACGAGAGTTAAAGTGGTTGTTTTCAATCAAAAAATGTAAAAACGCGCCGAGTAAAATGCACATGATGCCAAGCGTCGTACTTTTACTAATCGCATGGCTGCGCGTATATACATCCGGCAAACGAATCGCGCCGATAGCAGATAAAAGGGTCAATACCGCCCCGAGTAAAATGAGCGTTGCGACAATCACATTAGCGATCGTTCCCACGTTCGATGACAACCCCTTTCTCTAAAAACTTCGCAAACGCCACCGTCCCGACAAACGCTAAAATGCCGATGAGCAAAATGACATCTAAAAACGCGCTCGTATTTAACAACATGGAAACGATCGCAACCATACCCGCGAGCGTAATGCCCACAGCATCAAGGGCAATGATGCGATCGGCGACGCTTGGCCCTTTCACAACGCGATATAAAAAACCGATCATCGCTAATGACAAGATGACAAGAGCGATATTGGCAATCATTTGCTCACCTCCATAATCGTTTTTTCAAACGATTGTTTAATGCTTTCAATGGCTTCATGCACATCTGGGCTGTTTAACGCATGAATATACAACGTGCTTCCATCATCGGATACGTCTAAAACGAGCGTACCCGGTGTGAGCGTAATCAGCATTGCTAAAATCGTAATTTCCCACTCTTTTTTTAACTCCGTCGGCAATGCAAAAATGGCAGGCTGAATCGTTAGCGGACGTTTCATAACGACTTTTGCCACTGCGATGTTCGATAAAATGAGCTCTTTGAAAAAGATAAACAGCAACTTCACAATAACAAACACCGGAAAAAGATAAAAGCGCGAATGGAAAAAGCGTCGCAACATAAAAATAATAAACAGCCCGATCATATAGCCGACGATAAACGATGCCCCGTCAAATGAAACCGTTAAAAACATCCATACGAACGCTAAACAAACGTTTAATAAAATTTGAAATGCCATCGCTTTCTACTCCTTTAACACCGCTTGAATGTACAAATTCGGCTCCGTCAATACACGAACAGCATCGACAACAAACGGGCGGACAAATTCTACGCCAACGCCGTATGCAACGGATAAAACAAGCAACACGAGCACAGGAACGATTCGTCCATCAAGCCGCTTTTGTTCAAATCCTTTTTTCTCTCCCCAAAAGCCGTTCATAAATATTTTCATGACGGAATATAACACAAGCAAACTCGACAATAAAATGACGATCGCTTCAAATATGAGATGTGCATCAAAGCTTGCTTTTACAATGAGCAACTTGCCGATAAATCCGCTAAATGGCGGAATGCCCGCAAGCGATAACGCGGCGATAAAAAACGACCAACCAAGAAGCGGGTATGGCGCAATTAACCCGGAAAACGAACGAATATCGTTCGAACGCGTAATTGAAAAGACGATGCCAACGAACAAAAAGAGCGTCGTCTTCATCACCATATCCTGCAACAAGTAAAAAATCGTTCCTTCTACACTTTCTGGAGTCATGATGGAAATGCCAAAGATCATGACACCAACAGCTGCAATAATGTTATAAATGACGATGTAACGCATATCGTGATACGCCACCGCTCCGATGACGCCAATCGCGATCGTACCGAGCGCAAGCCAAGCGAGCAACGTATGCGTGTAGGCAGCATCATGCGTAAATAAAAGCGTAAACGTGCGCAATATCGCATATACCCCTACTTTTGTCAATAGTCCTCCAAATAACGCGAACACAGGTGTCGGCGGCGCATAATATGCACCCGGAAGCCAAAAGTATAACGGGAAAATCGCCCCTTTTAATCCGAATACAACGATAAACAACACCGCAATAACCGTTAAAATGGGGGACGAGCCAAGATCATGAATGCGCTGAGCTAAATGCGCCATATTTAACGTTCCTGTCACCGCATATAAATACGCCACCGCAACGACGAATAAGGCGGATGAAATGACGTTGACAAGCGTATATTTAATCGTTTCACGCAATTGCCTTTTCGTCCCGCCAAGCACAAGCAAAACGTATGAAGACATAAGCATCACTTCAAAAAAGACGAACAAGTTAAATAAATCTCCTGTCGTAAACGATCCGTTCACACCGACGAGCAAAAATTGAAAAAACGAATAGTAATAAAACGTTTCTCGCTCTTTTCCAATGGCGTAAAACGAATAAACTAAGCAAGCAAGCGCGATGATGCTTGCCGTAAGCACAAGAAGCGCGGATAACGAATCGGATACGAGCGTAATGCCAAATGGCGCTGGCCAATCTCCGACGTTTAACGTTTGAATGCCGTCTGTATGGACGCGATAAAGCAACACGCTACTTGCAACGACTAAACTACTTGTCGCTACCGCTGAAACGACGCGTTGCCAAAGCACGTGCTTCGGAAAAAAAATAAGAATGATTGCCGTCACAAGCGGAATAACAATTGGCAAAAGCAGAAGGTTACTCATCTCCCTTCATCCCTTCCATATGGTCTGTTCCAATTTCTTGGTATGAACGATACGCTAACACTAAGAAAAATGCTGTTACCCCAAAACTGATGACAATTGCTGTTAAAATGAGCGCTTGCGGCAGTGGGTCGACGTACCGCGCCGCTTTTTCCCCTAAAAGAGGTGGGGCGCCTACTTTTAACCCGCCCATTGTCAACAATAACAAATGAGCGCCATGGCTAAGCAAGCCTGTACCGATAATGATGCGAAGCAAACTTTTGCTCAGTATTAAATATGTCGCGGCGGTAAATAAACAACCGATGACGACAATCATAAGCAGTTCCATTAGTCGCTCTCCCCTATCGTTTCAATAATAATCATCGTCACGCCAACGACGACAAAATAAACACCTAAATCAAATAACACCGCGGTATGAAGCGACGTATGGTCAAGCAACGGCAAATGAACGTATTGATACGCATGCGTTAAAAACGGACGGTCGAGAAATAGGCTGCTCATTCCGGTTCCGACCGCAAACAGCAATCCAATCGCCACAAGCCATTTATAATTGATCGGAACCATGCTGCGAACCGTTTCAATATCGAACGCTAAAAGCAATAAAACGAGCGCACCAGCTGTCATCAATCCGCCAATAAAACCGCCGCCCGGATAATAATGTCCTGCAAAAAACAGCTGAACGGAAAACAGTACGATGATTGGCGTGACGACCGCTGTTGTCGTTCGTAAAATGACATCGTTTCGCTTCATCGTTCCTCCTCCTTCGCAAGCCGCAATTTCACCATCGCATAAATGCCTAATGCGGCAATCGCTAACACGCATATTTCAAACAACGTATCAAAGCCGCGAAAATCGACTAAAATGACGTTGACCATATTTTTTCCAGCCGCTTTTTCATACGTATTGTCTACGTAATATTGCGAAATGGAATCGAAATGTTTTCCTGCATACGCAAAAAAGGCAATGACGCTCATCGTGACGCCAACCGCAACAGAAATGAGCGCGTTTCCTACGTTAAAACCGACGCTTTCTTGCTTTTGACTAAATTTCGGCAAATGATAAAAACAAAGCAAAAAGAGCGCCACAGAAATCGTTTCAATGACAAGTTGCGTTAGCGCTAAATCCGGAGCGCGAAATAGCACGAAAAACAACGCCATCGAATAACCGACAGCCCCTAATGAAACGATAGCTGTTAAACGTGATTTCGCCATCACCGTCGTGATCGTCGCTGCGATCATAGCTAAAGCTAGCACCACTTCATATATGCGAATGTGCGCTAGGCGGCTTAAATCGACGTTCCATTGCTCGCTTAAACCGATCGTAAACAAAAGCAAGACGATAAGCGATGCAAAAATGTACATCAAGTACGTGTGCATCGAACCTGTCATGATGCGTGAAGTAAACGCCTGTGCCCCTCTTTCCATCCAAACGAACGACTGATCGTAAAAAAAGTTTAACGACATCCGTTCAGAAAGGTGAGCATACACCTTTTTCCATTTCGGAAACGTGCGGTATAACAACGAACCGAACAATAACACGCCAAGCGTCATAAACAATTCTGGCGTAAACCCATGCCAATGAGAAATATGCACATCAACCGCTTCATTTGGCGTAAACAGTCCGTATAACACCGCATATACGGCTGGTGCTAGTATAGATTCCGACAATACGTTTGGCACAATTCCGATGAAGATGACGAGCAACGCGAGCACAATTGGTGCTATGAGCATACCAATTGGAGCTTCATGCGCTTCTTTTTTCAATAAATGCGGCTTGTATGTGCCAAAAAACGTGCGGCTCACAAAAAGAGCGCTATATAAAAACGTAAATATGCTTGCAACCCACGCAACAACCGGTAAAATAGCCGCCCATCCTGCCACTTCTCTCGCGCGCAACATCGCAGTAAAAAACATTTCTTTACTTAAAAAGCCGTTAAACGGCGGCAGTCCTGCCATCGAAAGCGAACCGACGAGCGCGATCGTAAACGTCATCGGCATGATCGTCATTAACCCTCCGAGACGGCGAATGTCGCGCGTTCCTGTTTCATGGTCAACGATGCCGACAACCATAAACAAACTCCCTTTAAACGTCGCATGGTTAAACAGATGAAAAATGGCAGCTAACACCGCAACCATAAATATGTTTTCTTCCATCCAATCGTAATGAAACGCTAGTCCACCGACTCCTAACAGCGACGTAATTAAACCGAGCTGACTGACGGTTGAAAACGCTAAAATCGCCTTTAAATCCGTCTGTTTTGACGCTAAAAACGATGCCCAACATAACGTCACAAGCCCGACGAGCGCCACAGTCCAAACCCAAAAAGACGAAACCGCAAAAATCGGCGTCAAGCGTGCAATTAAATAAATTCCTGCTTTCACCATCGTGGCAGAGTGTAAATACGCACTAACAGGCGTCGGTGCTTCCATCGCATCAGGTAACCAAATATAGAACGGAAATTGGGCTGATTTCGTAAAAGCACCAAACAAAATAAGGAAAAGAGCGGGGATAAACAGCGGATGTTCCGTTAATGGTGTATTGACAAGTTCACGAATGTGATACGTTCCACCTGCGATCGCAAGCGCAACGAAGCCGCCAAGCATAAGCAGCCCGCCAAACATCGTAATAAGCATTGATTTTTGTGCCCCATAGCGCGAACGATCACGCGTATACCAATAAGCAATTAATAAAAATGATGAAATAGACGTTAATTCCCAAAAGACGTATAGCGCAATGAGATGGTCTGATAAAACAACACCGAGCATAGCGCCCATAAATAAAAGTAAATATACGTAAAAATGACCGAGCTGTTCTTTTCCTTTTTGCAAATAATAAATGGAATATAGCACAACGAGTGTACCGATCCCTGTAATTAATAACGCAAACAGTAAACTTAATCCATCGACATATACATCCAATGAAATGTGTAGCGACGGAATCCAAGGCATTGTCGCACGAATCGCTTCATCGTTGCGCACGTCATCCATATAAGATAGAAAATGAACAAATAACGCAAGCGGAAGCGGCAAGACGAACCACCCAACGTGCAGCGAGCGGACGAATTTGTACAACAACGGAACGAATAACGCCAACAAAAACGGCGCAAACATCGCGATATGTAATGTCGGCAAAGCAGTCAACCTCCTTCTAACATAACAATCCTCTTTTTTATACGAACCATATGTATAAAAAGTTTCACTTTTTTTCAAAATACATAGTAAAAACAAAAAAGGAGCGAAAGCGATGGTTGCTTTTTTTATGTTTGCCATGTTTTTCACTGACTATGAAACCGAAGGAAAAAAAATAGAGCCTTTCGTTTACGCGACCGTAAACGAAAGGCATCGTGAGCCGTTTCAGCCGAGGCAATATATTCGAAAAGTAAAGAAAAAAGAGGACGGATTACAATTCGCTCGCTAGCCCTTCTAATTCATCCGCAGATGCGGATACGTGTTCCATCGCCTTGTGAATTTCACTTACTGCTTGTACGCACGCTTTCATTTCGTCATCGATTCGTACGTTATATTGGCAAATGCGTTCAAGTGCGGATGCAAATTCATCAAAAAACGAATAAATCGTTTCCATTCCATTTGTACTCTCGGTCACAGAAAGCGATGCTTGTTCAAGTGATTGTGACATCGCAACAATATGATCATGAATGCCGCTTAATACGAGCGATACATCAGCGACCGATTGTTTCGTTTGCGTCGCCAGTTTGCGCACTTCATCAGCAACGACAGCAAAACCTTTTCCGTGCTCTCCCGCCCGCGCTGCTTCAATCGAGGCGTTCAGTGAAAGCATATTCGTCTGATCTGCAATGGATGTCACAAGCGAAGCGATATGTTCAATTTCTTTCATCGCTTGTTGAAGTTTGCCCATATTCGCTTCAATTTGTTTCATTTTTTCATTCATTTGTCGCATGTTTTCTACTTGCGCTTGCAATTGTTGTTTTCCTTTTGCTGATTTTTCAGCGCTTGCCACAGCCACATGAGAAGCTTCTTTTGCCGCCTGCAAAATGCCAGCGGTTTGTGCGTTTAACGAAGAAACGGAAGTGCTTACTTCATCAGATACGTGACTTAACTGTTGAAGCGATTCTTTCACTTGTTCTTTCATTTGTTGTTTGAGCGTCTCCATTTGTAAACGAAGCGCTTCATTTTCCCGTTCATACTGTTCTAACACGAGCTGCTGTTCGACGTTTAACATTTTCGAGACGGATTTCATGACGACAATGACATACGACGGCTGGCGCAGTTGGTCGAGCATGACCGCTAATATTTCCTCAAGCAAATGTTGAAACGAAGCGATGTACCATTTCGGCTCTAAACCGATGCGGACGTGTGCTTGGGCAACGCGACGCCTTTTTTCAATAAACGCTTCATCAATTTGTCCGTTAAACATTTCTTTTACATGGATCGTTAATGTTTGTTTTAAGCGCTCAATCGTGCTATGTTGTTGAATGATTGAAAGCAAATGGCTTTCTTTTTGAAGCGCACCATAAAAGGCGTCAACGATGCGGGCAATATGCGCTTCGATATAAGGCTTGACGTACTGCAAAATGGCAATATCTTTTGTCGTCATCCCGATGAGCGCCAGCTGCCGTTCGACCGTTTTGTCGTTTAAATGAAGCGGCTCTTCTTTCATTTGTAAAATCGCTTCAAGTTGTAAATCGCGCTCATCTCGTTTTCGTTTAAACAAAATAAAACCCCCCTTAACTCACATAAACAACATGTTTACATATGTATGTTAACAAACGGAAGAAAAAAAGAAAACACCCATTTAGTTGGGTGCTTTCCATTGTTCACCTAGCGTACGAATCGAATCGATGACCGCATCTAATTTGCCTTCAATCCGATGCAGTAAATAAAACGTCACCGCAATCGGAAAACCGACATCGGAAAGAAGCGACAAATAGGCTTCCATCTTTCTCAACTCCTTCGATTTTCGCTTATATATAACAAGGTGTCCCGACGCACAGGACACCTTGAGCGTTTATGCAAACGTCCATTCTGTCACCGTTGTATCGATGAGGCGCGCTCCTTTTTTCGCGATGAGATCGCCTCCACTCGATGGAAAGACGTTTGCGGCAATGATGACATCCATCGCTTGGCTAATTTGCGCTTCTGTCACATCTTCACGCGGTGCATCGACGCTGAAACGAACCGTCTTTCCTTCCTCATTCATAAACTGCAATTCAAGCGTTTTCATTTGTCATCCCTCCTATTCGCCTAATACGTGCACATCGTTGCGATATACGTGAACGAGCGGCGCGCTTTGCAAAGATGCAAGCGCTTGGGCAACAGAGACGAGCGAGCTTTCCGTTGCGTTCGGTTTGATCGTATACGTTTTATTTTTGTATAGCGGTTTGCCCGTTTCTGTCACGCCAACTTCAAACGTTAAACGAAGTTGTGAACGTTGAAGCATGTCTTCCCCCTCCTTTCACTTATACTATCGCAACGACGATGGCGAAAGGTTAGGGGCTACACCCATTTTTCTGCCCACACTTGCACCGCTTCCATCACGATATGTAAATCTTTCCCTTTGTCCGTTAATTCATATTCAATGCGCACAGGCTTTTCAGGGTAAACACGGCGAACGACGATTTGTTCTTCTTCTAATTCTTTTAATCGTTCTGTTAACATTTTTTGGCTAATTTCCGGGATGCTTTCCGCTAAATCTTTAAAACGAAGCGGGCCGCGAAATAAAACGTGAATAATTAACCCATTCCATCTTTTTCCCAGCAGTTGAAACGCTGCTTCAAATTTCGGACAAACATGTGCATGTTCCATGAATGATCACCCTATGCATGAAATTTGACAAACGTATTGTAACTAAATTAATATATTTATCGTAACTAACAAAAAGTAAGTAATTTTATTTTTGTACATTTAAGGAGGAAATATATATGATTTCAATCATTGAACAACGACAATCTGTTCGGAAATACGATCCGAACGCTTCGATTTCGAAAGAACAACTAACAAAAATTTTACAATTAACGACGAAGGCGCCTTCTGCTTGGAATTTGCAACATTGGCATTTCGTCGTCATCTCTGGAAAAGAAGCGCAACAAAAGCTCCTCCCGATCGCTTACAACCAACAACAAATCGTTGATGCATCGGCAGTTGTTGCCGTGCTTGGCGATTTACAAGCAAATAAAAAAATAGATGCCGTATATGATCCGCTTGTCGCACAAGGAAAAATGACAAAAGAAGTGAAAGAAACGCTCGCAAAACAAATTGAAGGAGCGTATACAAACGCACAATATGCGCGCGATGCTGCGTTAACGAACGCTTCGTTAGCTGCGATGCAACTCATGCTTGTCGCAAAAGCTGAAGGGTTTGATACGTGCGCGATCGGCGGCTTTGACCCACAAGCATTCATGAAAGAGTTTCACATTTCTGACCGATACATTCCGGTGATGCTCATTACAATCGGTAAAGCGAGCGCACCTGCCCATCCTTCCCTTCGTCTACCAGTAGATGAAGTGACGACATGGGTAGAGTAATAAAAACGACCCGTTTTAAGACGGGTCATTTTTATATGTTGGTAAGATGATTTCAACCCGTGTTCCTTTGCCAACTTTGCTTTCAATTTGCATCGTGCCTTTATGTTCATGAACGATTTTCATGCTTGTCGTTAACCCAAGCCCCATTCCTTTTTCTTTTAACGTATAAAACGGTTCGCCAATTCGTTTTAGACGCTCTCGCTCAATCCCTTTTCCTGTATCTTCGATGATGACGTGGACACGGTCATCTTTTTCTTTCGTAGAAATGGTGATTGTTCCCCCCTTTAGCATCGCTTCTAATGCGTTTTTGATGACGTTGACAAACACTTGAATAAGCTCGTTTTTGTCGCCATATACGATTGCGGATGTGCGCGGTTCATATTTCATTTGTACATTTTGTAAAATCGCTTCATACGTAAACAGCCCGATCACGTAGTCAACAACGTCATGTAAAGCGAACGGTTTATACGATTTCATTTGCGGTTTCGCAAGCACGAGAAGTTGGCTGACGATTTGATTGACGCGCTCAATTTCATCCAACATAATTTGCACGAAACGTTCATCTACTTCTTTCGTTTCTTTCATCATTTGCAAAAAGCCTTTAATGGACGTTAACGGATTGCGAATTTCATGGGCGATGCCTGCTGCTAACTCACCGATGACCGATAGTTTTTCTTTTTTCAACAATAGCTGCTCGGCAACTTTTTGTTGTGTAATGTCGCGACCGATGACGACAAGCCCTTTTCGTTTCCCGTTTTCGTAAAATAGCGGCACTTTAATGACGTCAAACGTTTTCACTTCACCGTTTGGCGTCGGAAACGATTCTTCTGCACGCGTCACCGTTTTCGCCCGCCACGCTTCTTCGTCCGAATCGATGCAATAAAGTAAAGCCTCGCGAAAATGTGGGGCATATTCCGCCAGTTCAGCATCTGTTTTTCCTTTATAATCGACATGTTCAAGTCCGTATAGCTTTAAGCCAAATTCGTTTACCCGGAGCCAACGGCCTTGTCCATCTTTAAATGATACGAAATCAGGCATCGCGTGAATGAGCGTCAACAGCTCTTGTTCGCTTTCGCTCATTTGTTTTAATTCGCGATGTTTTTTAAAAGCGATATACATAAATACGGCAGACAAAATGACAAACATAAACCCTTTGAACGTTTGAACATATGGCACGATTTGTTGCGGAAGCGGCAACTTTTCTACATAAAAATCAGTCAATACGATCCAAATGGTGCTGACAATCACATAAATGACAATAGCGTATTTCATCTAGCAACGAAACCTTTCTTACATTTCTCTCATCCATTGGGCAAGCTTCATCGCAAGCGGCGGAACATGCTCTTCTTCTAACACGTTCGCGAGCGATTGTTGTAAACGCGATTCGATATGGGCGAAATCATCGTAGCTGACATAAGTGGACCATTCCAAATACGGAATCGCAACAACGATATATTGTTCTTTTTTATTTTCATAAATGTATACATTTTGTTGGGACGAATGTTGGTCAATACATGCCTTTCTTATTTTCATCTTGCTCATGCCTTTCCATTTTTTATTATCATAACACAAAATTTTTCCATTGTTCAAAACATTTTTTCGCAAAATCCTTATTTCCTGCCTGTTTTCCGCCTGATTTTTTGTGTTTCCTTAAGGGAAATGGTGTATATGCGAGACGTAAATAGGCGATTTTTCTCCGTTTTGTCTTTCGCGTGATGCAAGCGTTTTTGTTAGGCTAAATGTACCGCGGAATAACTGAAGGCGCGCCTTCAAGGAAGGGATATATATGTCATTTGAAAAAATCATTGCCGAATATCGCCCGCTCATTTCTTATATCATTCGCAAGTTGCATATTCGCCGTCATGTCGATGAATATATGCAAATCGGCTTCATTGCGCTTTGGGAAGCGTATGAGCGATACGACGAAACGAAAGGTTCATTTTGCACGTTCGCGTTTAAAATGATTCGCTGGCGCATCGTATCACAGTTGCGCAAAGAAACAAAAATCGTACACGTTCCGTTGCCAGATGAATATATGTTAAAAGAAGATGTCGATTTTTTTGCCGGCATCATCTGGGAAGATGCGATGCGCAATCTCACACCACGGGAGCGCATATGGCTTGTTCGTCATGTGATCGAAGGAAAAACATTAAAACAAATCGCTCATGAAGAAGGCGTAAGCGTGAATGCCGTAAAACAATGGCGCATGTCCGCTGTCAAAAAGCTAAAACGTTACGTTAACTGCGCGGCTCATCCATATAGTAGTACACGACATCGCCGCCGCGCTGAGCGACGCCGCGAAAATGTTTAAAATCTTCTTGTTGGACGAGCACATGGCGAAACGTTAAAAAATGTTCCTTTTTTACAAGCACATGCGGAATGTCGCGTGTGCGCAATTGTTGAAGAAGTTGCTTCGCTTCTTGTTCAGTCACGTTCATCCCTCCCTCTTTGTTTTAACGCGCTTAACGATACATGTCAATACGATGTGTGAATGCCTAATTTTGTTATATTGACACACGTCTATAAAAAATGCACATACAATGTTGGTGGATTCTAAATGAAAGAAAGGATGATAAACGATGAATAACTGGAATATGTATGAAGATTTCCGTTTAGATCAACAAATGATGCCGCAACAAACGCAGCCGATGTCAATGCCGCAAATGCCACAGATGATGCCACAACAAATGCCGCAAATGATGCCGATGCCGCAAATGATGCCGGGGGATTGTGGCTGTGGGATGCCGATGGGACCGATGTGGTCGGGGATGCCGCAAATGATGCCGATGCCACAAATGCCACAACAAATGCCACAGATGATGCCTAGTCCAATGTGGCCATACATGCCGTATGGGCCACAGCGTTAAAAATAGTTGAAAATGCCCTTTACGAACAAGGAAAAATCATGCAAAATAGAAAAAAGGGTTAAAAATTCAAAAGTAAAGGGGATTTTCAATGAAAAAAGCGCAAATTGGCGACATCATTGAATTTAAAAATGGGTTGCGGGGAATCGTTGAAAAAGTAAACGAAAATTCAGTTATTGTCGACTTAACGTACATGGATAACTACAAAGAACTCGACTTACAAGAACGAACAGTCGTCAACCATAAAAATTATAAAATTGTAGAGTAACGAAAAGAGGGCTGCTTATTGTTGATGAGACAGCCCTCTTTGTTGTTCACATTGACCTTTCATTTCGCTACATTCGTAAATGTATACCCCTTGTTTTTCCGAAAGCGCAGCATAATACATCGCTTCCGCCACTTGTTTTGCAGCGATCGGCTTATATTTTTCCCATTTGCCGACGAACGCAAACGAAAAACCGTGAGAAAGCCACTCCGCTGTTTTTTCACCGAGGCGAAATTCTTGTCGCTCTCCTGTTAATAAAGATGGGCGAAAAATGTGCAACGAGCGAATCGTAAGCCGCTGCAACGCTTCTTCCGTTTCTCCTTTGACGCGATTGTAAAAAAACATCGAGTGCGGATCTGCCCCGATCGCAGAAACGAATAAAAACGTTTTAACGTGGCATTTTTCCGCCAGTTTTGCCGCCCGCAACGTATATTCGTAATCCACTTTAATAAATTGTTGTTTTGTTTTTGCTTTTTTCATCGTCGTCCCTAAACAACTAAATACATCGTCGACATGAAAATATTCTTCATATTGTTCGATGTTGTCAAAATCAACGACAACTTGTTTTAATTTCTCATGCTTACAAGCCATTTGTTTTCGAACGAACACCGTCACTTGTTCATAATGCTCTGAACGAAGCAACCGCTGGA
The DNA here is from genome assembly GCF_000836725.1 of Anoxybacillus thermarum. Taxonomy (GTDB): domain Bacteria; phylum Bacillota; class Bacilli; order Bacillales; family Anoxybacillaceae; genus Anoxybacillus; species Anoxybacillus thermarum. The sequence continues at coordinate 21,911 of NZ_JXTH01000012.1, read as the reverse complement.
GAAGCTCGCCTCCGACTAATCCGCTTGCTCCGATCACAAGAGCCGTTCTCTGTCTCAAATGAAGACCCCCCAAACAAAAAAGGTTCATAACAATTTGTCATTATATACCCGTTTACGAAAAAAAACTAGTTCTCTTTTATGAATTTTTTAAGGCTGACTTATCAGCCAGCCTTCTTAGCGATTATCGACTTTTTCCGGATATAAATCGTGGTTTAATAAGCGATATTCCGCCATTTGTTCGTATTTCGTTCCCGGGCGACCCCAGTTGCAATACGGGTCAATCGAAATGCCGCCGCGCGGTGTAAATTTCCCCCACACTTCAATGTAGCGCGGCTCCATGACGCGAATTAAATCGTTCATAATAATATTGACGCAATCTTCATGAAAATCACCATGATTGCGGAAACTAAATAAATATAACTTCAGCGACTTGCTTTCAACACATTTTTTATCAGGAATATAACTAATGTAAATTGTTGCAAAATCTGGTTGTCCGGTTTTTGGCAACTGCTTTTTGTAGAGCAGGTGGACTATATCTTATTCTTATTCGACTGCGATATCGAATAAGAACCCTTGCGCTTCCACCACGATATTTTCATCGTGATGTACTCTACTCTCTTCCTTTATCACTACTTTTACTCGCTTCGTGATAAAGTGATTTCGATAGTCTCTGCACCTTCCTTAAAGAAAAAGGCTGTATACATCGCACTTTCTTCTTTAAGGCTTGGCTCAGGGTTGGAGAAATAGGGTTCTAATAAATGGATAAGACGATTCTCTTCTTGCATTCTCATATAATAATTCTCTTGTCGATGGATATTGCGATGACATGCAGAACACAAACATTTGTAAATTTTACTAAAGTTTTCTTTATGAAATTTATGCATTTCTGAAATGACAGACAGTGTGTCTAAACAATTACGTTTATCTAAATAAAAGCAAATAGCATCAAAAATTTTTGTAAAAGATAGGAGATGATGTCCATTACAAGTAATGGATCTGATTCCACAGCACTCACAAGTATAGTCTTTTTCAATAACGATATATCTATTCCAAGTGTCAAGAACATACTCTTTCACACTAAGACGATCAATGTGTTTATAGACCTGAGAACTGTAAAATCCACCTTTCCAATTCGAATTATTTTTTCCCCTTTGTTTTTTGGATAGATTTTCTTTAAATTCCTCTGATCTTTTCACATTTTTATTTGAAGCAGAAATTTTATTTTTTATTTCTTGAGCCTTCTCTTTACCATAAATATCCTCATAACTTTTCCCTTTATACATAATCTCTGCTTTTCTTTTATTAGAAATCGAATATCTTTCCTTTTTCCTCTTCACTATGTTTTCAAAAACATCTAATCCGTACTCCGCAATAATCCTTTCTCTTTCCGAGTGCCTAGGTAACCCGTGAATCTGCCTCCACCTTTCAAGACTAGACCAATCCATACCTAATTCAATGGACAACTCATGAATACTTTTCCCAATGTAAATAAACTGCTCAGTAAACCATCCCTTATCTCTCCAAGGTGTACCGTACAATACAAACACCCTTTCACGAACACATATTCCTATGCTTGTATTGTACATAAAAATTCAGATAATTTCCACCCTTTTTCTCTTCCCCTGAATTCACAAGGTTTAGCCGACAGTGTCACCACTGAAGTGTGCCCTCATTGACACAAGCTCGTAAACTCCGGACAGTTAAATTTTACAAAGTAGTCGCGGTCAGGATGTTTGTTATCAAACACTTCAAGAATGTCTGGGCTGTATTCAAATACATATTTCGTCCCTTGGTTTCCAAGAAGCGTAACTCCTTGTAGTTCTTCATCTTTTCTCATTTCTTTCTCCTCCTCTAGTTATACGCCGCGACGATTGCCCCATAATAACGTGTGTAGTTGCGGCAAGACGCGAACGTCGTTCATCTCGTTTGATTGCACAACTTGTTCGACGAGCCATTCAAGTTTTTGTAATAACTTTAAGCGAAGCGTGATGTCGTCTCCTTCATGTATATCATCGTTGCCAACTTGAACGTAAAACGGAACGGTCGGGTAGCGTTGATGTACATGTTTGGCATAAGCAAAATCTTCATCGTTAAATACGACGACTTTTATACTCACTTGTCCGCGATGCATCGCTAATCGGTTCATGATCGTATCAAGCATCACAAAGTTTGTTTCCATGTTTGAGCTCGGTGGCTTTGGTGAAATCGTCAAATCGTCGATATCGTAAAACCAGTCTTGCCATACGCTTCCTTGTGTCTCTAAGCCGATGCGCATCCGATGTTGTTTCAGTAAAGAAATGAGTGCACGCAAACTTTTAAGCAACGCAGGATTGCCGCCTGAAATTGTCACATGGTTAAAACGATCCCCACCAAGCTGTTTTAGTTGTTGCCAAATATGTTCGGCCGTCATTTGTTTAATTTCATCTTTCGCTGAACCGTCCCACGTAAACGACGAATCGCACCAGCGGCAACGATAGTCGCATCCTGCCGTGCGGACAAACATCGTTTTTTGCCCGATGACCATGCCTTCGCCCTGAATCGTCGGGCCGAAAATTTCTATGACGGGAATGCGCTCCATTATTGTTTCCCTGCTTTCGGACGATATACGACGTAGCTTGTCGGGGATTCCCGCACAAACACTTGAACGCATGTCGGTTTATTCGGCAACGTGTCTAAATGTTCTTGAACAATTTCTGCAATTTTTCGCGCTACCACTTCTGTCGTTGGAAAATGTTCAGCAGCTGTATCGCTAAATACATCTTTATGGTCGTTCATCACCGTATGATCAAAACGGTTGTGCACAAGTTTTTTCAACTGTTGAAAGTTAATTAAAAAGCCCGAATCATCCAGCTCGTCACCTGCAACAGTAATGTTTATAAAATACGTATGTCCGTGCATGTTCGCACATTGCCCGGCTGCTTCATGCGGAATAAAGTGCGCTGCCGCAATTTGCATATCTTTATTCAATTCATAGCGAAACGGGTGTATGACTTGTGGATAAATTTGTTGGATCATTGCACATGCGCCCCTTTCTTTTCACTCATATATTGATCAAGACCTCGTTTACGCAACACACACGCTGGACATTCGCCACAACCGTCAGCGATGATGCCGTTGTAGCACGTGAGCGTTTTCGTGCGCACGAACTCAAGCGCATGCAGCTCATCAGCAAGCTTCCACGTTTCTGCTTTATTTAACCACATGAGCGGCGTATGGATGACAAAGTCGTAATCCATCGCTAAATTAAGCGTCACGTTTAACGACTTAATAAATACGTCCCGACAATCCGGATAACCGCTAAAGTCCGTTTCACATACGCCCGTCACGAGATGACGTGCCCCTTTTTGTTTCGCAAGCACGGCCGCAAACGATAAAAACAATAAATTGCGCCCATCGACAAACGTGGACGGCAATTGTCCTTCTTTTTGTTCGATCGCTATGTCGCTTCTTGTCAGCGCATTTGGTGCGAGCTGATTTAATAGCGACATATCGAGCACCGTATGTGGCACGTCAAGCTCTTTGGCGATCGATGCGGCAACGTCAATTTCAAGCCGATGGCGTTGGTTGTAATCGAACGTCACCGCTTCGACTTCCGCAAAATGTTTTTTCGCCCAAAATAAACATGTTGTACTATCTTGCCCGCCGCTAAAAACGACGACTGCTTTTTCTTTTTTCATTTTTCGCTCCCCTTTCTTACGTAATGAGAAGAAAGAGCGTTCTAAAACAAAAACGCTATACCCCCTAAGGACATAGCGATCCCTAGTTTTTTTATAGAGGGTGTTCTAGAACCTCTCCTACGCAAAAAGCGTAGAATTCTTCTTCAATTGTACGCCTAACAATATACCATAAAACATATATTCATTCTATAAAAAATTATGCTTTATTTGTGAACTGTTTTCAGGATATAATAACAACAAAAAAGTTAGGTGATTCAGCATGACAAAACGTTCAACTTTTGATGCAGCGCTTCAACAACTGCGCGAAAAATTAATGACGATGGTATCTGCTTCCCAACAAGCACTACATGAATCGATTGAAGCGTTACAAACGCAAAATATCACAAAAGCAGATGAAATTATCGAAAACGATAAAAAAATTAACGAACTGGAGCGGGAAATTAACGAACTGGCGATTATGACGATTTTAAAACAACAACCGGTCGCATCTGATTTACGTCGGTTAATCGTTGCGCTGAAAATTTCGTCTGATGTCGAGCGCATTGGTGACATTGCGGTCAATATCGCCAAATCGGTTAAATTTATCGGCACAGAACCGCATGTAAAACCAATCGTCCACATTCCTGAAATGGCGGCGATCGTCAATGAAATGTTAGATCATGCGCTTCATGCTTTCCATAATGACGACGTTGAAGAAGCGAAGCGCATTGCGCTTGAAGACGATCGAGTAGATGAGTTGCAAGGAAAAATTATTCAAGAATTAATTGATTTAATGAGTGAAAAGCCAGAGTTTACAAACCAAATTACACAGTTGTCGTTCATCACGCGCAACTTAGAGCGAGCTGGCGACCATGTGACAAATATCGCTGAAAATATTTTATATAGCGTCAAAGGAATTCGCATCGATTTAAACTATTAAACATTCGGATGCCTCATATTAGTTTGGGGCATCTTTTTTTATCGCTTTCTTTTTTATGCGATGATATAATTTTGTCGGGGGAGGTGAGTAAACATGGATGATATGCTCAAACGCATTTTCGATGAGCTTGCATTGTTGCGCGAACGCATGGCGACAAAAGACGATATCGCTGCCATGGACAAGCGCATCGAGCACATCGAACAAACGATGGCCACAAAAGATGACATCGCAAGCATTGAGCAACGCATGGCGACAAAAGACGATATCGCTGCCATGGACAAGCGCATCGAGCACATCGAACAAACGATGGCCACAAAAGACGATATCGCTGCCATGGACAAGCGCATCGAGCACATCGAGCAAACGATGGCCACAAAAGATGATATCGCAAGCATTGAGCAACGCATGGCCACGAAAGATGACATCATTAGCATTGAACAACGTATGGCTACAAAAGATGACGTCGCAGACATTCCTCTCATTAAACAAGCCGTGCTAGAAACATTAGAAGCAGTAAATGAAATATCAACGATCAAGCAAAACCTCGCTGAAATGTCCCAAAAACTAGATGATGTCATCGCGACCCAAGCGCGACATGAACTTGCCATTCAGTCGCTTGCGCTTCGGTCACTTGTACATGAAAACGAAATTCGTGCGTTAAAAGCAAGATAACGAAGCAAAAGGCTGTCACAAACTTCTTTTGGACAGCCTTTTCCATTTATTTTTCTTCTTTTGCTAGTTGTTCAAACGACTTCACTTTCCCGTGCGGTTCATTTTGCGCTTGTTTACGAACGGTCCATTGCCGCTCCTTCTGTCTTTTCGATTGGGTCATTCGTCTCACCTCCCTTTTTATCATTTGTTCATTTTTCTTTTTTATGACTTTTTTATCATCTGAAAATTTTATATATTTGAAATAAGGGGAAAAAGGGGGGAGAAAATTGCTGCAATCGAAACAAGCGAAAAAAGCTTTGCAAAAAGTACAACGGGTAGCGAAAGAAGTAAAACGAACGATGCGATTAGACGAACCGCTCGCTCAACAGCTCGATTCGTTGCGCGACGTATTAGATCGCCATCTTGAGCGCGATGAATATTTCGTCATCGTCGATGAAGACGGAAAAGGTGTTGTGCATACGAACCGTTTGCGCGAAGGGATGGTGTTTGACGACGAAGTAGGAAAAAAATCTGCGAAAACAACTGCTCCACTGTTGCAACTGTATAAACGAAATACAGGTGAAGTGCTCATCGATGCCGCATGTCCGCTTTTCGAACAAAATGGAAAGCGCTTTAATTTGCGCATGGGGCGTCTCATCCATCGACCGTATATGGAAACGTGGTTTAGCACGATCGTCTTATTGCCAACCATCGCTCTTTTTATTGTTGCGTTTCTCATGCATCTACCGGTCAAACAAATTGCGTTGCTGACGAGCGTCACCGGTTTCATCAGCTTTCTCGTTTCTTTTTCGTTTTATCGCACGATTATGAACCGCCTGCACGCGTGGTATGGCGTCACCCGTTCTGTCTCATCTGGACAGCTTCATGCTGAAGTGAAAACGGTCGGAAAGCGCAACGCTTTTCATCAAATTGGCTATGAAATTAACAAAGTGATTCTCGGTTTGCGCATTATTTTACAACAAATCGCAAAAGCAACCTACTCCGTTGAACATGTGAGCCGCGAACAAAAAGAAGAAGCGAAGCGAATCGCTGAGGCGTTTGATGAAGTATCCGCAACAATGGAAACGTTCCGTGAAGGGGCGCAAAAACAAACGGCATTTGTCGATGAAGCGAACCAACGCATTCAAACGATGCTTGATTACATGCGTACCGTCAAAACAGACATTGAACAAGTCGTCGAACGGGCGCAAACGACATTTCACTCCGCCCAAACAGGATACACTCATATGCAAGCCATTGAACAACAAATGAACGACACAAAACAACAAATGAACGACACCTCCAAACAAATTCAAACGGTCGCGAAAGAAGCGGATGCGCTCATCCAAAAAGTGTCCGCCATTACGGCGATTGCGGAACAAACGAACATGTTGGCGTTAAACGCTTCCATTGAAGCGGCACGAGCAGGAGAAGCTGGCAAAGGATTTGCCGTCGTCGCCTCAGAAGTACGGAAACTTGCAGAACATACGAACGCTTTCGCACATGAAATTTTATCATCGCTTGCGAATACACATTATCAATTATCAAACGTGGCGAACACCGTAACGAAACAAGCGAATGCAATCGACGAAACAACGATAGCGCTAACAAAAATGACCGAAAGTTTCGCTCACTTTCAAACGATGTCACATGAGTTGCACGATTTAATTCAACGAAACCGCACGCTTATGCAGCAAGCTGCAAAAGAAGGAAACGAACTGCACGAAGCGATTACAAATATTTATACGATCGCTGACGACTTTACAAAAGTCGTTCACGAAACAGCAAGCGGACTGGAACAACAAGCGATGAGCGTCCATCAACTCGCAAAAGAAGCGGCGGTGCTGGCGGAGGAAGTCGAGCGGCTAAAGGGAATTATCAATCGTTTCCATATGCAATAAAAGGAAAAGCGAGCCTAATACACATTGGCTCGCTCCCTTTTTGTGTGATAGGCATATGCCCCGATACCAATCATTAAAACAAAAAGGACTAAAAACATCTCCCCTGCCTCTAAGCTAACCATCACGCTACACCCGAAACAAAAGAGAGTCGGCTGTTTTAGCCATTCTTCCTTGCTGAGCGCCCACCATTCCAATAAACCAATCGTAAACGCCAATACGTACATCGTTCCGCCATGAAGCAAAAATAATGAAAAAACCCCCATCCATAACGCAATGGCAGCCGGCAATAAAAGGAACGCTTCATGCTCCCGCGCACGACGCTTAAACACATATATATGAACAATAAGTCCAAAAGAAAAAACAACTGCCGACCATACATCAGCGCGATACCATTGAACGATATGGAACGTTTCAAGCGTAAAGAAAAGAAAGATGCCGACGACGAAAGCAATCGCCGCTTTTTTCACGCTCTCCCACCTCCTCTACATTCAATGTACTACACTTCTTTTTTTCTAGCTAGGCATTTTTCGATAGAAAAGCAAGAAAATAAAAATGATGCTCATATACCCAAATAAAGGATACAATACAGTCAGTAGCGCGTGATACCCAATTAAGCTAAACGCATACATCGCCAGCAAAAGCACGATCAGAATATATATAGGCTGGCGAAAAAAAAACGCCAATTTTCGATGCAATCCGAACACCCCTGCAATAAACGAAGTGAAAATTTCCCCATAAATGATGGCGACATATAACCAGTAAAACGAAGCAAGCGAACGTTTCACCACTTCCGCCATCGGAATGCTGTAAGATGACAATTGCGGCAACAATGAAAGAGCAACATGACTGCTAAATAAAATAAACATAAGCAACAGGCCGCCAAGCCAACCACCGAGACGAATCGTCTTTTCATCTTTTACTTCCGCTGCAAGCGGAACGAGAACGACTTGCGCCATCGCTAAATTAAACGCCACATACGCAAACGGAGAAAGAAAAGCAGCAAGCGGCGGCTTCGTCCATACGACGTCGCTTCCGTTCATCATCGCAATACATAAGCTAAATATCACCATCATCGGCACGACAATCATATTGACGCTTAAAATGCCGTTTAAACCAAATAACATCGTCACAAAAGCAAGGATGATCGTGAGCACAAGGCCGACGTATGCCGGCATATGAAGCTGTTCTTCAAACACCGCCCCCGCCCCTGACAACATGACCGATGTCACGCTAAATAAAACGATAAACATAAATATATTTACAAAAAAACCTAATTTCCCAAACAAATAACTATTCAACTGTTCATATGAACGGGCATGAAGCCGAGCCGCCATCATCATTAAACGCGTCCCGAAAAAAATAAATAGCCCCCCGCTTGCCGCAATCGTCACAAACCCAATTGCACCGTATTGCGTAAAAAATTGTACAATTTCTTTTCCGGTCGCAAATCCAGCCCCAACGACCGTTCCGACATACACAAACGCAATTTGAATCGCCCTCATCCACATACGCTCTCCCCCACTCGTCCATTTTTTCTATATATATGAAAAAAAACGGCGAACATTTTCCGCCGTTTATTCTACAACTACATCGATTTTTGGCATATTATGCATATTTTTCGCCGTCACATGCGCCACAACGGAATAAGTTCCTTTTGTTGCAAACGTATAGTTCGCGACATATTTTCCGTCGCCGGCATGTTTTCCTTCAATCATTTGTCTGTCTTCTGTTCCATGTTTCCATACTTCAAATTTCACTTCTGATGCATCCGTTACTTTTTCATCGCCATATGTCACTAAACATGCGAGCTCGACTTCTTGATTAGCCGGAAGCTTTTCTTCTACCGCCATTTTGACGTCTAAATACGCCAACTCTTCTTCTTCCGCCTTGCTCGCACAACCAGCGACAACAAGCAAAATGAACGAAAACAACAAAAACCATTTTTTCATTTGAATCCCCTTCCGTGTTACAATAGTTTCACAAAATATTCACAACTATTTGCTACAATAATATTAAAACGTGATGGAGGATTTGTGCGATGCGTGTTCGTTTCTTTTTTTGCTGATGATCGTGATGTTTTTAACGAGCTGCACTCCTCAAACATACACCCCGATCAAACGGGACGAGGCGGTCATCGGCGTTGTGAATATAAAAGAACAAAGCTTGTCATTTATTGATTATAACACGAAACAGTTAATCACAACATGGCAAGTGAAAAAACCGATCACAAAAGCTACCCTTCTTTCTGACGGGGATACGATCGTTTTATTCGGACAAGACATGGATGAAATGATCGCCTATACGTTATCGACCGGAAGAGAAGCGAGACGATGGAACGTAGAAAAAGGGATCACGGATGTGCTCGTCACCGAACGTGACTTGCTCGTCGTCAACGAAAAAAAAGGAACGGTGTCGCTGATGACGTTTGATGGAAAAGTGAAAGAAGTGATCGCAACTCCACCGTCCCCTTTTTCAATCGTAGAAGACGATAAACATAATCAATGGATTGTTATTCATTTTAAAAATGGCGCGATTTCGTTTATTGACAAGACGACAAAACGAGTGACACGAACGGTCGATACGCTCGATTCCGCCGTCAGCGGCTTCGTCGTTCCCGAAACGGATGAGCTATGGGTTGGCGGGCATGGCAGCGGAGCAACGATTCAACAAGAAGCGTACGTCCATTCGCTTGTCGATGGGCGTCTCATCACACGTGTGAAAGCAGAAACGATGCCGATTCAATTCACCCAAACGAACGAAGCGATATACGTTCTTTGTCACGGATCGAACATGTTATATGCATTTGATCGAGACACAAAACGCTTGATTCGCGATCTGAATATTGGCGCCAATCCGTTTGCGATGACAAAGGCGAAAAACGATCTCGTCATCGCAAGCTACGACAGCAACGAACTACTTTTTGTTGATGAAAAAACATTCGAACAAACAAATACTGTTTCTGTTGGATACGGACCGTTTTACATCTTTTTCCGTGATGCAAAGGGGGAATAAACGTGGCAACGATTTTAATTATTGACGATGAAAAAGAGATGCGTGAATTGCTGCGCCTATATTTAGAGCCAGAAGGATTTACGTGCATCGAAGCAGACGACGGCGAAGAAGGGCTTGCACAATTTGGACGAAGACATGTCGATTTAATTTTACTTGATATTATGATGCCGAAGCTCGACGGCTACCGTTTTTGCATGCACGTGCGCGAGCGTTCGCAAGTGCCGATCATTTTTTTAACGGCTCGAAGCGATGAATGGGATCGTGTATATGGGCTTAAAATTGGGGCTGACGACTACATCGTAAAACCGTTTAGCCCGAATGAAGTCGTAGCGCGCGTTCATGCTGTACTCCGACGAACGAAAGGGGCTGACGCCGCTCCACAATACGAAGCAGGTCCGATCGTTGTCGATGAAAAAGCGCGAAAAGTCACGGTCAACGGAAAAACCGTTCTTTTAACGTTAAAAGAATTTGAATTGCTCGTCTTATTTTTAAAACATCGCGGCCAAGTATTTACGCGTGAACAGCTGCTAGATCGCGTCTGGGGCATTCATTACGTCGGCAGCACGCGCACAGTCGATACGCATATTAAAACGTTGCGCATTAAATTAGGCGAAGCAGGGCAACTCATCCAAACGGTATGGGGAGTGGGATATAAATTTGATGAAACAGTTTAATTCTCTTTCCTTACAACAAAAGCTATGGTTAACGATTAGCGCCTTTTTAGTGCTTGCTGTAGGGCTTTTATACGCGGTTGTCGTTTACGTATATGAGAACATTTATATAACGAACGTCGAACAACGGTTGCTGCGAGAGGGAATGAACATCGCCACAAAGTACAAAGGCGGGGAAATTACCGACTCGTTCCGCACGACCGTTTCCCTCATAAACGACATATCAGATGCGGATATCGTTCTCGTGAACAATCCGCGTGAATTAAGCGCCTGCTTGCCGTTTGAAGTCGATCATCATTCCATTATTAGCGAAACAGAACGGCAACAACTGCTTGCCGGGAAAACGGTAACGAAAAAAGGATATGAACAAACGTTTGACCGCCACATCGTCGGCATCATCATTCCTTTGTTGGACGAACATCGCCTCATGGGCATTTTATATTTGTACGTTCCGCTCGCATCCATTGAAGATGTGCTCGAGCGCATGCAAACGTTCGTTGCGCTAGGCGGCAGTCTTTTTTTATTCATTACGGTATTTGTCGGACGAAAAATTGCGATGCATTTCACAAAACCGCTGCAACATATGCAACAAGCGGCCTATCGCGTCTCACAGGGCGATTTTTCTGTCCAAGTGGATGTCGAAACGGAAGATGAAATCGGACAATTAGCGAAGGCGTTCAATCAAATGGCGCATGCGCTCGCCAAAGAAGATGAACGGAAAAAAGAATTTTTAGCGAACGTTTCCCACGAATTGCGTACGCCTTTAAGCTATGTGAAAGGATATAGCGAAGCGTTATTAGACGGTGTGGTGAAAGACGAAGAACAACAAAAAAAATATATGAGGCTCATTCACCGCGAAGCGAGCCGCATGCAACGTCTCGTGCGCGATTTGCTTGATTTAGCGCAATTAGAAGGCACATATCCGCTCGTGCGCACCCCGTTTTCGATCGCACAGCTTATAGAGGAAACGATAGAAAAATACGAGCCGCTCTTGCAGGAAAAACGCATTCACCTTTCCCTCGATGTCGACCATGACTTAGTCGTTGATGGCGACCCAGATCGCATCGAACAAGTGTTGCAAAACTTGCTTGATAATGCGTTGCGCTACACTCCTTCTGGCGGCAACATGTCGTTGCGCACTGTAAATAAACATCCGATGTGCGAGCTCGTCATTTCCGATTCAGGACAAGGGATGTCGAAACAAGACATTGAACGGCTCGGCGAACGATTTTTCCGAACCGACCGCTCCCGCTCGCGCGAACATGGCGGCATAGGTCTTGGCATTGTGATCGTCAAGCAAATTGTAAAACTACACGGTGGATCGATTCGCTTTGAAAGCGAACAAGGAAAAGGAACGACTGTGTACATTCAATTGCCGTTATACGACGAATCATAGTACAATAAATCTATGATAGTGGGAGGAGGAAAACAAATGAAAGTAAGTTCCATTCCGCTCGATTTAGAGCGCCTATTTGAATCGATGTCCCGCTCGTTTGCGATGATTGTCTTTCGCCCAGATACGACGATATTATGGGCAAACGATGCATTTCTTCAAGCGATGGGCTACACGGAGCAACAATTGCTCGGTTTACCCCACCGTCAATTTTGTCTTCCAGAATACGCAAACAGCTACGAGTATACACAATTTTGGGATCGCCTAAAAAACAAACAGCCGTTTTACGGAACGGTGCAACGCGTCACACGCGACGGCAAACATATATGGCTGGAGGCGCTATATGCCCCTGTGTTAGACGACAATGACAACGTGCAAGCCGTCTTTAAAGTGGCAGTTGATGTCACCGACCGTCAACAAACGTTAAATGAAGAATTTGCGAGTTTACTAGAAGAAATGAACGCAAGCACGAGCGATATTCAACAAACGGCGCGCTTAATCAACAATCACGTCAAACAGTTGGGCGAAAAAGCGGAAAAAGTAAGCAAAAGCACAGAGGAAATTCAAGGTGTCATTTCGTTCGTGAAAGACATTGCGATGCAATCAAATTTGCTCGGATTAAACGCTGCGATTGAGGCGGCTCGCGCTGGCGAACACGGTCGCGGCTTTGCGATCGTCGCAGAAGAAGTGCGCAAAATGGCGGAAAAAAGCAAACATTCCGCGGAAGACATTTCAGAACAGTTGAATCATATTACAAACTCGGTGTTAGAGATGGTTCATATGCTTCAAGAAGTGGCGGAAAAAATAAACGACAGCGCCGAAGCGATCGACGAACTTCATCAAGTACAGCAACATATGGTGAAAATTACAGATAAATTGACGAAACTAATGTAACTGCCCATTGCGGCAGTTTTTTTCATCTCGAAAAAATTTTTTATTTTTTTAAAAAAGGTCTTGAAAGTCAAAAAAGGTCAAATTATAATAAAGTCAGAAAGGTCAAATATAGTCAAAGTCAAAAAAAGGAGGTTGGTGCCTATGATGTGCCAAGTATGTAAACAAAATAAAGCAAACATCTTTTTACATGTGCAAGTAAACAACGACAAACAACAATTGCACCTTTGCGAGGCGTGCTATGCAAAACAAAAACAACAATTAAAAGTTCCAGCAGGATTCCACTTCGATCGTTTCGATCAATTGTTCTCCGACTTCTTCGCACCGCTGACTAACGAAGCCGTTTCCCATGTCCAACAACAAGAACAACAACCGAAACGAAACGGATTGCTTGACCAATTCGGCCGCAACTTAACGCAATTGGCGAAAGCAGGACTCATTGATCCCGTCATCGGACGCGATAAAGAAATTGAACGCGTCATTGAAATTTTAAATCGTCGCAATAAAAATAATCCGGTGTTAATCGGTGAACCGGGCGTTGGTAAAACGGCGATCGTAGAAGGATTAGCGCTTAAAATCGTCGAAGGATCTGTTCCAACAAAATTATTAAACAAAGAAGTGTACGTGCTTGACGTCGCTTCCTTAGTCGCAAACACAGGCATTCGCGGTCAATTTGAAGAGCGAATGAAACAACTCATTGCCGAATTGCAGCAACGGAAAAATGTCATTTTATTCATCGATGAAATTCATTTACTTGTCGGTGCCGGATCAGCAGAAGGTTCGATGGACGCAAGCAACATATTAAAACCGACGCTTGCCCGCGGAGAATTGCAAATAATCGGCGCAACAACGTTAAAAGAATATCGTCAAATCGAAAAAGATGCTGCGCTTGAACGCCGCTTCCAACCGGTCATCGTTCATGAACCGACAATCGAACAAGCGATCAATATTTTAAAAGGCATTCAACCAAAATATGAACAATTCCATCAAGTAAAATATACAGATGAAGCGATTCACGCATGCGTCACATTGTCGCATCGCTACATTCAAGACCGCTTCCTTCCTGACAAAGCGATTGACTTGTTAGATGAGGCTGGCTCTAAAGTAAGCTTAAAAGCGATGCCGACAAATAAAGAAGCAATCGAACAACGTCTCGAACAATTAAGAAAAGAAAAAGAAAAAGCGGCGCAAGAAGAAAATTACGAACTCGCTGCCAAATTGCGCACTGAAGAATTGCAACTTGAAAAACAATTCCAACAAAACGGACAAGCTGAGCCACCTGTTGTAGACGTCATGCACATTCAACAAATCATTGAAGAAAAAACAGGCATCCCAGTCGGCAAACTACAAGCGGATGAACAAGAAAAAATGAAACATTTAGAAGAAAACTTATCGAAAAAAGTCATCGGTCAAGAAGAAGCAGTGAAAAAAATCGCCAAAGCAATTCGCAGAAGCCGCGCCGGCTTAAAAGCGAAAAACCGTCCGATCGGTTCGTTCTTATTCGTTGGTCCGACTGGCGTCGGTAAAACAGAATTGTCGAAGACGCTTGCTGAACAATTGTTCGGCTCTAAAGATGCAATGATTCGCTTAGACATGAGCGAATATATGGAAAAACATGCGGTCGCCAAACTCATCGGTGCACCTCCTGGCTATGTCGGTCATGAGGAAGCTGGTCAATTAACGGAAAAAGTGCGCCGCAACCCTTACAGCATCATCTTGCTTGATGAAATGGAAAAAGCGCATCCAGACGTGCAACATATGTTTTTGCAAATTTTAGAAGACGGTCGTTTAACAGATAGCCAAGGTCGTACCGTCAGCTTTAAAGATACCGTCATCATTATGACATCAAACGCAGGTACGAATGTCGAAGGCGACTTGCTTCAACGTCTCAGCCTATACTTCAAACCGGAATTTTTAAACCGTCTCGACGCGATCATCGAATTTAAACCGCTTGAAAAAGCGCACATGTTGCAAATTGTTGACCTCATGTTCGCTGAATTGCAACGCACGCTTTCTGAACAACATGTAGCTGTTACAATGAGCGACAAAGCGAAAGAAAAATTAGCTGAACTTGGCTATCATCCGACATTTGGCGCCCGTCCACTCCGCCGCGTCATGCAAGAACATGTCGAAGACCAAATTGCTGACGTGTTGCTCGATGAGGAAAACGTGCGTACGATCCACATTGATGTAGAAGATGGTCTCATCGTTGTGAAACATTAAGAAAAGCGCAAAGCGCCCCAATTTCGCCTAAAGGCAGCCCGCATCCTGCGGGCAACGGCAAAATGTCGCCATCCTTGGCTCCGCGAAGATCGCACAAGCCCCGCGAAGGAGAGCTCGAACCAATCAGTTGACTCGTTCTGCGTGGGCAAACTCACCGGAAGCTTCTCAGCGTGTCGCCGCCACAGCGTCGGGCGGAGCGCATCACACCGATGGCGCTTCGAGCTAGACATCAATTCGAAATTTTATACTTTCTTAATCTTTTAAAAAAAGCCTAATCCGCACATGGATTAGGCTTTTAGTCCATTCATCAAAAACTGAATCGTCCGCTCCATCTCCTGTTCATCATTCCACGGATAATCAGGCATAATCAAAAAGCGAGTCGCCAAAAAACCGGCAATCGTTGTAATCGTCAAACGAATCACCGTCTCCGGAGGGTGTGGTGCCAGCTCCCCTTTTTGTTGAAAATGCTCGACAATTTGTTTAAACTTTTCGTACACATGATTTGTAAAAATCGTTTGAAACTGTGCTTTAATGTCATCGTGAAACGACATTTCTTGCCATAATACACGAATCGCGGGCAAATACGTTTTGACAAATTCATACCGATTTTTAAAAACGGCGCGCACAAACTGCTCATAATGTTCATATTCGTTTTCAAATACGTCTTTCACAAACTTTTTCGCTAAAAACGGCGCAACCGATTGAAATAACGTCGGTTTGACGATTGCCAACAACAAATCTTTCTTCGTTTTGTAATGGCGGAAAATCGTTCCTTCCGCCACCCCTGCCCGCTTCGCAATTTCGCTCGTCGACGTCGCCGCATATCCTTTTTCTGCAAACATGTCAATGGCCGCTTGTAAAATATTCATTTGTTTTTCGCTTAACTGTTGTCCATCGACGTTTAATAAATGAAACAACTGTTGTCGTTCGTCCATCATACCCTCACAACTTTCGATATTTCTTTAATGCGAATACATTTAATATCATAAATAAAAGGGAAAAACTAATCAAAACATATACATCGAATGAAATCGCCTCAAACCCTTTTCCGCGAATCATCATTTCTCTTAATGCATCTGCCCCGTAATATAACGGCATAGCGACTCCGATCGAACGGAGCCACGGTTCCATTGTATCCAAGTTAAATAGCCCAGAGAAAAACACTTGCGGAACGACGACGAGCGGAATAAATTGAATCATTTGCAATTCGTTGTTCGCAAAGGCGGATAATAACGTCCCTAACGTCAGCGCCGTCATCGCTAACAAAAACGTAATGAGCAGCACATACAAAAACGAACCTTCCATCATCATGTCTAATATATAAATCGCAAACGAAGAAATAAGACTTGCTTGAATCGTTGTAAATATGCCAAAGCCGATGACGTAACCGATTACAATTTCCCATCTCTTTAACGGCGTCGCGAGCAACCGCTCAAGCGTTCCGCTCGTCCGCTCGCGCAAAAACGACACCCCTGCAATTAAAAAGACGAAAAAGAAAATGAAAAAGCCAATTAATACCGGACCGAAATTGTCAAATAACGCCATGTCTTCTGAACCGTGCATATATACCGCATCGATTGTAAATGGTTGTTTCGCCGGTGGCATAAGCGTTTGGGATGCTTTTTGCACCGTCATGAGCACCGTTTTGCTGACGGACGGATCGCTTCCTTCGAGCGTGAGACGTAAAGCGGTTTGATTCATTTCAATAAATGCGTCGATTTGTTGCTCATCTAGTTCGTTCATCGCCTTCGCTTTTGTCATCGTCGTCACATGCGCATCCGCTTCTTTTAATGCGTCTTGAAACGGCTGTGGCACGTTTGCATCAATTGCGATATGCGGTTCATATTGTTCTCCGTTAAACACTAAGTCCATTAAAAACAACACAAACATCGGTGCGACAATCATTAACGCAAGCGTTCGTTTATCGCGAAAAAACTGACGAATAATGCGAACGACAATCGCTTGAATTCTCATGCATATGCCCTCCCAAAATGTAAAAATGCTCGTTCTAACGTCGTTGTGCCTGTTTGTTTCTTTAATTCGTCTGGGCTGCCGACGGCAATCAACCGTCCGTCGCGAATCATCGCGAGCCGCATACATTTTTCCGCTTCGTCCATCACATGCGTCGTCACAACGATCGTCGTTCCTTTTTGGCGAATGCGTTCAAGTTCTTCCCAAATCGCTTGGCGAAGAAGCGGATCGATCCCGACGGTCGGCTCGTCTAAAATGAGCACTTCTGGTTCATGTAAAAGCGCTGCCGCTAGCGATAGACGGCGTTTCATTCCGCCAGAATATTGGTGAACCGCTTTTTTCATATCATTTGTTAAGTTCACAAGCTGCAACACTTCTTCGATGCGCTCTTTTTTCTTTTTTCCTTTTAGTCCATAAATCGATGCGAAAAAGTGTAAATTTTCAAGTGCCGTTAACTCGCCATATAGCGCATCGGATTGTGCCATAAACCCGATGCGTGCCATCGTTTGCAAATTTGGCATGCGCGAACCGAGCACATGAATCGTCCCTTCTGTCGCCATATCAATGCCTGCGATCATTTTAACGAGCGTCGTTTTCCCCGCTCCGGATGGGCCGAGTATGCCGAAAATTTCTCCGGCATGTACTTCAAGTGACACGTCATGAATGACTTCTTTTTTATGAAACTGTTTACTTACGTGTTGCAATTGAATCGCCATCATGTTCCCTCGCTTTCATAAAAGTGAGTGAGTACTCACTATCATTATATGCGTTCCACTTCCTTCTTGTACATATGTGCGAAAAAATTTTCATTGACGAAGCGAAAAGATTTTTTGTAAGATAGTAACGTCAATTGCATACGAAATCTTTCTCGTCAACTAAGATGAGATAGAGGTCGCGGCAAATAATAGTAGTTTCATGGAGACGCAGAGACGTCGGGGAAGTGAGATGAAAGGATTTGTCGCCGAAGTTTATGGCGTGCTCTGGCGCTATAGGCTGGGCCTGTTTCCGAATAGGGGCAGGACTGTCATCGCGCATGCGGTGGAGAGCTATCGATCTTAAGTTTGATGCGGATGTGTCATATATTGTGCACCCGTTGAAAACTTAGGGTGCACTTTTTTATTTAAAAAGTGCACGACAACAGCGCTCTACCGTACGCACCGTATATTTTATGAACGAAAGGATGAACAACATGAAACAACAAAAACTCGGCTTTTGGGTATTGACCGCGCTCGTTGTCGGCAATATGGTCGGATCTGGCATTTTTATGCTTCCTCGTTCGCTTGCGGAAGCAGCAAGCCCGGCTGGTGTATTGCTCGGCTGGCTGTTGACAGGTGCTGGGGTGTTAATGATTGCGATTATTTTTGGTAACTTAGCGATTCGAAAACCAGAATTAAATGGCGGACCACAAATTTATGCGAAAGAGCTGTTTCCAAAAGGTTCAAATGCGTCGATCTTATCTGGCTTTATGTCATCTTGGGGATATTGGATCGGCAACGTCGCTGGAAACGTCGCCATCATTACGACGTTTGCGAGTTATTTATCGACGTTTTTCCCGATTTTAACGAGCGGGCATGTCGTCTTTTCCGCTGGTGCATTGACGTTAAAGCTCGGCAATTTGCTGACGTTTCTCGTTTGTACGTCGCTTTTATGGATGATGCATACAATTATTTTACAAGGAGCAGAAAACGCTGGAAAATTAAATTTCGTCGCGACGGCAACGAAAGTGCTCGGCTTTTTCTTATTCATTGTTATCGGGCTGTTCGCCTTTGAAAAAAGCTATATCCAACCGTTTGTTGCTCCGCGTTACGATGAAGCAGGTCATACGCTCGGGCTTCTTTCGCAAATCAACAACGTCGCATTAAGCACACTTTGGGCGTTTATCGGCATTGAATCAGCGATCGTCTTCGCTTCGCGTGCCCGAAAACAAAGCGATGTGAAACGCGCGACAATTGTCGGTTTATTTATCGCCTTAGCGATTTACATCGGCATTAGCGTACTCGTCATGGGATTGTTAAAACAAGAAGCGCTTATGCAGTCAGAAAAACCGCTCGTCGATGCGATCGGAACGGTGTTAGGACCGATCGGATCGCAACTGCTTGCAGGACTCGGTTTAATTAGCTTAATCGGCTCGACGCTCGGCTGGATTTTTTTAAGTGCCGAAGTGCCGTACCAAGCTGCAAAACAAGGATTGTTTATGCGCACCTTTTTACAAGAAAATAAAAACGGAATGCCGCGCTTTTCTTTAATCGTCTCGAATATGATTGCACAACTATTCATTTTTTCAACGATTTCAAACTCTATGGCAGCGGCGTTTGATTTCGTCATTTACATTGCGACATTATCGTATCTCGTTCCGTACGTCATCGCCTCCGTCTTCCAATTGAAGCTCGTTTGGACAGGAGAGACGTATCGCACGATGCAGGAACGAATGGCAGACGGCGTGATCGCCGTGCTTGCGACCGTTTATTCCATTTGGCTTGTGAAAGCAGGAACAGCCGATATGAAAACATTTTTACTCGGCATCGCCTTACTGGCAAGCAGCTTGCTTTTCTATCCGCTTGTTGTTAAGCAACAAAACGGCGAAACGAACAAACAAAAACAGTCGGCATAACAAAACCCCCGTCCATATTTGGCGGGGGCCACATCTTCTCATTTTCTCATCTTTATTCTTTATATTTTTTTCTTGCCTCTTCAAATATTTGATTTAGTTTTTCAATTTGTTTATCATTTGTTTGCTTACTACTGTTCAAATGACCGTCGTATTCGATTTGATTACTATCTAACGGCACTTTCCCATAATAAACACCTTTGATCGTATACTCATCATGTGTCGTGCTTTTTCTTAAAAATAAAAGATAGCTTTTATTATCTTTCATCAACTGGTACCCTGCCGAACCGTACATTGTATTAGCCTTTTTATCAAACGCTCCGTTCTCCATAACTTTTATGATATTACCCTTATTTAACGCGTATCCCTTTTCATTTTTAAACACTTTTTTGATCTCAACATCACTTATCGTGTAAAAACCCGTCACCATATCGCCATCTTTATCGAAATAACTCTCTCCATTTTTTTTCGTACCTATCAAAATAACTTCACTATCATTCTCCATTTCTTCTAAATAATTGTATTCGTCTATAATTTTCGACTCACTATGAACATATTTTGTATTCACATTGCTTAGTTCAGATTGTGTATTGTTACAGGCAGACAAAAATAAAATAGTAAAAAAAAGAAAAATAATCTTTTTCATCAGGCTACTTCCTTTCCACTAATAGATAGCATTTATTCCATTCCAATCATCATTTTGCGGATACTCATCATTTAGGAAACCTTTTGAAAGCATGATAGCACGAACATCGTCTTCATGATCCAATCCGAGAGCATGACCGACCTCGTGTGCTGTTGTTTCCCTCGTTTGAACCCAAGACAACTTTTGAAAACCCGGTAAATACATTCTCAACTGCGACTTATCGTATGTACAGTCCCAACAAGCAGTCACTTGCCCTAGCCAGTTCACATGATAGTTGATGCAATCGGCAACGACAGAACCCATGTCCTTCGTACTAGCCCACCATTTGTAGTTAGCTTGGGAAGCATCGTACGTTCTAGTCGTACCAATAAGAGAAGAACTATCAAACGCTTCTGAACCATAAACTCCCCTCGCTTCATAACCAGCATTAATAACCGGCGAATCAATCCAATATTTTAATGAGTTTGGGTTCCTATATTTTCCGCCAAATAGCTCATAAGCACGAACACTGCTACTAGGAATCAAGTATAACATGATAATAACAAAAAAAGTCAATCTTCTCACATCCGCTTCCTTCTAGAAATCTTTTACTTTTTTAAAGCCTAGTTTATTGTATCATTTTTTTTTTTTTTGCAAATTGTTTTTTTAACCAAAATATATTTCTGTACTTGTCAATAAACATACTCTATTTAATACGGTTATCATTTTCTCCGTCTTTTTCTTATCTTTATGTTATAATATTCCTTGAATTTTGTTTTGTTGAGGGAGCGTATATGGGGAGAGAGAGAACAAGGCGGTGGCTGTACATATTGCTCGTTATTGTCCCATGTTTGATCGGGAGCATGTGGATTGTACGTTGGCAAGACGAACAGCAGCAACAACAATTGCTTGAAGAAACGAAACTGTTTGCGAATATACATAAAAATGACCTTGACCGTTTTCTTGCGGAGACGACGGCTCGGCTAGAAACGTTAGCGATCGTCATGGGCAAACATATCGCGACATTAAAAAAGGAAGAAATAAACGACATATTGCAACAAATGCAAAAACAAGGAGTCAGTCAAGACTTTGTGGAGAACATTTTTTCGGTTCACTACGGGTGTTGTCAATCACTAGTTAGCGAACCATTTTCAGGAATTGATATCGTAAGCGCTTTTGGACTCTCATCCCTCATCTTGAAGTGATGATATTGTATTCCATTTTTTTACACCCAACCAAAATCCCGAAGCGCCGACAACGCTTGATGGATCGGCGTCCCGGATGACCGCTGCAGACACGGTAGATTCTGACGCACCACATCTGCCCACAACCGTCCTGCCTTCCGTTTGGCCTGTTCAACCCGCTTGGA
>NZ_JXTH01000011.1 GCF_000836725.1 Anoxybacillus thermarum | reverse complement strand
ATGGATACCATTGCTGCATTTACCCATTTCATCGCCCAATTAAAAAGAGAATGCCCGAATAATGTCGGGATAACCGCCAGCAAAACGAAGCACCACCAGTCATTCGCACTATACGACAAAAATGAATAACGAAACAACGATACATATACACTTAATACGAGCGACGCAATGCCATAGACAATGTACGTATATGTAATTAGAGAAAATTGCTTTCGTAAATGTTGACCGACTAACCAATAGCCCGTGACCATAGCACATGCAATTAATGCAAGCATATCCCCATAAAGTGCTTCGCCACTTACGCGAAAATCCCCCCAGCTAATAATGACACTACCTAAAATTGCAAGTAGCGCACTTATCCATTCACTCATCGTCATCTTTTCCTTGAAAAAGAAAAATCCACCAACAAAAGCGAATATCGGCTGCAACGTAACTAAAACGACGGAGCTTGCAACAGACGTGTAACGAAGCGATTCAAACCAAAGAATGAAATGAAACGCAAGCAATGTTCCAGACAATACGGCAAAAGCCCAATCTTTTTTATTCATCTGTTTCGTTTCTCGTATATGTTTTACAATAAACAACGGAGTCATAAAAACAACTGCGAAAAAGAGGCGATAAAATGCGATAACAGCTGACGGAGCATCTGTAAATTTGACAAAAATCGCTGAAGTGGAAATGGAAATTGCTCCAATAATTAGTGCTATATATGCCTTCATGTTCGTCATCCTTTCGAATATACTTAATTACGAAGAAAAGGAGGAATGCCCCATGGACGCCCATGTACTTATGAAACTCGGAATCTCTGCTGTTCTCGGGCTCGTTATCGGTCTAGAACGAGAATTAAAACGAAAACCAGTTGGTCTTAAAACTTGCCTCGTTATTTCGATTGTCAGTTGTTTGTTAACCATCGTTTCAATTGAATCAGCATACACATTTCCAAAAAGCGACCATATAAATATGGATCCACTTCGCCTCGCTGCTCAAATTGTATCAGGTATCGGCTTTCTCGGCGCAGGTGTTATTCTTCGCCGCGGAAACGATAGCATTTCTGGTTTAACAACTGCCGCGCTCATTTGGGGAGCTGCAGGTGTCGGAATCGCTGTGGGGGCAAACTTTTATATCGAAGCGATATTGTGCGTTATCTTCCTTATCGCTAGCGTCGAACTTATTCCGCTTATAACAACCATTTTTGGTCCGAAACAACTAAGAGAAAAAGAACTTTCTGTGAAACTCACCGTGCTAGATGCAACGAAAATGTCTGAAGTCATCGATACGATTAAACAAAAAAATATTCGCATTAAAACAGTGCGCATAAAAGACTTAGATAATGGAAATCACTTTGTTGAATTAAAAGTATCTGTCGATCAAAAACGTGCAACAACAGATGTATACGAGTTTATTCATCAAATTCCTTCTATTCGTGGCGTCGATGTCGAAAATATTTAACTTGAAAATGATTCTCATTTATATTAGTATATATGATGAAAATTTCCTTCAAAACAAAAAGGTGGAGAACGACATGTCCTCTATTATAAAAAATATGGAGCTTTGTTTCCTTATGCGCCAGCTCTCAAAAAAGGACGAGCTAACTTTCCTTCATTCATATCGAGTAACGAAAATCGCTTTATCTTTTGCTTCGTTTTTGAAACTCAATGATGAAAAAAAGCGAGAGCTTCAATTTGGAGCACTCATTCACGATATCGGCAAATTACACATTCCTGTTCATATTTTAACAAAAAGAGGGAAACTCTCAGAAGAAGAATTTTCTCAAATGAAAAAACATCCACTATTCGGTATACAAATATTACAACATTACCACGTTTCATCTGAAATTTCTGATATTGTTTTATACCACCATGAACGATGGGATGGCAATGGATATCCGTATAACCAAAAAGGAGAGGACACCCCTTTTCTCGCTCGTCTCGTGGCGTTAGCTGATTCACTTGAAGCAATGACAGGCATTCGGCCATATCGCGCGTCACTTACATGGGAAGAAGCTTATGAAGAAATCAAAAGAGGAGCAGGAACACAATTCGATCCACAATTAACATCTTCCTTTTTAAAGTGGATGGAAAATACTGAGATTCCAATTGAGCAAAATAGCGAAACAATTATGCAAGCAATCCCCATGATTTCTTAATATCGATTGACGAAAAAACAAAATGTTTTTACAATATAAACGAAAAGGGGCATTAGCTCAGCTGGGAGAGCGTCGTGCTGGCAGCGCGAAGGTCACCGGTTCGAACCCGGTATGCTCCATCAAAAAACCCTTGCATCGCAAGGGTTTTTCTTTTACTCTTCTGTTAGTTCTTCCACTGGAACGATGTGGCGTTCATGTTCCTGTCCACGCATATGTACGGTAGCCGTTCGATTTGCTTCATCGTACCCATCAATCCAAACAGATTGACCGTGATAACATACCCGAATATCATCTGGCGAAGAAACAATTTGTTTCACGCGATGCATGTCCATCAGCGTCCCTCCTTTCGTTCATATTATTTTCTTTTTAAGAGAAAATATGTAAGAAATGCCACCATCTCGTCTACAATGATAAAACAGGAGGGAAAATAGATGAGATGGTATGAATTTCTCGCTTCATATTGGCGACTTTCTCCACTAATACGAATCGTATTCACCATTACAACAATCATCTGTTTATTTGGGATGATTATTCACATCGTCGAGCCAAAAACATTTTTAACAGCATTTGACGGCATATGGTGGGCGCTCATTACAACAACAACGATTGGTTATGGCGACCTCGTACCGAAAACATTGGGTGGTAAACTTGTCGCGATCACTCTCATTTTGCTCGGTACAGCTTTTGTCTCAGCTTATTTTGTCACACTATCTACAAAAGCAATTTCAAAAGAAAACGCTTTATCAACTGGTGAACTTCCTTATACAAAAGGGGAACATGTCATCTTAGTCGGATGGAATGAACGCATTCGCCAGCTACTTGCTCTCATGCCGCCCGACATTCCCTGTCTCGTGATCGATGAGACACTAAAACGTTGGGATGTTCCGAAACACGTTCATTTCATTAAAGGAAATCCGACGCATGACGATGTGTTGAAAAAAGCAAACGTATTTGAAGCCCGCACCGTCATTATTACTGCCAACCAACATAAAAACGAAACGGAGGCTGATTTAGCATCCATCGTCACCCTTTTAACAGTAAAAGCACTTCATCCATCCGTGTATACTGTTGTGGAAATATTAACAACCACTCAAGTGGACAACGCCAAGCGAGCAGGGGCAGATGAAACGATTGAAACAAATAAATGGATCAGCTTTTTAATGGCCAATTGCCTTTCATCCCCAAACGTGTTAAACGACGTCGAGCAATTCAAAAAACACCCGATCAAACGGCTAGCTGTGCGCGACGAATGGATCGGGATGTCTTTTGCGTCAATGCTCATGGAATTAAAAAAAGAAGATGTATTGCTTATCGGTGTTGCAAACAATCAACATGTTGTAATTAATCCACCGTCGCATACGATCATTCAGTCGACAGATGAACTTATCGTATTAGCGCAATAACCGTTCTTCTAAATCTTTGACGAGCATTTTCGCCATGGCTACATATTGATCAGGTACCGTTGCATCGGGATCTTCTGGCTCAGAAAATTGATTAAATGATGCGTTTATATTCCCAATATGCACATTGTCATCTAAGCCACGCTGATATTTATGGCATAAGACGTATGGGCGCTTCAATTCAACCGTTGCCCCATACGAATCCAGCTGTCCATCTATCGCGACGAATGGAAGGCGTAAAAATTGGTACCCAACATCATCCGCCATCTTATAGTCGAACGAACCGTGATCGTAATCCCAATTTCCACCGATCACATAGCCGAGAGGTTTTAATTCCTGTTCTAACACATTTAATAAAAATGTTTTTCCTTCTAATGCAGATGGAATTTCAATCATATCGATCACTCCTCCTCTATTTGTTATCATGCCCAAAAAAAGAGCTTTCCCTGCACACAGGAAAAGCTCTTTTTTCATTATTTCAATCGTTTTTCAAGCTCAGCCTTTTTCTCTTCGTATCCAGGCTTACCAAGAAGAGCAAACATGTTCACCTTGTATGCTTCTACACCCGGTTGATCAAATGGATTCACTCCAAGTAAATATCCGCTCATCGCACATGCTTTCTCAAAGAAGTAAACGAGATAACCGAATGTATATTCATCTAATCGTGGGAGTGTGACGACTAAGTTTGGTACACCACCGTCTGTATGTGCTAACAATGTTCCTTCAAACGCTTTTGTGTTAACAAAATCAACTGTTTTTCCTGCTAAATAGTTTAATCCATCTAAATCATTATCTTCTGACTCAATCGTCAATTCATGACGTGGTATTTCTACTTTTAATACAGTTTCAAACAAGTCGCGACGACCTTCTTGCACATATTGTCCTAACGAATGAAGGTCTGTCGAGAAGTTTGCAGAAGCTGGGAAAATACCTTTTTGATCTTTTCCTTCACTTTCACCAAACAATTGCTTCCACCATTCAGCAAAATATTGTAGCGCTGGCTCGTAGTTAATAAGCATCTCAATCGTTTTTCCTTTGTTGTATAGCACATTACGTACAGCAGCATATTGATAAGCAATGTTTTCTTCTAGTTCCGATTTGCTGAAATCTTCGCGAGCTTGGGCAGCCCCTTTCATCATCGCTTCAATATCCGCTCCGCTTACGGCAATCGGCAATAAACCGACCGCTGTTAAAACAGAGTAACGGCCACCTACATCATCTGGAATAACAAACGTTTCATATTCTTCTTCAGTCGCTAACGTCTTCAACGCTCCACGCGCACGATCTGTCGTGGCGTAAATGCGTTTGCGTGCTTCTTCTTTTCCGTATTTTTCCTCAAGTAGCTTACGGAAAATACGGAATGCAATGGCTGGTTCTGTCGTCGTTCCTGATTTCGAAATGACGTTAATTGAAAAATCTTTTCCTTCAAGTAAATCCATAACATCGCGCATATATGTAGAACTGATGTTGTTGCCGACGAAAATAATTTGTGGTGTTTTTCGTTTTTCGCTCGGGAGTGCGTTGTAAAAAGAATGTTGCAGCATTTCAATCGCTGCACGAGCACCAAGATAAGAACCACCAATGCCGACGACTAACAATACATCAGAGTCTTCTTGAATTTTTTTCGCTGCTTGTTGAATGCGAGCAAACTCTTCGCGATCATATGCGACTGGAAGATCAATCCATCCTAAAAAGTCGTTTCCTTGTCCTGTTTTCTCATGAAGGGCATGATGCGCCACTTTCACTGCATCACGCAAATACGTTAATTCATGTTCACCAAAAAAAGACAACGCTTTTGAGTAGTCAAACTGAATATGCGTCATGTACGTTTCCTCCTCAATGATTGTATCCTCTTTCACTTTAGCGAAATAAACATCGAGAATCAAGTTCACGAAAACAATGTAAACGGATTCATTATGACATTTTTCGCACTTTACAATGAGGCTTGTAAAATCGACATGACATCATGATGATGTAACTTTTTAAAATTACCAAATGGGCCGAACGCCATCGCTTTTTCTACTATTATTGACAATGATTCTTCACCGATATGATAATCTGCTAATCGACAAGGAGCGCCTAAGCTGTTCCAAAAAGCCCGAAGCTTTTCAATTCCTTCTAGCGCGATTTCCCGATCTCCTTTGCCTTCTGGATAAACGTTAAACACCCGAACAGCTAGCTGCTTAAAACGATCGATATGTTCATCAAGCACGTGCTTCATCCAGTTCGGGAATAAAATAGCTAGCCCACCTGCGTGCGGAATGTCATGCACTGCTGACACAGCATGCTCAATATTATGTGTCGCCCAATCACCGCGTAGCCCCATGCGTAAAATTCCATTTAAAGCCATTGTTCCACAATATAAAATCGTTTCACGATGATCAACATTTTGTAAATCTTCTATGAGTTTTGGTGCAGTTTCAATGACTGTTCGTAAAATGGCTTCGCACATTCGATCTTGTAAAGGCGTATTTGGCGCATGGTGAAAATATTGTTCTAATACGTGCGACATGATGTCAACGATGCCATACACTGTATGATCTTTCGGAACAGTTGTTGTATAAACAGGATCTAAAATCGAAAATTGAGGGAAAACAGCTGGACTACTCCATCCGTATTTCTCCTTCGTTTCCCAATTTGTAATAACGGAATTTGCATTCATTTCCGATCCGGTCGCAGCTAGCGTTAATACTGTTCCAATTGGCAGCGCTCGCTCAACCGTCGCCTTTCGCGAAATAAAATCCCATGCCTCTCCATCATACAATGCACCTGCCGCAATGGCTTTGGCACAATCGATGACACTTCCTCCGCCTACTGCTAAAATAAAATCGACTTTCTCTTCACGGCAAATGTGAATTCCTTTTTGAACAGTAGATAAACGAGGATTTGGTTCGACACCCGCTAGCTCGGACCAAGACTTATTCAATGAACGCAAAATAGATACGACATCATCATATACGCCGTTTTTCTTAATGCTTCCTCCGCCATATACGATTAAAATGTGTTCATACGAATGAAGTTCCTTTTTCAAATGTTCAATTTGTCCTCTACCGAAAATTAATTTCGTTGGATTATGAAAAATAAAATTTTCCATGTTCATCCCTCCTTCCTTTCATTATTTCCAAAAGAAACAAAGAAGTAAAGAAAATTGCATTTTTTTATGCATACTTCTCTCAAAATGATTCATTCTATAAGTGAATACGATATTTTAAAGGAGGATGAACATGAGTACGTTACAACGAATTGCACTATTGCTTACTGTTATTGGAGCGCTGAACTGGGGGCTCATTGGCTTTTTCCGTTTCGATCTTGTAGCAGCCATTTTCGGCGGTCAAGCCTCGGCGTTTGCACGCATTGTTTACGCTCTCGTCGGAATTGCGGGGCTCATTAACCTCGTATTACTGTTTAAACCAGCGGAGGAACTCGGACGTACGGAACCAAAAATGTCGAGAACATAAACATACAACTCACCGATCACTCGGTGAGTTGTACGTTTTTTTCGCTTCCGCAATCCATTTTTCTAGTTGCATTTTTAACGGTTGAAATCCTAAAGGAGTCTCAATATTTGTTGTGTCATGATCAACGTCACGCAACGATAAGCTAATTCGCTTCGTTTTTTCATCGATCGCGATAATTTTCACACGAACAGACTCCCCCACATCCACATAATCATAAATATTTTTTACATACCCATCTGTAATTTCTGAAATATGAATGAGTCCTTGAGTTCGTTCGTCAAGCGATACAAATATCCCATATGGCTGTATTCCCGTCACAACACCCGTAACAATCGCACCTTCCTTCCATTCCAAATGAAACACTCCTCGTTTTTTGAAAAATTGTAACATAATTCACTTAAAAAGTGTTAATTTTGTGCACGAGGATAAATAGGAACATGGTATGATAAATATGTAAACGAATTTTGGAGAGGTGGGAGAATAAATGAGTACAATCGGTGAAAATATTCGCATGTATCGAGAACAGCGAAATATGTCACAACAAGAGCTGGCGATGAAAGTTCGGGTAGGGGTAGCAACAATTCAAAAATACGAATCTGGGGAACAAGTCCCTGACACACCAACCATTTTAAAACTTTGCACTGCTCTCGATGTCCCTGCATCTGAATTATTAGAGCGTGCCGATTTATCGAATTCATCTAGTATCGATCCAGAAATCGAATATTTAATTAAAGACATTGGCATTAAGCGCGCAAAACTTATTTTGCGAAAAGCGAAAGAATTTAGCGAAGAAGATTTTTTACGCGTCATGCAAATGTTATATGAACTGAAATACAATAAAGAAAGCTGACAACGCGTCAGCTTTTTTTACAGTCGTTCAAGAAATCGCTTCATGCGCCGAATAGCCTCTTGTAATTGTTCGAGCGATGATGCATATGAACAACGAATATATCCTTCCCCGCTTCTCCCGAACACATGGCCGGGAACGACAGCTACTTTTTCTTCTAACAATAAACGCTCCGCAAACTGCTCTGATGTCATGCCCGTTGACTGAATGGACGGAAATGCATAAAACGCTCCTCCCGGCATATGGCAAGAAAGGCCGATTTCGTTTAATGATTGAACAAAGAAGTTGCGTCGTTGCCGATAGCTTTTTTTCATTTGTTCGACATCAGCTGCTCCATTTTGTAATGCTTCAATGGCAGCATATTGCGCCATCGTCGGTGCACACATCATCGTGTATTGATGAATTTTTAACATCGCCGTAGCGAAATCTCTCGGTGCAGCAATAAATCCAAGGCGCCATCCTGTCATCGCAAAGCCTTTCGAAAATCCATTAATTAAAATCGTTCGCTCTCTCATGCGATCAATTGCCGGAAAACTTGTGTATTGTTCGTCGTAACATAACTCCGCATAAATTTCATCCGAAATGACAAGCAAATCATGCTTTTCTACAATGTGCGCAATTTGCATCAATTCTTCCGCGTTCAACACCGCTCCTGTCGGATTATTTGGCGAACAAATGATTAACGCTTTCGTTTTCGGCGTCACAACTTGCTCAATTTGCTCTGGTTGCAATTTGAATTGATGCTTTCCACTCGTTTGAATGGGAATTGGCACACCTCCAGCTAATGAAACAAGCGGTGCGTACGAAACAAAACTCGGCTCAACAACAATGACTTCATCACCTGGATTCACAATGGCTCTAAGCGACACATCGAGCGCTTGACTTGCCCCAACCGTCACAATTATTTCATCAGCTGGATCATATAACACATGAAATCGACGCGCTAAATAGTCGCTAATTTCTTTTCTTAACTCCCATAAACCTGCGTTCGCTGTATATGATGTATAGCCTTGTTCTAATGATAAAATGCAAGCTTCCCGCACACTCCAGGGGGTAATAAAATCCGGCTCGCCCACTCCAAGTGAAATGACCCCTTCCATACTTGCCGCTAAATCAAAAAAGCGACGAATACCAGACGGTTTTAAACGTGATACAGTGTCAGATACGTACGTTTTCGTCTTTTGCATCACGGTGCCACCACGATTCTTCGATCTTGATCACCTTGCTCAAACACGGTGCCATCATGCTTATATTTCTTTAAAATAAAATGAGTTGTCGTTGAAATGACGGAATCGAGCGTCGATAATTTCTCAGAAACAAAATGAGCAATTTCAGACATGGAACGTCCTTCAATGACAACAGATAAATCATAGGCACCGGACATCAAATAGACAGACTTAACTTCCGGGAAGCGATAAATACGTTCAGCTACCTCGTCAAATCCAACACCACGCTTTGGCGTCACTTTTACATCGATCATTGCCGTCACACCTTCATGGCCATCTACTTTCCGCCAATCCACGATCGTTGCATACTGTACAATCACTTTCGCTTCTTCTAATTTTTTTATTATATCCTCTACTTCTGAAACGGAGAGAGAAACCATTTTCGCCATCGTATCAATCGGCAGACGCGCGTGTTTTTCCAACAATTCAACGATTTCAATTTCTTTTTCAGTTAGTTTCATGCAAATCCCCCCTGACATAAATTTTCACACAATTTAGAAAAAAATGCACGCCTTTTTTCAAAAAAAATAAGCAAGACGACATCGCTTGCAACTACGGTTTTTTTATCACACCGCATGCGATTCGCTTGCCTGCATTTCCCGCTGGCTGAGACATCCCATCATCTTTTCCTTCGTGGATGACAATCGATGTTCCGTTTTTGGTGAATAAGCCGTTTTTCTCTTCTGATAAATTGACATTTCGAGCCATCAATTGTACTTTCACCGTTCCATCTTCTTTCACAATTAAATTCGGTAAATCGCCTGCATGCGCCCCTTCCGGATGAAGGAGACCGTGCTCTTTTCCTTCTGGATTGAAATGTTCTCCAGCTGATTGAAATGTAGGTGGTTCACATGTTCCTTTGTCATGAATATGGATCGCATGTTCCCCTGGAGACAGTCCTTTTAAATCAATATCGAGTTTCACCCCTTCAGGTTGCTGCGACATTTTAATCGTCCCAACCGAATCACCATCTTCATTAATCATATTGACATCGACGTTTTTCACTTTCTCTTCCATACATCCGCTCACAAGCAATAAGACGACACATATAATTATTTGACGCACAATAAGCCCTCCAACTACATATTTACAGCTTATTATGCCCCGTTTGTATTCATTTAATCGTTTATTTGTTGTTTTTTCAACTGTTCTTCTAATCGCTTCGCTTTTTCTTCTTGACGTTTTGAAATTTTTATAATTGCCCGCATCGTCAATACAGCCGCAATAAAAAATGCCGTAAACGAAATGGCAGCAGGAATGTACTCTGTTTTATCTTCTGGGAAGTATAAAAACAATCCAAATATAATGTTAGTCATGCAATCAACCTCTCCATATATCTTCTCACTCATTATATCATAAAGACAATTGTATCGCTTCGCAAAAAGGAATATAATTGAATTCGTAAACAAAAAAGGGGAGGCGTATTCGCTTGAAAAACGTCGTGATCCACAAAGTCATCACATTCGTATTTACAGAAGCGCAGTTAAGGGGGTATTGGAACGAACAAAAACAAAAAATTCCATTCGAATCTTTGACAAATGAACAGTTGATGTCATTAGCTGAAGATATGTTAGCAAACTCTTCTCATAGCCAACTAGAGCAACATATTTTAGACCATGGTTGGCGCGTCAAAGAAGAAACAGAAGGACAAGTGCTTGCGGAAGACGATTCCCGTGAGCATGTTCATGTGGAAGTTATCGACACAACGAAACAAGGGTCACCGTCCACAAAATTGTTTATCGATCGCCTATCACAAATCGAATGCGCGAACTGCGGGTTTTCTTTTTATGTTCGCAATGTAAACGCTGACACGACGCATTTCACATGTCCAAGCTGCTCCCAGCCACTAAAAAAGTAAAAAAGAAAGGAATGACAGATCGTGCATGAGGCAATCACTCATGAAGTAAGCAATTTTCAATACTATGCGGCCATTGCAATCTTTTTGATTACATACGCCATCATCATCTCAGAAAAAGTGAATCGTGCTGTCATCGCTTTATTAGGTGCCGCTTTTATGATCATTTTCGGCATCGTTGATTTACATCAAGCGTACACTCATCATATCGAGTGGGGGACGATTACGCTTTTAATCGGAATGATGATTCTTGTTAGCATTACGAGTAAATCAGGCTTTTTCCAATATGTTGCGATCAAAGCTGCAAAAATGGCGAAAGGAAGCCCAATTAACATTTTAGTCATTTTATCTTTGCTGACAGCTGTTCTTTCCGCCTTTTTAGACAATGTAACAACCGTTCTGTTAATTGTTCCGGTCACGTTTTCGATTACACGTATGTTAGAAGTAGACCCTGTTCCGTTTTTAATTTCTGAAGTGCTTTTCTCAAATATTGGGGGTACAGCAACATTAATTGGAGATCCGCCAAACATTATGATCGGCTCCGCCAATAAACATTTAACGTTTAACGACTTTTTATTTAATTTAGGTCCTGTTGTTCTCGTTATCATGGCTGTTGTTATTGCTATTTTGTACGTGTTTTATCGCAAACGTCTTCAAGCAAATGCTGCGCTCATCGAACGGCTCATGAAACTCGATGAAAAACAATACATTAAAGATGCTGCACTATTGAAGAAATCCGTTTTTGTGCTCGGATTAACAATTTTAGGGTTTATGCTCCATTCAGTGATCCACGTCGATGCAGCAGTCATCGCAATGACAGGGGCTGTCATTTTAATGATGATCGGGGTAAAAGAACACGACTTAGAAGAAGTATTCGCTTCTGTTGAGTGGACAACCATTTTCTTTTTTGCTGGATTGTTTACGCTTGTTGGCGGCCTCGTCGATATCGGTCTTATTAAAAGTTTGGCGGAGAAAGCATTGGAAATCACAGGGGGCGATATTCAATTCGCATCTTACTTAATTCTTTGGATATCTGGAATCGCATCAGCAACCATTGACAACATTCCGTTCGTTGCGACGATGATTCCACTCATTCAAGATATGGCTGTCGGCATGGGATTATCTCCAGACTCAGCACAAATTGACATCTTATGGTGGTCGTTAGCGCTTGGCGCTTGCTTAGGTGGAAACGGAACGTTAATTGGAGCTTCTGCAAACGTCATCGTTGCAGGGATTGCTTCACGTGAAGGTCATGGGTTTAGCTACTTTGATTTTCTAAAAATCGGAGCACCGCTTACGCTCATTTCCTTGCTTATTTCACACGCGTATATTTTCATTCGTTACTTATAAAAACGCTCAAGGTTCGCCTTTGAGCGTTTTTTTCTTTTCATCATATACTGCTTCCAAGGAGGGAGAATAATGTATCCAAACGTTGATATTACACAATTTACACAATCAGCAAAAGCGATACAAAAGCTATTGAAAGATGCCACGACCATTTCGACAAAAATAGCAAACGATCCTACTTTCGCGAAGCAATTAATGGAAAAAGCTCAACAATCAAAACAAGAAGAAGTACAAAAGCAACTTCAATCCATCGGCATTGAATCGGAAATGAAAATCTCTTTTAATCCAAATACGATCCATATTACACTTTCACCAAAAAAAGGCGAGTCGCCTTGTTGCCAACTCACCTTCTTTCTTTACTGGCGATAATTCGGTGCCGCCATCTGCTTTTCACCTATATAGGCTGCATCGCGCAAATCATGTCCATCATCCGTTTCACTGACATGAATGATGTCTTCTTTTGCACCTAATCGATTTGCGCGAAGCAATTGTTCCTCTTCCCTCATTGTCATCCCCTCCGTATTGTTATGTTGCACAAGTACGTTGCACTTATGTATTGACATGTTTTGTTTTATCATATACCATTTCGTTAACAAATAAAAAAAGGAGGTTAACAAATGCGAGCGAAAGATTTAACGTTTATCGCCATGTTTGCAGCGTTAATGGCGATCGGTGCAAACATTACATCGTGGGCTCCTTTTCTCGTTATTGGTGGAGTTCCAATTACGTTACAAACATTTTTTTGCGTATTAGCTGGCGCCATTCTTGGAGCAAAACGAGGAGCAATAGCAATGACTGTATATATGCTCATCGGGTTATTCGGCGCACCTGTTTTCGCTCGGTTTGGCGGGGGGTTTTCAACGATCGTTTCCCCAACATTTGGCTTTATTCTTTCTTTTATTCTTGCAGCATACGTCACTGGTTTACTTATTGAAAAAAGTGCAAATCGTTCCGTAGCACGCTTTATCACAGCAACTATCATCGGCATGATAATTAACTACGTTGTCGGCACAAATTGGATGTATGTCGCGTTTAAACTATGGGCTGAAGCACCAGAAGGCTTTTCGTATACGATGGCGTGGAGCTGGATGCTCGTTCCGCTTCCAAAAGACATCATCTTATCAATCGTTGCGGGGGTCATTGCACCACGCATTTATAAAGCATTAAACCAACATCAAACATATAATAAATACGTTGCATAACAAGAAAAGGAAGTTCGGTTATAGACCAACTTCCTTTTCCTCTTTCTTTATATATTGTTGCCGAAACACTTGCATCGATTCATTTTCATTTAGTGCAACCATCTCTTGCTCAGATAATGTTCCATCTCCGCGTTTGACGACATATACGTTCACTTTTTTCTTTCCCCAATGTTTATACACATCATCTACTGTTTCGTAATATAAATCAATTTTATGGCCTTTAATCGCTGATCCTGTATCTGCGACAACACCATATCCGTATCCCGGAATGAATAAAATCGTTCCAATTGGGAAAACGTTTAAGTCTGCTGCGATCGTGGAATACAAATCACGTTTCACACGCACACCTGAATATGTGATCCCATAACTCGGATGATCAGGCGTTTTTCCTGTTGATTCCACTCCAGCCGTATATCCTGTTGCTACAACAGTGACGGACGGATATTGCGACCAATCAAATGCTTCTTCTAACGTCAACGATTCGTTTGTTGTTTGTTGGGATGATAGTTGTGTCACTTGCTTCTCATTTTTTCGAAAACGATCTGCTACATACTCATACGTATCCGTTGAAAACAACGACTTGAACGAGAAAAAAGAAAAACGTGAAGGTGAAAACCAATCAGATAGCATCTTCGCTTCAACGCCTGATATCGATTGAAATGTCGTCATGAACGCACACATAAACAATACAACCATGGTCGTTCGTCTTAACCATTTTATACTCATTTATTCACTCCTCCCACGGTTGTATTTCTTTCCAACATTCAAAAAAAATATACATCCACCGCAAGAGAAATAAAAAAACCTCCACGATCGTGAAGGTTTAAAACATACGATATCCTTTTTTCCGGAGCGTCTGGATAACGACACCTGAGACAATAGCACCAACAATACCGCTACTTAAAATAATTAAATCGGCGCTTGCTAATGATTCGATTCGCTCTTTCACATGGGCGAGCGAAGCGGATGGACTTGTCACGTAGTCCATTACAGAAATTTGATCAATCCACAATAATAAAACAAATGGACTTAATATCGCCATTGTCCACGTCGTCCGCAAAATCATATTTAATAAAAACCCGATACCGAAAAATAAAACGAAAAACAATAAAACAGAAATGAATAAAACCGGGATGCTCATCTCCATACGTTTCACCTCCAATACACCATTTTTAGTGTACTGAAAGCGAAAACATCAGTCAATTATTGCTTCATGACTACTTCATCTTTCACTACACCTGTTCCCTCACAATAATGGCATGTTTCAGACCCACCAACCGCAACATGAACATAACCGTTTCCTGCACAATATTGGCACGTTGTTTTATTCATATCCCTCTCTCCTTTTTCTTAATTTTCAGATAATTATACATAAAAACATATCATCTGTAAAGAAAAAACGAGCGAAAAGTCGCTTCGCTCGTTTTTATAATAGCTTAAATTTTCCTTTTTTCGCAACAAGTGTTGGACCACCAATTAAGTAAAGGGCACGGTTGTCAATTACTTTTTTCATGACGCTTGCTTTGGCTCCCCAAATTTTCTTGCCAAATACGACGCCGATGGCATCATCGTGACCGAGCGAACATACCGTTCCTTTTAAGTCTGGTTTAAACGGCTGTAGTTCACCCTGTCCACGAATTAATACAGCTAAGTTTTTCGCACACACTTCCCCTTGTTGCATGGCAATTTGCGCTGTTGGCGGATATGGACGGTTTGTTTCTTCGTTAATAATTAACGCACAGTCTCCAACAACAAACACATCTTCATGTCCTGGGGCACGTAAGAATGGATCGACTTTCACACGACCGCGCATCGCTTCAAATCCTGATTCATCAATGACGCGACTTCCGCGCACTCCAGCCGCCCATACAACTGTTCCTGCTTTAATTTCTTCTACTTGATCGTCTTTACTAACGATAATGCCTTCTGGTGTACATTCTTTAATCGCTGTACCAATTTTAAATTCGACACCTTTTTTCTCAAGAACATTTACCGCATACTCAACAAGTTCTGGGTCAAAACCAGGCAGAACTGTAGGTGCTGCTTCTACGCAGATGATGCGCACTTTATTTGGATCAACGTCATATTCACGGCAAAGTTCTGGGACGCGGTTTACAAGCTCACCTAAAAATTCGATACCTGTGAATCCTGCACCACCAACGACAATCGTCAAACGCTCATCACGTTTTTCTTCTTCTGTGCTATATGTCGCAAATTGGTATTCAATATGCTCGCGAATTTGACGTGCAGCGTTGACGTTTGCAATCGAGAAGGCATATTCTTTTAAGCCTTTAATGCCAAACGTTTCAGATTCAAATCCAAGAGCAACAACTAAATAATCATACGTTAGCGGCTCATGATTTTGAAGCAACACTTGTTTTTGTTCGAGGTTGATTTTTTCAACCGTATCTTGAATAAATTTTACTTTACTTTGATCGATGACATCTGCAATCGCATAGCGAACGCGCTCGTGATGCAACGTTCCTGCAGCTGCCTCATGCAACCATGTTGATTCATAATGGTAATCATGTTTGTTGACAAGCGTAATACTTGCTTCATTGACGCCAATCATCTTTTGTAAACGCGTCACTGTCATTAATCCACCATAACCTGCACCTAATACAACAACATTTGGCTTTTTCAAGCGAATCACTTCCACCTTTTCTTATTTTTTTTAGCTTGTGCTTGTTGAACGATTTTTATCGTTTAAAAAGTTTGTGAATTTATTCACGAAATAGACCAAAAAAATACAACGTTTTGTAACAAAGTTGTCATTTCTACGTTAACATCTTATTCTTTTTTTCTCTCTTTTTCAAGAGTTATTTGTTCAATTTTTGGTCATAATTTTCGCCGAGTTCATGTCGAAATTTTCAAAACAACAAAAGCGTTCAACCATTTTTTATGGTATGATAATACGTGAGAATTTACGTTTTAGGAGGAATGAACGTGAAAGAAGATCAAA
This sequence comes from Anoxybacillus thermarum, assembly GCF_000836725.1. GTDB lineage: Bacteria > Bacillota > Bacilli > Bacillales > Anoxybacillaceae > Anoxybacillus > Anoxybacillus thermarum. Next base: position 38,380 of record NZ_JXTH01000011.1, on the reverse strand, counting down.
AACTGTACGATATTACTGTAATCGGTGGAGGACCTGTTGGCTTGTTTACCGCGTTTTACGGAGGAATGCGACAAGCAACGGTGAAAATTATCGAGAGTTTACCGCAGCTTGGTGGACAACTTTCTGCACTTTACCCTGAAAAATACATATATGATGTAGCGGGATTTCCAAAAATTCGCGCTCAACAACTGATTGACAATTTAAAAGAGCAAATGAGTAAATTTAACCCAACCGTTTGCTTAGAACAGTCTGTCGAAAAGTTAGAAAAATTGGAAGATGGTACATTTAAACTAACAACAAATAAAGAAATTCATTATTCTAAAGCGGTCATTATTACTGCGGGAAATGGCGCGTTCCAACCCCGTCGATTAGAACTCGAAAGTGCTGTACAGTATGAAGGAAAGAACTTACATTACTTTGTTGCCGATTTAAATCAATTCGCTGGTCAAAATGTGCTTGTATGCGGTGGTGGCGACTCTGCCGTTGACTGGGCACTTATGCTTGAGCCAATTGCTAAAAAAGTAACGATCGTGCATCGACGCGATAAATTCCGCGCCCATGAACATAGCGTTGAAAACTTAATGAACTCGTCTGTCGACGTCAAAACACCGTTCGTTCCTGTCGAATTAATCGGGGATGAAAACGGTATCAAACAAGTCGTTTTAGAAGAAGTAAAAACGAAAGCGCGCGAAATCATTGATGTCGATGCTGTGATCGTCAACTATGGCTTCATTTCTTCGCTCGGCCCGATTAAAGAGTGGGGATTAGAAATCGAGAAAAACTGCATTAAAGTAAACTCCAAAATGGAAACAAACATTCCAGGTGTGTATGCAGCCGGCGACATTTGCACATACGAAGGAAAAGTCAAGTTAATCGCTTGCGGATTCGGTGAAGCGCCAACAGCGGTCAACAACGCAAAATCATACATTGATCCAAGCGCAAAAGTACAACCGCTTCATTCTACATCGATGTTTGAATAATGAGAAGCCCTTCTCTTAAGAGAGGGGCTTCTCATTATTTTCATTTGTCACATTTTGAATCGTAGTAGCCACTTCATCATTTGGCAAAGATGATCGCAATTGCTCCACCTCTATCTGCAACTTTTTTGTATAATTTCTCATCTTCACAAACTTCCATCCACCAACAAAAAAAACAATGAGCGCTCCAAGAGTGACAGAACCTAAAATGACAATAACTAATGGCGTTTCAAAATAGCCAACGATATAATTGACCTCTACATTTTGAATATTGGCAATAGAGAATAGTGCCACAAGTAATGCAAACACAAGAGCAAGGATAATATTTCTTTGTCCCTTCATATCCTATCCCCCTTAACATTCTTCTGGCGTACCAGCATGAGTCGCTGTACGGAACGATGAACCGCAGCCGCACGAAGCAATGGCATTCGGATTGTGAATCGTAAATCCACCACCCATCGCCCCTTGTTCGTAATCAATCGTCGTTCCTTTTAATACAAGCGCACTTTCTTTATCGACTAATATACGCAAACCGTCTTGTTCAAACTCATGATCTTCTTCACGCTTCTGATGATCAAACCCCATCGCATAAGATAATCCGCTACATCCTCCACCATAAACACCGACACGAAAATAAACGTTTTCTTCCCCGCTTTCTTTCATCATCTGTTTCACTTGCTCCGCCGCTTTTTCTGTGAGTATCACAATTTGTTCCATTGAACTTCACTCCTTTTAATAATAGTATACACCTGTACAAATCGTTTCTGCGGCACCGCGCATCAACACATCGCCATTTTCTTTCCACGTAATATACAAATCTCCACCAGCTAAATGAACAACCGTTTCCTCATTTCGCTTCGTTTTTCCATTTAGCACCGACGCCACAACCGCTGCACATGCCCCCGTACCACACGCTTCGGTCACTCCAGATCCCCGCTCCCATACACGAAAATGAAGCTCACGTTCATTCACCACTTCTACAAACTCGACATTTATTCCCTCTGGAAAGCGCTCATCTTTTTCAACGATCGGTCCAAGCGTCGTTACTGGCGCCTCCTCAATACGATCAACATAAAATACCGCATGAGGATTCCCCATCGATACACCTGTCATATAATACGTATGCCCTGCAAAATCCATTCGTTCGTTAATAACTACATCGTTTTCTTTTCCGACCATCGGTATTTCTCCACGAGATAAACGAGGTTTTCCCATATTGATTTCCACACTATTGACTTTTCTGTCTTCTACAAAAACGCGAGCTTGAACAAGACCTGATAACGTTTCAATCATAAACTGTTTCTCTTGAACGATGCCATGCTCATATACATATTTCGCTACACATCGCAATCCGTTGCCACAATTTTTCCCTTCCGATCCATCGCTATTAAAAATTCGCATTTTCACCGGTGCCACATCAGATGGGCAAATTAAAATCAGTCCATCTGATCCAATCCCTGTATGTACATTTGCCACTCGCTTTGCGATATAAGATAATTCCTCTTCTGCTAAACGCTCTTTAAACATATTGACATAAATATAACTATTTCCTAATCCATGCATTTTCGTGAACGAAAAACTTCTCATACTGTCCCTCCCCATACATGTTTAATAACACTATACATCGTTGCCATGAACGTGACAACTTTTTTACAAATATATAAAAAGTCACAGGCAATCCGAGAAACATATAGTATAATATGACTATCAATCATACAAGGCAGGGAACATAATGGATATTTTATATGATCGTACCGTCACATGTCTTGTTTGTAAACAAACATATACAACGAAAAAAGTTCGTTCGCGTTTCATTCGTCCCATCCGGCACGATACTGACTTTTGCTCATATTATGCGAGCGAAGAAGCGAATCCGCTTTTGTATTATGTACACGTTTGTCCACATTGCGGATTTGCAGCAACAGAAGAATTTTCAACATATTTCCCACCACGAACGCTTGAGGCCATTCAACAAAACATTTGCGCCAATTGGCGTGGAAAAAATTACAGTGGGGCTCGTACATTTGCTGAGGCCATTGATACATACAAGCTCGGCATTTATTCCGCCACATTGAAAAAAGAAAAACATATTACGCTCGCTGGACTTTATATGCGTCTTGCATGGTTATATCGTGCAAACGAAAAAAGCGAAGAAGAACGGCGATTTATGCGATTAGCGCTCGAGCAATATATCGCTTCTTATGAAGCAGATGATTTTGTTCACACACATATGTCCGAAGTGCGCTTATTGTATTTAATCGGAGAATTGTATCGTAGGCTAGGAAAAGAAAAACAAGCAATCATTTATTTTTCGCGCGTGATTGCTAGAAAAAAAGAGACGATTGAAAAAGGAATTGTCAATATGGCTTACGACCGTTGGCAAGAAATTCGTGAAGAAAAAAGGGGGGCACAATAGCCCCCTAAAACATTGGATTTTCTTCAATATATTCATACACTCGCTCAACGAGCTGCTCTGCATCCTCTGCTGTAACAATATCCCCATTTACCATCGCAAATAACATATTGGCACATTTTCCACAGTATCCCAAACATCCGTATTCAACAATGTCTAAATTCGGATCTTTTTCAAGTTGCTCTAGCGCGCGTTGTGAGCCATTTGCCAAATTACTTATACAAAATTCAACGATCGGTTTCAACAATGTATTCACCTCAATCTTATTATTATAACACTTTCAACAAAAATGATGTAATATTGACATAAGAAAAACATCTTAATTATTCATGTTTCTCGAAAAAATGTTGTTATTTTGTCACAATTTCGCTATACTTTTAGTGGTCGAATTTTATCAAAAGGGGAAAGCTTCCATGAGAAACCTCGTGCTACTTGGCGGCGGATACGGAAATATGCGCATCTTACTCCGCATCCTTCCGAATTTACCAGAACATATCCATATTACATTAATTGATCGTGTTCCATACCATTGTTTAAAGACAGAATATTATGCTTTAGCTGCTGGGACGATTAGTGACCAGCACATTCGCGTTCCATTCCCAGAACACCCTCGCCTATCTTACGTTTTTGGCGAGGTCCAAAAAATTGATTTACATCATGAAGTTGTTCATCTTCAAGACGGAACGTGTATTCCGTATGATGACTTAGTCATCGGATTAGGTTGCGAAGATAAATATCACGGTGTACCCGGTGCAGACATTTTTACTTATAGCATTCAAACAATTGATAAAGCAAGAGAAACGTATCAAAAACTAAGCAATCTCCCACCACATAGCATCGTCGGTGTCGTCGGTGCCGGGTTAAGCGGTGTAGAATTGGCAAGCGAATTAGTTGAAAGTCGTCCAGATTTACACGTGAAACTATTTGACCGCGGCACACGCATTTTATCTATGTTTCCTGAACGTCTAAGCCATTATGTAGAGCAATGGTTTCATTCGCATGGTGTAGAGCTCATTCGTCAATCAAATATTACAAAAGTTGAGGAACATACGTTGTATAATCACGACGAAGCAATCCATTGCGATGCGATTGTATGGACTGCCGGCATTCAACCGAATCGTGTCGTCCGCGAACTCGATGTAGAAAAAGACGGTCAAGGGCGTGTCATATTAACACCTCGACATCATATTCCAAATATAGAAAATGTATATGTTGTTGGCGATTGCGCAAGCTTACCGCACGCTCCGAGCGCCCAACTTGCCGAAGGACAAGCAGAACAAATCGCTCAAGTATTACAAAAAAGATGGAAAGACGAAGAACCACCAAGCGAATTTCCGCCAATTAAGTTAAAAGGTATTTTAGGATCATTAGGCAAAAAACATGGCTTTGGCCTCGTTGCCGATCGCCCACTAACCGGACGGGTTCCACGCCTACTGAAATCAGGCGTCTTATGGATGTACAAGTACCATAATGGATATTAATTGCCTACATTTTTCGTACAAACATATGCTGTTTTTTGTTTGACACTATGGTATGATAAGCATAGCATAATAAAATAATGATCTTCCCATGCCGAAAACACCTTAGATTTTATTAAGGTGTTTTCTTTATACACATAACCAGCAGAAAGGAGGGATAAGTGTTGGAAGCGGTTCTCCAGCAAGTCCTCACAAAGTTAAACGAACTTCAAGCAGAAATGAATAACATGAGACAGACAATGGCTACAAAGCAAGATCTTGAAAACATGGCTACAAAGCAAGATCTTGAAAACATGGCTACAAAGCAAGATCTTGAAAACATGGCTACAAAGCAAGATCTTGAAAACATGGCTACAAAGCAAGATCTTGAAAACATGGCTACAAAGCAAGACTTGAAAATGATCCAACAAGCTGTACTTGAAACGAATGAAATCGTCAAAAATATTGAAGCAAATCAGAAAAGACAAGAGCGTATTTTAGATGTACTCTCTAAACGTTCCATTGAACATGAAGCCCAAATTACTGATTTGCGTTGTGTAAAATGAATGAGGGCGAGTTACTTCGCCCTTTTTTCAATCGCTTTATAAATGTTTTTTAATTTCGGATTTCCTTCGTCAACAATCTCCCCATCAATGACAACAACAGGATAAAATAAGTCTTCGTCAATGACCTTTTGTGCTAATTGACGTTTTTCTTCATCTTCTGGTGGATGAAAAATATCGACATACACAAATTTAAATGAATCGTTCGGATATTTGCGCGAAACAGCAGCTTGAAGCCATTCATACGTATCCTTTGATGATGGTGCACCGACACAAGAAGCACAAATCATATCCGCCCCATACACACATATCTCAATCATATTTATTCTCTCCCCTGGAAAAAAGTTAAGTAACGTTGATAGATTTTTTTCATCATGATGATTATAATAAAATTAGTGAAAGGAGTCGATGAAAATGGCAGATCAAGATATTAAACAACAAGTGCAAGAAGTATTAGATAAACTTCGTCCATTTTTACTTCGCGATGGCGGAGATTGTGAATTAGTCGATGTAGAAGACGGCGTTGTTAAACTTCGCCTTCTCGGTGCGTGCGGAAGCTGCCCAAGCTCAACGATCACATTAAAAGCTGGTATTGAGCGCGCATTACTTGAAGAAGTTCCTGGCGTTGTTGAAGTTGAACAAGTGTTCTAAAGAAAAAGGGGGGTGCAAAAAATGCACCCCTTTTGACATGAAGAAAATCATTTATTTCTCTAACGCCATTTTATATACACAACTCCCCTTTGTTTCTACTGACAACATTCGAACATCACAATGTAGAAATGTTGCCACAAGCGCATCGTATACTTCTTTCCCTCTCCCTTGTTCAGAAAAACAAAGGACAGTCGGACCAGCACCGCTTAGCGCTACCCCAAATGCCCCGTTCCGTTTCGCTACTGTACGCACATGTGGCAATTCAGGTACGAGACATTCACGATATGGTTGATGAAATAAGTCGGCATCCATCATCTCACCAACGAGCGACCAATGGTTTGTAAGCAATGCCGCCACAAGCACGTTGCTAATTGCGCTTGCCTCAACGGCTTGCTCGCGCGTAAATGCGCTCGGAAGAACAGTGCGAGACTTTTTCGTTTCCAATTCATACGTCGGAATGACAGCAATTAAATCAACTGGGATGGAAGGAATGTGTACAATATGTGTACGGTCTTTCAAATGACTTCCAATGACTACTCCCCCATATAAAGAAGCACCGACATTGTCAGGATGACCTTCATATACGCTAGCTACGCGCATTTTTTCCTCTTGTGACAAATCAAGACCCCCAAGCTCATTTGCTAACTCAATAGCTGCTACAATCGCCGCTGCGCTACTACCTAGCCCTCTCGTAAATGGGATATTACTTGACACAAACACGCGACACGGAGGCAACGCCACACCATACTGACGAGCTAGTTCATTTGCTACTTGATAAATTAAATTGCTTTCGTCCGTTGGAATACTTTTCACTTCACTTGTTTTTGGGACAAATTCCCACATTTCCGCACGAACAACTTCTAAAGTTAAATGCAACGATACAGCTAATCCGATCGAATCAAAGCCAGGCCCAAGGTTGGCCGTACTTCCTGGGACAACAATTTTTAACATTTCTCCATCGTTCATTGAAGGACAGCTCCTTGAATGTGCGCAAACACCGCTTCTTCATCATTTGGCAAGACGATCGGTTGAATATTCGTTGCGTCCATCGCTACATTTGGATCTTTCAATCCATTTCCAGTCAACACTGCAACGATTCGACTTCCTTTTGCAATTTCGCCGCTCTCGACCTGTTTCATTACACCAGCAATCGACGCACATGAGGCAGGTTCTGCAAAAATTCCTTCTTCTCTTGCAAGTAAACGGTACGCATCTAAAATTTGGGCATCTGTCACTTCATCAATTTTTCCTCCCGATTCGTTCGCGGCCTGAACAGCATATTCCCAGCTTGCGGGGTTACCGATTCGAATTGCTGTCGCAATCGTTTCTGGATTTTCAATCACTTTGTTACGAACAATTGCTGCCGCTCCTTCTGCTTCAAACCCGCGCATTTGCGGCAATGTTGTTCCATGCTTTTCATGAAATTGTTTAAATCCTTTCCAATATGCTGTAATATTTCCTGCGTTTCCGACTGGAATAGCGAGAATATCAGGGGCTTGCCCGAGTTGCTCACAAATTTCAAACGCTGCTGTTTTTTGCCCTTCAATACGATACGGATTGACTGAATTGACAAGCGTGACCGGAGCCATTTCGCTTAAACGACGCACCATTTTTAATGCGTGATCGAAATTTCCTTGAATCGCAACAATTTCTGCCCCATACATGACCGCTTGCGCCAACTTTCCGAGCGCAATTTTCCCGTCGGGAATGACGATAATGCAACGCATATTTGCCCGTGCAGCATACGCAGCAGCAGCGGCAGACGTGTTGCCTGTCGAAGCGCAAATAATTGTATCGCTTCCTTCTTCTTTTGCCTTAGCAACAGCCATTACCATCCCACGATCTTTAAAAGATCCTGTTGGGTTTGCTCCCTCTGTTTTAACGTATAATTCTACACCGAGTCTTTCCGACAAATGAATGAGCGGAATGAGAGGTGTATTCCCCTCATTTAACGATAACATCGGTGTTTTATCTGTCACCGGTAAATAGTCACGATAATGATGCAACAATCCCCTCCACATTACAACGCACCTTCCCCTTCTACTCGATACGAACTTTTCACTTCTTCGACAACTTCTAAATCGCGCAACTGTTGCAACACATCACGGTAATCTTTTAAAGATGCTTGATGCGTAACGAGAACAATTTCTGCCAAATCTTTTTGTTTTAAAGGCAATTGTAAAATTTTCTCAAAACTTACTCCACGCTCTGAAAAAAGTGATGTAATTTTCGCAAACGCTCCAACTTGATCTTTTACGTGAATGCGTAAGAAATATTTAGAGTATATTTCGCTATCGTCTTTTAACTGCTTATCGTATTGTGGGGTAACTGCGCTTCTCCCATTTACCCCAAGGCGCATATTTTTCATTACAGCAACTAAGTCCGACACAACGGATGTTGCTGTCGGTAAGCTTCCTGCTCCCGGACCGTAAAACATCGTTTCTCCAACCGCTTCTCCGTAAACGTAAACGGCATTATACTCATCATTGACAGACGCAAGTGGGTGTGTTTCTGGTAACAATGTCGGTTGCACACTCACTTCTACTTTCTCTCCATCTCGATGGGCAATACCAATTAATTTCATCGTATAACCAAGTCGTTTGCTGTAATTTAAATCTTCTTCCGTAATTCCAGTGATCCCTTTGACGTATACATCTTGCAAATCAATGTTCATCGAAAAACCAAGACGAGCTAAAATCGCCATTTTTCTTGCTGCATCTAGTCCTTCTACATCTGATGTCGGATCCGCTTCAGCATAACCGAGCGCCTGCGCTTCCGCCAATACTTCTTCATATTTTTTATTAAATTTACTCATTTTTGTCAAAATATAGTTTGTTGTCCCGTTTACGATGCCCATCATTTTTGTAATTCGATCGGAAGCTAATCCGTCTACAAGGCTGCGTAAAATCGGAATTCCCCCTGCGACACTTGCTTCATAAAACAAATCGCAACCATGCTCAGACGCAACAGCAAGCAACTCTGTTCCATATAGTGCCATTAAGTCTTTATTTGCTGTCACAACATGTTTTCCGTTCTTTAACGCCTGTAATATATATCGTCGCGTTTCTTCAATGCCTCCCATGACTTCAATGACAACATCGATGTCTGGGTCATGAATGACTTCTTCTACGTTTGTCGTTAATACTGCCTCTGGCAAAACGACATCTCTTTTTTTATCGCGATCACGCACAGCAACTTTTTTTATTTCAACAGGGCAACCAATTTGATGCATTAATTTATCTTGATGGTTTTTAATAATTTTCACAACTCCACTGCCAACCGTTCCTAATCCTAATAATCCAACTGATACACTTTTTATCATCTTCCCCCACCTCTTGTTTCTCTGTAATGAACATTTGTTTTTTTATAGTAGACATTATAGAGGATCTCCATTTCTTTTACAATCCTTATTTTCATTATCGTACCATATGAAAACGTTTTATGTTTAAAAATTTTCTAAAAAAATAAAAAAAGAGCCTATTGGCTCTGCACAGGTGTATAAGGCTCCTTACCTTCTAGCACGGCTATTACGTTGCGACAACATAGTTGCATCATCGCGTACCGCGTTTCTTTCGTCGCACTCCCGATATGCGGCAAAGCAACAACGTTCGGCAATTGTAACAGCGGATGATCCGAACGAATCGGCTCTTGTGCAAATACATCTATCCCCGCACCAGCAATATGTCGGTTGATTAACGCATCATATAACGCTTCTTCGTCCACAACTGCCCCGCGTCCCGCGTTAATAAAAATAGCTGATCGCTTCATTTTCATAAATGCTTCGCGGTTAAACAAACGATACGTTTCATTCGTTAACGGAGCTAAACAGACGACAAAGTCTGCTTGTTCAAGCAACGCATCAAACGAACAATACGTCGCATCAAGTGTTCGTTCGGCTTCGATATTTCGTGAACGATTATAGTATAATACGCGCATATGAAATCCTTTTGCCCGATGCGCAACGGCTTGCCCGATTTTCCCCATACCGACAATTCCAATCGTTTTATGGTGAACATCCGTCCCTGCAAGTAAAAGCGGACTCCAACTTTCCCATTTTCCTTCTTTTATAAACTCGGCTGCTTCAACCAATCTTCTTGCCGTTGCTAACAGGAGAGCAAATGTTAAATCCGCTGTCGTTTCTGTCAATACATCAGGCGTGTTACAAACAATGACCCCTCGTTTTGTCGCTGCCTCTACGTCAATATTGTCGTAACCGACGGCTACATTCGCAACGACGCGAAGTTTCGGGCTTTGTTGTAATAACTCCTCATCAATGCGATCACATAACATCGTAATTAATGCTTCCGCTCGGCTTGCTTCTTGAAGTAGCACATCACGCGGAACAACAAGATGCTCATGTGGCCACATGTTCACATCATATTTGTCATATAACGGTGCAACGACATCATCTGGTAGTTTTCTTGTAATGAAAACATATCGTTTTCCCATACCCTCGTCCCCTTTAACATATCTTTATCCGCTTTATTGTACCATATTTATAACCAGTCGAGACGAGGAATAGAGACAGTAGTCATATCATGAAAATGACGAAGTTTTTGTTCATATACGTCAGTTTCTTCAAAGACTTGTCGTAATTGTTGCGCATAGCGTTGTCTCATGTCACCTTCTGATCCATAGTAGTTTTCAATCGACTGAAAGTAATGAAGCGGAAATAATAATCGAGCATAAATCATTCGCCAAGAAAAGCGGCTAAGCGATTGCACATGTTCATACGTTTGTAAAAAACGCTCAATCGTTTCATCTGATTGTTTCGTTAACCACTGCTTCCGGATCCATTCCGCAACATCGCGACTTGCGTGGTCAAACACCCAATCCGTTGGTATTTTCCCTATCTCCCATGTTTCGGGCGGAAATTGTTCATGACAAATCGTCGGCATATCGCTGCGCATCGGAACTTCATCTAATTGCGTATCCATCACATATTGAACCGCATTTTCGGCAACACCTAAATAGTAAGGAAATGTTTCAACAAATTGTTTATCCACCTCATTTTTTTCGGAAGATCTCACTTGTAATTGCCAAAAATGTTCTAATTGATCGATTCGTTGTCCCCATAGTTCTCCCCATTTGCCAAATCGACTTCGGGCGGAAACATCATACGGATATGTGCGACCACGCTGATGAAATAATGCGAGTTGTTGCGCGGCATCTCCTGTTTTCATTCGGTTTTCCATTTTCCATACACTCACTCGCTTTCCTTGTAACATACCAATAAAACGTCCTGTTTTCGTTGGAAGCAACGTTGCAATCGTTTCGTCACCTTGTGTTCGCATATACATTGCCATGTAATATAACTGATGAATGTCGCTTTCTTTCTCATTCGTCGGTACTGCAATATATATGTCATTTCCACTTCGAACGAAAAAACGATCACCTATTTGCTCCATATGATCAACTCGAAAATAATAATCCATACACATCCCTCCTTCCCTTATGTATATGTTTGAAAAATACGTATAAACTTCATAAGAGAGAGGAAATGAACGCACGTTTCATAAAAAAGTCACATACATTGTAAAAAATAAAAAACGAAATAGGTGAAGTTGGATGGAGGAAAAGAAAATAGGAAAAATGGAACAAGTCGCACGAAAATGGCTCGCTGATCGCGGGGTAACAATCGAACATATTGCTGAACTCGTTTATTATTTACAATCCAAATATCATCCAGACTTACAAATGGACGAATGTATTCATAACGTGAATCGCGTGATCGCTAAGCGTGAAGTACAAAACGCACTATTTACCGGCATTCAGCTCGATATTTTAGCAGAGAAGGGTTTACTACAAGAGCCTCTCCAATCATTTATCGCAAAAGACGAAGGATTGTATGGGGTAGATGAAATTTTAGCTCTTTCGATCGTCAACGTATACGGTTCTATCGGTTTTACGAACTACGGATACATCGATAAACAAAAACCGGGCATTTTACACCAATTAAATGATAAATCATCCGGTCAATGCCATACGTTTTTAGATGATATCGTTGGAGCGATCGCTGCTGCTGCTTCAAGCCGTTTAGCGCATCGCGCCGCCCATGTCGAATGAATACAAGACAAGCGAAAAGCGCCCGCCTATCGGCGAAGGGCGCATAAGCCCCACCGAGGAGGCTGTCGCCGCCGCAGTGTGGGACGGAGCGAACCGAGCCGATGGCGCTTGAAGCTAGACAGCTCTTTTAATCCAAACTTTTATACTTTCTTGTCTTATGAAAAAGGTGCCCAACTAGGCACCTTTTATATGCGTTCGATCCATTCTTTTAACGAGTCAACGACATACGTCGGTTGTCGATCATAAGTTTGCAACATTTCTTTCGTCGTCACTCCTGTATGAACGAGAAGTGTATCAATTCCCGCATTCATCCCTGCCATAATATCCGTATCATAGTTATCCCCGATCATTAACGTTTCTTCTTTTGGAACACGAAGCACTTCAAGCGCTTGCTCCATAATAATTTTTTCTGGCTTACCGATAAAAATCGGCTTCGTTTGTGTCGACACAGCAACGACAGATGTAAGCGACCCGTTTCCGGGTAAAAGTCCGCGCTCCGTAGGAATCGCAATGTCCCCGTTTGTCGAAATAAACATTGCCCCATTGCGAACAGCTAAACAAGCAGTCGCTAATTTTTCGTAATTAATACTACGATCAATCCCCATCACAACGACTTCCGCATCTTCATTTGCAAATGTAAATCCTTTTTCTTCAAGCGCACGTCGAATACCGTCTTCTCCAATCACATAAACAGAAGCGTTCGGCTTCTTTTCATAAATGTAGTTTGCCGTTGCTTGACTTGTTGTAAATACTTGCTCTTTCGTTGCAGGGATACCAAATTTCCGCAACTTTTCTGCCACTTGTTCGGGCGTGCGGGAAGAATTGTTTGTTACAAATAAATACGGAGTGCCCTTTTCATGAAGGCGGTGCACAAAAGCGCACGCTTCTTCAATTCGTTCTGTCCCACGATACATCGTACCGTCTAAATCAATTAAATATCCTTTATATGTTTTCACTTTTGCCACTCCTTTTGACAATTTGCACGTTCAAACTTTAACGCAAAACAACTGTACTTGTCAAAAAGAGCACAACGAATGTCAACGATTGTTCATTTTTTTCGCTTAATATGGTAGCGACACGCATCATCACCGTCAGCTAAACACGTTTTCGGAACAATTTCAGCTTCATGAATGAGGGTTTCAAACAGCTGTCGCTCACATTCACAAGCAATCGGATACGCTTGAGCTACTTCTGCAATCGGGCAGTTATGTTCAACTAACTCAAACGAATCATCGTCGTGTTGTACTAATTCCGACATATACCCATGCTCATTTTGCACCGCAACAAGCTCTTTGATCTTTTCATCAAACGATTTATCGCCAAATTGTCGTTCATACAACTTTTTCATCCGTTCTTGCCGATTTTGAAACAACTGCGCAACCATTTGCTTTCCGCCCATCCGTTCTAAATCAGCTAAAAAATCGAGCATCGTTTGCTGATAGTGGCGCGGAAAACGTTGATGTCCTTTTACACTTAATCGATACACATTTGTCGGCCTTCCCATCGGTTGACGAACAAGCGTCGATTCAACAAGTTCTTCGCGCTCTAACGCACTTAAATGACGGCGGACAGCCATTTCCGTAATTTGTAGTTGCTCCGCCATTTCACCCACTGTTAGCTGCTTTTGCACTTTTAGCATTTTTAAAATTTGCTCTTTCGTGGAAGAGGTTTTTTTTCGCATCACGTTTCACCCTCTTCCATTTTATACGATTTTCCCTATACACACAATTTTTAAACATTTTCATTTAAAAAAGCGGACACAGGCCCAAGCTCATGATGTAAATACGTGCGAATAGCAGCTGGAAAAGATTGAAGAACATGGCGATAGTTTTGCAATGCGTTCAATAATTCGCCATGCGGTACGTCGATGTATTGTTGAACAAGCTTTTTACGGAAATGGATGATTTGTTTTAATGCTTCGCCATCTTCATCCGAAAGAACACGTTCATCGACTAGAATGTCAATAATGTCCTCGTAACTTCCGGGATCGCGCATAATAAAGCCGTCAATCATCGCATTTCCAACGTCAATGATTGATTCAATAATAACATGTCCTATCCGTTCAAGCGCTAGCTTCTCGATTGGCGTATGAAACGGTTGTTGGACATAAGAGACAACTTCCTCCATATATTTCAATGTTTTCTCGATTTTTTGACGATCAACAAAATACATCATTCATCTTCCTTTCTGCTTTTTATTTTATTGTAGCATAGCGCTTTCTTTTACACAGCTAACAGAAATTTGTTAAGATGAAGAAGCAACGATACACGATATGGAGGGATACAATATGGAACGTTTCTTTTTATATGACGATACAGTAGATACAAAAACTCGATTTGTTAGCTTCGCTGGAAAAAATGAACGGTTTGATTTAGCAATCGTCCAAACAGATCGTTTTTATGGCAAAGCGCTCGTACTCGATTTACAAAGCAATCGATATGCGATTATCGGTTCAGATGACTTGCAACAGCCTGGGTATATTGAACACATATATAACTTAAATGAAGAAGATGCAAACGAGTTGCGAAGCTTTTTACATGAAATCGTCGGTTAAGTGGTACGCTATGTAAAAAACGAAAGGAAGAATTCACATGACCGATGAAACGTATCGTGATTTTTCAACTGTGGAAGCGATGAAAAATTTTCTCGTACCAGAAACGTTGCCCGAAGGTCCATACGGTTCCCCACGTGGCGAACATGAACCCGTTCAAAATAAAAGTACCCCATGGCGAAAAGGACAGCGATATTACAGCGCATTTAATTACGAGTATAAATCGCTTCACCAAAACATCCCGCGCCAAGATCCAGGCGCACATCCTGTTCACGATGATCCGAGCGAAAATGACCAACAACCATACTCATGAAAAATAGGTCAGACGTCCTGACCTATTTTTTCACTTTACGTAACACAAAATAAGCGCAACCAAAATTGCAATATTCAAACAAATATTCGGATAATGTACTTATTTTCGTATCATATGTCGCTTTTTGGTTATGGTCATCAAAAAAGCCACGAAGGCGAAGCTGATTATATCCCCAATCGCCAACAATGTAATCATATTTATTTAAAATATCCGTATAGCGCGCACGAAACGCTTCTTCGTTAAAGCCGTTGCGCACATTTTCTACAAGCTCGTAACATGTATTGTGAATGCAAATCATATGTCCTCACCTCTTCTTTCCATTTCTATCATAAAACATGTCTTTCTCCCAAGCAATCACCATTATAACGCTTTGAATAAAACGAATAATAAAAAAGAAGGGGGGATTTGTTTTGCGGAATACATGGTTACTGACAGGCATTAGTACAATCGCTTTATTATCTGGGTGCGCAGGAATGAACGAATCGACATCTTTGTATGAGAAAAGCGGAACAACGATCAACGTTCGTTCAAGAAACGATTTATACAACGAACATGGTGTCCGAAACGGAATGGATTCGAGATTAACGAATTTCGGTTACGTAAGACATCA
Organism: Anoxybacillus thermarum; assembly: GCF_000836725.1. Classification (GTDB taxonomy): domain Bacteria; phylum Bacillota; class Bacilli; order Bacillales; family Anoxybacillaceae; genus Anoxybacillus; species Anoxybacillus thermarum. Next base: position 22,779 of record NZ_JXTH01000011.1, on the reverse strand, counting down.
AAAAAGCCCAATTCCGGGTGATACAACACAGTATGCGACAATACCTGTATTAAATCGCGAAAATGTCGCGGATTTAATTAGCAAACTGTGCACCCAACTTCCGAACGTTCATGATGTTGGGACGCTCGTCACAGACGATACAGTGTTTGTCGTTTACAAGACAGACAGTACAAATCGGTTTGAAACAGCCGATCAAGTGAAAAAAACAGCTATTTCTGTCGTTCCACGTTATTATCACGTATACGTTTCAGACAATCCGCGCATGTTTCAAGATATTGAACGATTCGGCCGTTTAGATTCAAATAGTCAAAATATCGATCAAGTTTTACAACAAACGATTAAAGAAATGCTCAAATCGCCACAAGGTCGAAAAGTGAGCAATGGAGAAAATGAAAACGGTGTGCAACGCGAAGAAATGAACATGATGCAATAACGAAAAAGGATGTCCCATATACATGAAAGGGGCATCCTTTTTTTGTTTACTCATTCGCTTTTGCCGATTGTACTTGCTCATCAGCATGATAGGAAGAGCGAACGAGCGGACCAGACTCACAATGACTAAATCCTTTCGCTAACGCAATTTCTTTTAACTCCATAAACTCATGAGGATGGTAATATTTCTCTACCTTTAAATGTTTTTTTGTCGGCTGTAAATATTGACCGATTGTTAAAATATTCACTCCGACTGCCCGTAAATCGTCCATCGCTTCTAAAATTTCTTCTTTCGTTTCACCAAGACCGACCATTAAGCTTGATTTTGTTGGAATATCAGGCTGCATTTCTTTTGCGCGGCGCAAAAATTCAAGTGAACGTTCATACGTTGCGCGCGCACGAACGCGCGGAGTGAGGCGACGAACCGTTTCAATATTATGATTTAAAATGTCAGGACGAGCGTCCATTAGCGTTTTCAAGTTTTCATATACACCCCCCATATCAGATGGCAATACTTCAATCGTCGTTAACGGATTTTTCCGTCGGATAGCACGTACCGTTTCAGCAAATACAGCTGCACCACCATCTTTTAAATCATCGCGCGCAACAGCAGTCACAACAACGTGTTTTAAATTCATTAAACGAACGGATTCAGCCACACGCTTCGGCTCTTGCCAATCTAGCTCCGTTGGCAATCCTGTTTTAACAGCGCAAAAACGGCAAGCGCGCGTACATACATCGCCTAAAATCATAAACGTCGCTGTGCGACGAACGGCCCAACATTCATGAATATTTGGACAACGCGCTTCTTCGCACACCGTATGCAATTGGTTTTCTCGCATCATTTTTTTCAAGCCTGTATAATGTTCATTCGTATTTAACTTTATTTTTAACCACTCTGGTTTGCGAAGGTGCTGTTCTTTTGTTGACATCATTTTCACGCTCCACTCGTTAATGTACATTACCCATTATACGAGTTATTGCCTTACAATACAAAGCAGTTTGTTTTTCCAACATTTTTTATTTATGAAAACAGTCGATTACCTCAAACTAATGATATGAACATCGGAGAAAGGAGAAAGAATGCGTGAAAACATTATGGTGCATAATCATTTTTCTTTTCATTCCGTTCCAATCATTCACTGCTGCACCAAATGATTTGTATGATCAACGAATGGAACTTTATAAAAAAGCAGAAGCCATCTCGCTCATTCCTTGGTACTACTTCGCAGCCGTTGACCAATATGAGCGGAGCATTCGTCAAGCGCGTCGCGATTTACCAAAACCAACTGGAGTCATCGGCATTTACATTCCCCCTGAACGATGGGCTGGACCACTCAATAAAAATAAAGAAGATCAAAACCCATTTACAATTAGCCAATTTGGTGGCATGGGGATAGATGGAAATGGCGATGGTATCGCGGATCGAACAAACGACGAGGATGTATTATTTGCTTTCGCTCGCTTTTTGCGGTCATATGGCACAGATCATACGCATATTAAAATGGCGCTATGGGATTATTATGAGCGAAGCAAAACCATCGATATTATTTTAGGCAAAGTGAAACTATATAAACATTTTGAAACGCTACAACTCGATCAATACGCTTTTCCAATTCCAAGACGATTTGAATATAGTTATCGTAGTACGTGGGGAGATGCACGCGGATGGGGCGGACGGCGTATTCATGAAGGAACAGACATTTTTGCACATTACGGTACCCCTGTTCGCTCAACATGTTACGGTATCGTGGAATTAAAAGGATGGAATAAATACGGAGGTTGGCGCATCGGCATTCGTGATATAAACAATACGTACCATTATTTTGCACACTTAAACGGATTCGCTAACGGCTTAGAGGAAGGAACGATTGTAGAGCCCGGCATGTTGATCGGTTCAGTCGGAAGTTCTGGTTACGGACCGCCCGGTACATCGGGTAAATTTCCGCCGCATCTTCACTACGGCATGTATAAAGATAACGGCTATACGGAATGGTCGTTTGACCCATACCCTTACTTAAAACAGTGGGAAAGACAAGAACGCATGAAAAAAAGATGAGGCATATGCCCCATCTTTTTTATGATTGCCGACTTTTCTTTACTGCATGAGCGACGCTCGCAGCAAAACCTCCCCAAATAATTCCCATACCGACAAGCATCATAATAAGCGCACTTGTTTCCATTAGCTCGAAACCTCCTTATCTGTCGGAACGGAAAGTACTCCATCTTTCCAACGTTTTACTGAAAGAACAAAACCGAGAACGATAACAAGCGCCGCAACAATCCATCCGTATTTCACAACGAATAACGTATCGTATCCACCATAATTTTCTTTCACGTTTGTTTTAATGCTATCAAACATCATGTATCCTAAAACAATTGGTGTGACAACAGAGAGCGAAATTTTCCACCACGCGCCTACCATAATATCTGACACGCTATTTGCATGGGCTTGAAGGGCATTTAGTTCTTTTAGCACCCATGCAATGACAACTACTTCAACTAATCCAACGAGCGCAACACCAAAGTTGTTAATGAAATAGTCAACAACATCTAAGAAATATAATCCGCCGTTTGAAGCGAATACTAATGCGATGAGCGCCGCTGCTCCTCCCCCGCCGAGAACAGCTTTCGTTCGAGATATACCAAATTTTTCTTGAATTGCCGAAACATACGTTTCTGAAATAGAAATAAGCGATGTCAGTCCTGCTAATGTTAATGAAAGGAAAAATAATACCCCGAAAAGCTCATTAAACGCAGGAAACTGATTAATAATTTGTGGGAAGACGACGAACGCCAATCCAACGCCACCTTTAACAACTTCGCTTACTTCTACGCCTTGTTGTTGTGCTAAAAAACCAAGGACGCTAAATACGCCGATACCAGCTAATAACTCGAATCCTGAGTTTGCAAAACCTGTAATAAATGCGTTATTCGTAATGTCAGATTTTTTTGGTAAATAACTTGAATAAGTAATCATAATAGCGAACGCAATCGATAAGCTAAAGAAAATTTGGCTATATGCCGCAAGCCATACTTTTCCGTTCATAATTTGATCCCAATTTGGTTTGAAAAATGCATTTAATCCTTCGATCGCTCCGTCTAACGTCACAGCGCGAATGACGATAATAAAGAAAAGAACGATAAGCGTTGGTAAGAAAATTTTATTTGCTGCTTCAATTCCTTTACGAACACCTTTATACAAAACGGCTAAGTTAATGATCCAAACGAGAAGAAGTGGAATCAAAACAGCTGGAACTAAACTTCCGAACGTACCCGGTGTTTCTGCTAATTTCAAATACTCACCGAATAAAAAGTCCCCTGTATTTTCCCCCCATTTTGATGTGAAAGCAAAATACGTATAAGACATCGCCCATGCAATAACGACGGAATAATACGTTGAAATAACGAATGAAATAAGGACTTGCCACCAACCAATCCATTCTGTTCCTTTGCTTAGACGGGCGAACGTTAATGGCGCTGAACCGCGATACTTATGTCCAAGCACAAATTCCAATATAAGAATTGGAATACCCGCTGTTAATAATGCAAATAAATACGGAAGAAAAAATGCCCCTCCACCATTTTCATATGCAACAGCCGGAAACCTCCAAATGTTTCCCAATCCAATTGCCGAGCCAGCAGCTGCTAAAATAAAGCCGGCGCGTGTGCCCCATTGTTGACGACTCTCCATAATGAAATACCCTCCTCAGTCAGTTTTTGATTTTTTCATATCGTTACGTAATAAAAAGATGAACACCTCCTCGTTCGATTATTTTAATTTTTCAGACTTTTTTGTTTCATTTTAGTTTTAAGTATATCAACGGACAAGCTTTTTGTCAAAATAATATTTCAAAAAATAAAATTTTCAGAATTTTTTATTATTCAACTGGAATTTCAATTGACGTATTTCCTTCCCCACCTTGATTATAAAATTGTGGAACTTCCCCTTGAATAATTTGAATCGCTACAGGAATGTCGTTTTGAATCGTTGCTGTTTTTGTAGCAAATGGAATAATAATTTGCACGTTAACTTCAATATGAATTGCTATTTCTATTAAAGCATTATTTATGCCAAACGGACGTATATTTTTATTTACGTCCGAATGAACATCCCCAATGACGTAAAAACGAACCGGGATGTGCGGTCCTAAATTTCCTAACAATACGTTATTCGTTGCTTGTCCGAGCGGGATATAATAGACGATTCCTTGTTCTTTTTCCGTTTCAATTTGAACATCTGGAAACTCAAGCGCCGATAGTTTTCCTTCTGATGCCGCTTTTAAATTTCGTTGAACTCGATTTGTCGTTTTAGCTAATACACGATTCACAACGGTAGCATTAAAATCTATTGCGGAAATTTTCCCATGCTCATCTTTTTCAATTTTGATAAAATTTTCAACTCGAAAGTCGTCTTCAGCAATTTGTTGATTAATCGCATTATTTATCACTAAATTCGCTAAGCGGCGCGTTTCTTTTTCGGCGATCGCCATCAGCGTTGGTTCAATTCCTCTATTAATAAACCAAAGGCTCGCAACAGTCGAAATGATAAAAAAAATAAAGGTAATTAAAAAAATATAGCGGATGGGTAGCGGTTTTCTTCTTTTGCGTAGTTGTTGATACAACAAAAATCCCCCCTCTCACGCTATATGTATGCGATCAAGCAGGGGATTATTATTTTATTTCATCAGGAGCAAGGCGTCTTTTCCTTTCATTCCACGTGAAATACCTAATTGTTCAGCAGCAAGCGTAACAGACTCAAGCGGTGCTTCTAACAATTGATCAATTGTCCGCACCCCTACCGCTCTTCCAGCTACAATGCCACGGTCGCGCAACTTTTCGTTTAATAAAGCCACATCTAACGCCCCACACATAATATATCCTTTATCATTAGCAACAGCTAACAACGTCGTTTTAGGCAACTGAACAGAAATGGCTGTAAACGGCTCTCCGTCAATCCATAACGGCTTTAATTCAATCATATATTCACGCTCCTTTCTTTTATTCAATGTATGAATAAAAGATCGAAGCGTGCCTATTGATACATGTTTTTTAGCTTCCACGCAAGCACATCCCGCAACATTTCGGGCATGTAATATTGCTTTTTCGCACGATATATTTCAGGATATAAGTGTCCGAACGTAAACATATCAATCGTCGCGACCGCATACGTTTTTTGCTCATCAATTGGCTGATGATGAATAAAAATGCGACGCACATGTGCTTGACCGTCCGACATTGTCTCTTTCTCGATCGTGACGCCATCGTACACCATTTGTCCCATCACTTCGCCGCGAAATCCGAATCCCCTCACCCGCAACTGTTTTATTTGTTCCGTTTCCGCTTGCAAAATGACTTCTTTTAATTCGCTTCCGCGCAAATATACTTTGCACGGATTAATTGGGTGCGGGCAAATGCGATGGATATCCCCTTTCGTCACAACGCCTTTTGGCAATGATGCAAGCAAAACACCCGCATTGACCATCGCTATATCACTTTCACACCATTCGTTCAACGCTTGGGCAAGAAGCGACGCAAATGGGGAAGGGGAAAACCAGTCCATATGTAACGGTTCAGGCAAATGCACAATCGGTTGTGCCAATGCATTTGTTGCTTGCTCAATCATATGATTTAATTTTTGTTTCGTTTCCGTACATTCATCTTCTAATGCATCGGTATGTTGGACATATGCGCATGCCTCAACTTTCCGGCTATTTTTATCGATTGACAATGTTAAACATCCGACATATTCCGCAAACTTCCCTGCTCCACAAAGCAAAGTTTCATTCACTCGTTTGCCATGTTCAAATACGTGATGTGTATGCCCACCTAAAATCGCAGTCAATTGTGGAAACATATGAGCCATTTTTTCATCATCATTTATCCCTAAATGAGACAATAAAACAATTGCATCCACTTTTTCTGAAAGTTGTTCAATGAGTTGAGCAACCGTGTCAAATGGATCGGCAACACGCCATCCAAGCAATTCATAAAACGTCTGAAACGGAACAGTCACTCCAATAAACGCAACACGAACATGTCCAAACGTCATCATAACATATGGCTTCATCCAGCGCGGGCGCTCTCCGTTTTCATAAAAAATGTTCGCCACGATGACCGAAAACGTAGCGTTCGTGTACAACGTATCGAGCTGTTCATGGCTAAGCGTAATTCCTTCATTATTCCCAATCGTGATCGCATCGTATGCGACATCGTTTAAAAGAATGACGTTTGCCTTTCCTGCTGACGCTTCAGTAAGGGGATGAAAACGATCGATAAAATCACCAATATCAAGTAAAACCATATGCTCGCGATTTTGTTGATGCTTTTTTCTTACTGTTTGTAAATAGTGAACAACTTTTGGCCATCGCTCAAAATGGCTATGCACATCGTTTGTATGATAAATATGTATCGTCTCCCTCAACGCTTGCAACACACCTTTCTTTTTTACGATCCAAGTCCTTGCATAATTAAACGAACACCAAGTAAAATAAGTACAATTCGTAATAACGTCACGACCGTTTTTCCTTTTAATCGTCGATTAAGCCACACCCCACATTTCGCCCCAATCCATACGCCCGGAATAAGCGAAAGGGCAAACGTCCAAGCGACATTCCCCATAAAGACGTGCGTCATTGAACTAACAATAGATGATAAAAAGACGATAAACATCGATGTCGCAACGGCAACGTGAGGAGGAAATAAAAATAATAGCATCATCGCAGGTACCATAAGCGACCCACCACCGATCCCAAAAAATCCACCAACAAACCCGACAACAAACGCAATGAACGTAGCGCTAAACGGATGATATCCATACGTCACTTCCTCCCCTTCATTCGTGACGTATGTACGCACAACTGAAAACGTGCGCTTATTAGACGGGGACAGACGCGATTGGAACATAAGCAAAAATGAAACAGCAATGAGAAATAATCCAAAATAAAGTGAAAAATGATGCATATGTACATGTTGATTCACCCACGCGCCAAGCATCGCCCCTGGGCCACTACCGATGAAAAAAAATAAACCGCTTTTATAGTCAACCATCTTATGCTTCATATACGTTAAAGTTGATGACAATCCATTAAAAATAATGACAACAAGCGATGTCCCAACAGCCACTTGTGGTGAAATGGTCGGCAATACGTGCGCAGCACTTAAAAAAAGAAGCGCGGGAACGATAATGACCCCTCCCCCTAAACCGACAAGGCTACCAATCGTCCCTGCTAAAAGACCGATGATTAAAAGAAATACATATTCCATTTTTGATCCCCCATTATGAAAACAAATCTAATTGTCGCGGTGCTAAATTTGTATACTCAATGCCTAACAACTGCAATAACTGTTTTGCATTATGAGCGGCATCTCCTCCTGAGTTGTTGTTAAATAGTACGTAAATGTGTTCACATTTTGTTTGTAACATACGAATATGTTGTGCCCACTCTTGTAGCTCTTGCTCGTTGTAGCGATATAAATAACGGACGGCACGCCAATTTTCGTCATCTCTTTTATTCCAGCCAGCGACATTGCGTCCGTGTAGACGAATGAGCGTTTTCTTTCGATCTGTTGGATGAAGAACAGTCGGTACCGATCCTTCCCCCGCTTGCGGTTCATCGCAAATGCTATGAATCCATCGCTCTTCCTCCATAAAACGCAATGTCTTTTCATAAAACGGAGGGGAAAACCACGATTGATGACGAAATTCAAGCGCTACAGGAATATCTTTCATTCGCTCCCGACACCAACGCAAATAGTGAACATGCTCTTTTTTACAATCGAACCACGGCGGAAATTGAAACAATACCATGGCGAGCTTATTTCCTTGCCGAAACGGCTCAATCGATTGGAGAAATGCAGTAAACATTTCTTCTTTGTTCGCATATGGAATGTCCCCTCGTTGATGCCCTGTCATTCCTTGATACGCCTTCACGATAAATTGGAATGACGCAGGCGTTTCCGTTAACCATTTTTCAACGTTTTGGCGCGGTTGAATGGCATAAAAATACGCATCAACTTCAACGGTTGGAAAGTGGGCCGCATACGCTTGTAACTTATCTTTTGACGCAAGACGAGACGGATATAAACTGTCATGGTCGCCCCATCCCGTTAGTCCGACATAAATCATATTCATCACCTACATTCATCTTACCACAACATACAAAAAAAGCCGATGATCTGCATGGCGCAGATCATCAGCTATTCGTTATCCAATGCTACCTTCCATTTCAAATTTGATGAGACGGTTCATTTCAACCGCATATTCCATCGGCAATTCTCTCGTAAACGGCTCAATAAAGCCCATCACGATCATTTCTGTCGCTTCTTGTTCGGAAATGCCGCGGCTCATTAAATAAAATAGTTGTTCTTCCGATACTTTCGATACTTTTGCTTCATGTTCAAGAGAAATGTTGTCGTTTAAAATTTCGTTATATGGAATCGTATCGGATGTCGATTGATTATCCATAATGAGCGTATCACACTCAATATTTGAACGGGAACCGTCCGCTTTTCGTCCGAAATGAACGATACCGCGATATGTGACTTTTCCACCTTGTTTTGAAATGGATTTGGATACGATCGTTGATGACGTGTTTGGCGCTAAGTGAATCATTTTCGCCCCTGCATCTTGATGTTGCCCTTTGCCAGCAATCGCAATCGAAAGTGTCAATCCACGCGCACCTTCTCCTTTTAAAACGACTGCTGGATATTTCATCGTTAATTTCGACCCAATGTTTCCGTCAATCCATTCCATCGTTGCGTTCTCTTCACAAACCGCGCGCTTTGTAACAAGGTTAAAGACGTTGTTCGCCCAGTTTTGAATCGTCGTATAACGGCAATACGCGCCTTTTTTCACGATAATTTCAACGACTGCACTATGAAGCGAGTTTGTCGTATATACAGGCGCCGTGCAGCCTTCGACGTAATGAACATGCGCCCCTTCATCGACGATAATTAACGTCCGTTCAAATTGTCCCATATTTTCAGAGTTAATACGGAAATACGCTTGCAACGGCGTATCAACTTTTACACCTTTTGGCACGTAAATGAATGAGCCACCCGACCAAACAGCTGAGTTTAGCGCCGCAAATTTATTATCCGTCGGCGGAACGACTTTTGCCCAATGCTCGCGGAACAAATCTTCATTTTCTTTTAGCGCCGAGTCTGTATCTTTAAAAATGACACCTAATTTTTCTAGATCTTCTTTCATGTTGTGGTATACAACTTCCGATTCGTATTGAGCCGATACCCCTGCTAAATATTTTTGTTCTGCTTCTGGAATACCGAGTTTATCAAACGTTGCTTTAATTTCTTCTGGCACTTCATCCCATGAACGTCCAGATTTTTCTGATGGTTTAACGTAATACGTAATTTCATCGAAATCTAAGCTCGATAAATCGCCACCCCATTGTGGCATCGGCATGCTGTAAAAAATATCTAACGCTTTTAAACGAAATTCAAGCATCCATTGTGGTTCATTTTTCATTCGCGAAATTTCTTCTACAATTTCGCGCGTTAATCCGCGCTCAGCGCGGAAAACTGATACGTCTTTATCGGCGAAACCGTACTTATATTCACCGATTTCTGGCATTTTTTTTGCCATCCCGTTCGCCTCCTTTTTTATGACTGTCCTTGTTGCCCGTGCAACCCTTTCTCCATCGCTTTCCAAGCTAGCGTTGCACATTTAATGCGTGCAGGAAATTTGGATACGCCTTGAAGCGCTTCAATATCTCCTAAATCGATTGAATCGTCATAATCTTTCCCTTGCATCATGTCGGAAAAAATCGTTGATAACTTCAACGCTTCTTCGATCGTTTTTCCTTTAATCGCCTCTGTCATCATCGATGCAGATGACATCGAAATAGAACAACCTTCTCCTTCAAATTTCGCATCGACAATTTTTCCGTCTTCTACTTTTAACGTTAAATGAATACGGTCGCCACACGTCGGGTTGTTCATATTTATATCGACGTGTTCCCCTTCTAATACCCCGCGATTTCGTGGGTTTTTATAATGATCCATAATCACTTGCCGATACAACGTATCTAAATGGCTATTAAAAGACATAGCTAAAATACTCCTTCGTTTTCTTTAATGCTGAAACGAGTGCGTCAATTTCTTCTTCTGTATTGTATAAATAAAAGCTTGCACGTGCAGTTGCTGTCACGTTTAGCCATTTCATAAGTGGCTGCGCACAATGATGACCAGCACGAACAGCAATGCCTTCCGCATCTAAAACCGTCGCTACATCATGCGGATGCACACCATCTATATTGAACGTCACAAGCCCTGCCCGCTCTTTCGGACCGTAAATCGTTAATCCTTCAATCGTCGCCAGCTGTGCAAGCGCGTATTGCGCCAAACGATGCTCATGCTCAGCGATATGATCTAATCCGACTTGCTCAAGAAAATCAATCGCGGCTCCTAAGCCGATCGCTCCAGCGATAATTGGTGTGCCACCTTCGAATTTCCACGGGAGCTCTTTCCATGTTGACTCATACAAACCGACAAAATCAATCATTTCCCCACCGAACTCAACAGGTTCCATTTGCTCAAGCAAATGTTTTTTGCCATATAACACACCGATACCTGTCGGACCGCACATTTTATGGCCTGAAAACGCATAAAAATCGCAATCGATGTCTTGCACGTTTACTTTCATATGCGGTGTACTTTGCGCCCCATCAACAACAACAACCGCACCGTTTTTATGAGCAATTTGGGCAATTTCTTTTACCGGATTGATCGTGCCAAGCACGTTTGATACGTGCATCACCGCAACAATTTTTGTGTTGGGAGTGACAGTTTGTTCTACATCTTCTAGACGAATCGTTCCGTCAGGCTGAAGCGGAATATATTTTAATGTCGCACCTGTTTGTTTTGCTACTTGTTGCCAAGGGATAATGTTGCTATGGTGTTCCATATACGTAATAACGATTTCATCGCCTTCACGCACGTTTGCTCGACCGTAGCTTGCCGCCACTAAGTTAATCGCTGTTGTCGTCCCGCGTGTAAAAATAATTTCTTCCGTCGAGGCAGCACCGATGAAGCGGCGCACTTTTTCGCGCGCCCCTTCGTAGGCATCGGTCGCCTTTGTGCCAAGTGTATGCACACCGCGATGAACGTTCGAATTGTATTGACGATAATAATTGTCAATCGCTTCAATAACCGGCAACGGCTTTTGCGATGTTGCCGCGCTATCTAAATAAACGAGTGGTTTGCCATTGACTTGTTGATCTAAAATCGGGAATAGTTGACGAAGTTCTTTTACGTTCATCACTTAACTTTCCTTTCGATCACTTCAATTAATTGTTTTTTCACACGCTCAATTGGAATTTCATTAACGACAGGTGCTAAAAAGCCGTGAATAATTAATCGCTCTGCTTCCGTTTTCGGAATGCCGCGGCTCATTAAATAATATAATTGCGTTGGGTCAACGCGACCGACCGATGCCGCATGGCCTGCTGTCACGTCATCTTCGTCAATTAATAAAATCGGATTCGCATCTCCGCGTCCTTTTGGACTTAACATAAGCACACGCGATTCTTGTTCCGCATTCGATTTCGATGCCCCGTGCTCAATTTTACCAATGCCGTTAAAAATCGATGTCGCTTCATCTTTGACAACGCCATGTTTTAAAATGTAGCCTTCTGTATGTTTTCCGTAATGAATGACGCTTGTCGTAAAGTTTTGCACTTGCTCACCGCGGCTCACAACGACTGTCTTCGTATCGCCTACTGATCCATCACCGATTAAGCGCGTAATGTTTTCTGAAATCGTATTTCCATCATTCATTAAACCGAGCGCCCATTCGATGCGCGCATGACGTCCTGTCACACCGCGGCGGTTGACATAGACGGTCGTTCCCTTTGCCAAATTGTCTACCGCACCGAAAAACACTTGCGCATCATCTCGTGCAAACACTTCTGTAATGATGTTGACGATCGCTTCCGAACGTTCACATGTTGAAATGTAGTTTTCCACATACGTTACTTTACTGCCCACATCCGCAACAATAATGACGTGATTAAACAACGCTTCCGCTTTTTCATGCACATATACCGCCTGCAAAGGGACGTCAATTTGTACATGCTTCGGCACGTATACAAATACCCCGCCGTTCACAAGGGCAGCATGAAGCGCTGTCAGACGATGCTCATTTACTTTCACACCGTCCATAAAATATTTTTGCACAAGGTCGCTATGCTCGCGGACAGCTGTCGCTAAATCAGTAAAAATGACGCCTTTTTCTTTCAACTCATCCGCAAGCGATACGTACGCACATGTATGATCGCGTTGCACATATACATTTTTTTGCTCCTCAGCTATATCGATGAGCACTTTTACTTGTTCAGGTAGCTCTTCTAGCGAAGAAAGCGGCGCGCTTTCAACAAGATGAGCAGAAAATTGTGTAAAGTTCCAACGATCGATTTTCGTTTTGTCTGGCTTTGGTAATGGCAATTGTTCCGCTTGTGCAAGAGCTTGTAAGCGAACGTTTAAAAGCCAGTCCGGTTCTCCGCGCCCTTCAGAAAATGAGCGCACATACTGTTGGTCGAATGGTAGTTTCGTCTCAATCATCCTAAATCCTCCTAACGCTTACGCTTCTTGCTCAACGACTTCATCTTCAATGCCTAACTCTTTTTTAATCCAATCATATCCTTCTGCTTCAAGACGTTGTGCTAATTCTGGACCGCCTGATTTTACGATACGTCCTTGCATCATAACATGCACATAATCTGGTGTAATGTAGTTTAATAGGCGCTGATAGTGAGTAATAATTAAACAGCCAAATTCGCTGTTTCGCATTTCATTTACACCTTTTGCAACAACTTTTAATGCATCGATGTCAAGACCTGAGTCGATTTCGTCTAAAATTGCAATTTTCGGTTGCAACATCATGAGTTGTAAAATTTCGTTTCGCTTTTTCTCCCCGCCCGAGAATCCTTCATTCAAGTAGCGATGAGCCATATCTGAATTCATTTCTAAAAACGCCATTTTTTCATCTAATTGACGAATGAATTTCATTAATGAAATTTCATTTCCTTCTCCACGACGTGCGTTAATCGCTGAACGAAGAAAATCAGCATTCGTCACACCGCTAATTTCGCTCGGATATTGCATGGCTAAAAAGAGACCAGCACGAGCACGTTCATCTACTTCCATTTCTAATACGTCTTGCCCGTCTAACGTAATGCTCCCTTTTGTTACTTCATATTTTGGATGACCCATAATTGCCGCCGATAATGTCGATTTTCCCGTTCCGTTCGGTCCCATGATGGCATGGAACTCACCGCCTTTAATTTCAAGGTTGACCCCTTTTAAAATTTCTTTTCCATCAATTGCAACGTGAAGATCTTTAATCGTTAATGTTGCCATAAAAAAATACCTCCAGTTTCGCTTATGTTCATAAAAACGTAATTCTCATTTTATTCTCATTACAATTTTATAACAGATGAAAAGTATTAGCAACCTTATTGCAAGTATTTTGATACTTTTTTGTTTAGAAAGTTTGTTTACTTTATCACATATGTAAAAAAGGATAGGAGATTCCTATCCTTTTAGTGCATGCGAGTGAATTCATCGATACATTGGCGAACGAGCGTAACCGCTTGGCTCATCGTCGCCCCGCCAGCTAAAGCGGCTGCGACCGCACATGCTTCAAATATTTGTTCTTCTGTCGCCCCTTCATCGATGCATCCTTTCGTATGATAAATGGTGCAATATTCATCTTGTTTGGCAACGCTAATTCCTAACGCGATCAGTTGTTTTTCTTTTTTTGATAAAGCCCCTTCCGAAAAACAAGCTTCTGTAAATGCGTTAAATGCTCGTCCAACACTAGGCATTTGTTGCGTAAATGTTCCTAATCCTTTTTTATATTCGTGCAAAAACTGTTCCATCGACATATACACTCCTCCTTCCTTTTTATCATGCGTCGTTTTCCGAAAAATATAAAAAGGATGCCCGAATGGACATCCTTATTTTGTCGCTGGAATGACAGCACCGTTATACTTTTCTAAAATGAAGTCTTGAATTTCTTTGGATTGCAACACTTCAACAAGCGTTTGAATTTCTTTACGTGTTTCGTCACCTTTACGAACTGCAATAATGTTCACATAAGGGTTGTTTTCCGGAGACTCTACCGCAATTGGATCTTTAGCTGGATCTAAGCCAGCATCTAACGCATAGTTGGCGTTAATTAATACCGCATCTCCCTCGTCATTTTTATATACTTGAGGAAGTAAACCTGCTTCGACATCTGCTTCAAACACTAAATTTTTCGGATTCTCAACGATATCATCAACTGTCGCTTTCGTTTTATCAACACCATCTTTTAATTTAATTAAACCTTTTTCTTCAAGCATTGATAAAATGCGACCGTGGTCTGCAACAGAGTTACTCATAATAATTTTTGCCCCGTTTGGTAGTTCTTCAAGGCTTTTATATTTTTTAGAGTATACGCCAATTGGTTCAATATGAATACCGCCAGCATTAACAAAATCATAACCATGTTCTTTCATTTGTGCTTCTAAGTAAGGAATGTGTTGGAAATAGTTTGCATCTAACTCTTTATCCGCTAACGCTTTATTTGGTAACACGTAGTCTTGGAACGTCACGATTTCTAATTCAATCCCTTTTTCTTTTAAAATCGGTTTTGCTTGCTCTAAAATTTCCGCATGTGGCACGTTTGATGCACCAACGACAAGCTTATTTGTTTTTTCTTCTGCACTTTCGCTTTTTCCGCAAGCAGCAAGCGCTAAAACAACAATTGCAGCAACAAGTAGAGAAAACCATTTCTTCATTTGTTTCTTCCTCCTTTTTATCGTTTATCTATTTTAGAAGTGACAAAGTCACCAATAAACTGAATAATAAAGACAATGACTAAAATGAGCACAGTTGCAACAAACGTCACATCGTTATTGTTGCGTTGGAACCCTTCTAAATACGCTAAATTTCCAAGCCCTCCAGCACCAACAACTCCTGCCATCGCTGTATATCCAACGAGCGCAATCGCTGTGACTGTAATTCCAGATACGAGTGCAGGAAGCGCTTCTGGGAGGAGCACTTTCCAAATAATTGTCGATGTCGTCGCCCCCATCGCTTTTGCTGCTTCAATGACGCCTTTATCAATTTCACGAAGCGCAATTTCTACCATGCGCGCATAAAACGGTGCGGCACCGATAATGAGTGCTGGCAACGCAGCGTTTGCTCCAAGAATCGTGCCGACGACAAGTTTTGTAAACGGAATAAGCAAAATAATTAAAATAATAAACGGAATCGAGCGGAAAATGTTGACGAACGAAGCAATGGCACCGTTAACGAGACGATTTTCCCATATGTTTCCCTTAGACGTTAAAAACAGCAATAGACCAAGTAAAATGCCAAGTACAAACGTTGCTACAACAGAAACCGCGGTCATATACAATGTTTCCATCGTCGCCGCCCATATTTTATCCCAAACAACGTTCGGAAATAGTTCATTCCACATTCGCCAACACCTCCACTTCAACTTCTTGCTGGCGAATAAAAGCGAGCGCTCGCTCAATTTCTTCATTCGCACCGTCTAAATGAATGAACAGCACCCCATATGAACCGTGATGCGTTTGCGAAATTTTTCCTTGCAAAATATTCACATTTAGATTAAATTGGCGAATAAGCTGTGTAATGAGCGGTTGCTCAGCCGCTTCGCCAACGAATGTAAGCTGGACAACTTGACCGTTCGGATATCGTTCAAGAAGATGCAACATTGCTTCTTTCGTTTCTTCCGGCTCCGTCACTTGTTGAACAAATCGTTTCGTAATCGGTTGCTCAGGCTTACGGAATACATGAAGCACTTCGCCCATTTCAACAATTTTTCCGTTTTCCATGACCGCTACACGATCGCAAATTTTACGAATGACATGCATTTCGTGTGTAATTAACACGATCGTTAAACCGAGACGTTTATTAATATCGACGAGCAAATCTAAAATAGAGTCTGTCGTTTGTGGGTCAAGCGCTGACGTCGCTTCATCACATAACAACACTTTTGGATTGTTCGCTAACGCACGCGCAATGCCGACGCGCTGTTTTTGCCCTCCGCTCAATTGCGACGGGTATGCATTTTCTCTTCCTTGCAAGCCGACAAGTTGAATGAGCTCATCGACGCGCTGCATCCGTTCCTCTTTCGGCACACCCGCAATTTCTAATGGGAAAGCAATATTTTCACGCACCGTTCGCGACCAAAGTAAGTTGAAATGTTGGAAAATCATACCGATTTGCTGACGTGCTTGTCGTAATTGTTTCCCACTAATTTTCTCCATATTTTTCCCATCGACAATGACTTCACCGCTTGTCGGCTTTTCTAATCCATTTAACAATCGAATGAGCGAACTTTTCCCCGCTCCGCTATAACCGATGATGCCGAAAATTTCTCCTTCTGCAATATGCAAGTTTACATGATCGACCGCAGTCACATGTCCGCTTGCCGCTCTGTATACTTTCGTTACGTTTGATAAAGTAATCACGTCGCTGTCACCTTCCTTCCATGAAAAAAGCCTTTCTGCTCAAGAGAACAGAAAGGCGTTATTATCCATTCTGTCTCTTATCTCTCAAAGCAAACGCTTTGTGTGAATTGGCACCATTTCAGCAGCGCTGACGGTTGCCGGGTTTCATCGGGCACATCCCTCCACCTCTCTTGATAAGAGCGCTTTTAAACGCTTTATTCAGTTAACGTTTTAATGTATTCAAGAATGATGTTGAACTACGAATGTGAGTATATCATCGAAAGAAGGACGATGTCAACGAAAAATAATAAAAAATTTTTCGGTATAAATAAACAAACGTGCTAGCTATATAAAGCTAACACGCTACACTTCCGAATACATCGACCGTACACCTGTTGCCGCTTCGATCGCTTGTTCTAAGTCTTCGATTAAATCATCCACATTTTCAATGCCGACCGATAAACGAATCATATCTTCTGTTACACCAGATGCTTTCAAATCTTCTGCGCTTAGTTGTTGATGCGTTGTGCTTGCCGGATGAATAATTAAACTTTTTGCATCGCCAACGTTTGCCACATGTGACCAAAGCTTCACATTGTTAATAAGTGCAGCTCCTGCTTCCCTTCCGCCTTGAATGCCAAAAACGACGACTGCTCCTGCCCCTTTCGGCATATATTTTTTCGCTAGCTCTTTCGCTGGATGGTTGTCATGTTCAGGATACAACACCCAACGGACAGCTGGATGATTATCTAAATATGCAACAATTTTTCTTGTGTTTTCAATATGTTCTTTCATGCGCACGTGCAACGTTTCAAGACCTAAATTAAATTGAAAGGCGTTGAACGGGCTAATGGCTGGTCCTAAATCACGTAACAACTGCACACGTGCTTTCACAATATACGCTGCTCCTCCGATGTCTGCATAGATGAGGTTATGATAGCTCGGATCTGGTGTCGTAAAAGCTGGAAACTTTGGCGAGTTCCAGTCAAATTTTCCACCGTCGACAATGATGCCCCCTAGCGTCGTCCCGTTGCCAAGCAACCATTTCGTCGCAGAATGAACGACAATGTCTGCTCCATGTTCAATCGGTCGGCAAAGATACGGCGTCGCAAACGTATTATCGATAATGAGCGGGACACCTGCTTCGTGAGCAATGTTTGCAACTGCTTCAATATCTAACACATGCAAACTCGGATTGCCGACCGTCTCCGCAAAAATAGCTTTCGTTTTCGGTGTGATCGCAGCGCGGAAATTTTCTGGGTCAGATGGATCGACAAAATGAGTTGTAATGCCGTATTTCGGCAACGTATTCGCAAACAAATTGTACGTCCCTCCATACAGCGTAGAAGCAGACACAATATCATCCCCAGCTTGAGCGACGTTTAAAATGGCCATCGTAATCGCCGCCATGCCGCTCGCCACTGCTAAAGCCCCTATACCACCTTCAAGCTTTGCTACTCGTTCTTCAAATACAGTCACCGTCGGATTATGAATGCGCGTGTAAATGTATCCCGCTTCTTTTAATGCAAATAAGTTTGCCGCATGCTCTGTGCTATCAAACAAATACGCATTTGACTGATAAATCGGTACCGCACGCGCTTTCATTACCGGATCGGTTTGCAGTCCCCCGTGCACAGCAATCGTTTCAAATTTCATCATTTCTCCCCCTGAACGAATAATTGTTGAATATTTTGAATTTTAACACGATAAAAACCGCTCGTCAATGAACAAGATCGTACGGTTTAGCAAGAAAGAAAACTGACTCTAATAATAAAATGTGGCGAAACGATGCTGTGACGGACAATTCGTTTAAGCGAAGTTGTTGCTGAAGTTTTAACGATCCTTGTAGTAGTGACATAATGGCCTGTGCCGAACCACGAATCGATATGATCCGATCTCCGCTCGCTTTTTCAACGCGTTGAATTCCTTCTTTTGATATGCTTAATAAAATTTGCCCGCTTTCCCATTGCAATTGAATATATAAACCGTCATTTGGTAAAATTGGTGTTAACATATTCATACAACCGCCCCCGTCCCATGTATTGTCGTATTCATTATTTCCATACGAAGACGGTGAGTTCCTTCTATAACTGCTCGACAAATGTCTTCCTTCCTCGTCAATTTCCCAAGAAATATGTCGAAAGCTGGCTTATTCGGCCAGCTTTCGCAACGTTTCATATACATGTGGAACAGAATGGAAGGCGTATATTTTTTTCACGAGTTTGCCGTGCTTAAAAATAAGTAAGCATGGAACGCTTTCAATATGCCATTCGATCGCTTTGTCAGGCACATAATTTAAGTCTTGACGTTCAAACGTAATATTTGGCAGTAACTGTTCAAGCACATCAACCATACGGCTTGCCACTTGACACGTGCCACATAATGGCGTGTACATATAAACGACCTTCACAATCATCACACAACTTTCTACAAATATTGTGCGTGTACATCGATATTTGCGCTTAATAATACGACCGCAATATGATGTTTCGGAGCAGCTGCGACTTCACGATACATTTTATCAATATATAAATGCTCAGCTTGCGGAAACTCACAGCGAAGTTGGCGCCTCAATTTTTCTCCCGCCTCGTCGGAGTCAACTAAAATGTACACATCCTTATCGTACAAAGCATCGATTAATTCATCAAGTTTGGCGGTACCGAGCGTTCCGTTTGTGCATATAATTTCTACTGGCTCACTAATAATGCTCTCGATCTTTTTTTTATCTGACCGCCCCTCGACAATAATTACTTTTTCCACCTCAATAATCGCCATCGTCATCACCTTGCACATTCATTTATGTATATTATATTCGTTGTCGTTCACTTTTTCTCCTTTTATGAAATCGAAAAGGACAGCGATGTCGCTGTCCTTAACACCAACCACCTTCTGTGTCGCAATCCACATATTTTGCATCCGGATATTCAGTGACTGTCACAGTTTTCAAAATGCGTCCTTGTTGTTCCGCATATCCGCTTTTCAGCTTGAACTCGTTCGTTTCCTGAACAAATTCTCCAACACATTCGTTGTCATAAAACAGATGAAAACCTCCATGCTTATTTAATTTCCCAACAACATCGTTTGTAATATCTATTGTTTTTTGTTTCAACAAAAAGACACCCCTGTGTTGTAGGGTGCCCTGCGATTTGTTTTTTAGTCTTGGTTAATCATTTGTTCGTATTGTTCAGCAGTTAGTAAGTTGTCCACTTCGCTCATATCGCTCGGCTCGATGACGATCATCCATGCTTTGTCATACGGTGATTCATTCACGTACTCTGGGTTGTCGTTTAATTCTTCATTCACAGCTACTACTTTGCCGCTGATCGGTGCATATAGTTCAGATACTGTTTTTACTGATTCAACGCTACCAAATGGCTCGTTTGCTGTCAGTTGTGCTCCGATTTCTGGCAATTCAACGAATACGATGTCGCCGAGTTCCGATTGGGCAAAATCTGTAATACCAACGCGAACCGTATTCCCTTCGACACGCACCCATTCATGTTCTTGTGAATAACGTAGCTCTTTTGGAATGCTCATCGTTGTCCCTCCAAACATTGTTTTCCTTTTCATCATACACGATTTTTGACATGATTTCACGATAATTTAAACATTTCATGATATTTTTGTTCGTCAAATCCGACAATGACTTGCTCTCCATTTGTGATGATTGGACGCTTAATTAACATGCCGTCCGATGACAACAACTGTAACATTTCTTCTTCTGTCATCGTCTTTAATTTGTCTTTTAATCCAAGTTCTCGATACTTCATGCCACTTGTATTAAAAAATTTTTTCAAATCAAGCCCACTTTTTTCATATAACGTCCTCAACTGCTCTTTTGATGGAGGCTGTTCTACAATATGTACAGCTTGTACGGAAATGTTGTTATCATCTAACCATTTTTTTGCCTTGCGACATGTGCCGCATTTTGGATACCAATAAAATGTCGTCATTTTCTCACCTCATCATCCTTATGTACAATAACAAAGCGAAAGTACCAGACGACTTGTCTGGTACTTCCATTATTACACAACATATCGTTCTGCTTCAATTAACGCTACTGCCGCTTCGCGTTTTTTCGCAATGACGTTGATTGGCGTATGACGCGTTAATTTCCGCAATGCAGACAACATCATGCGCAACATGTCACCATGTTCCACAGCAACGATCGTTTCTTTCGCATGCGCTTCAATTTCGTTAAACGCCTCTTGGCAGAAAATTTGTGTATACAATACTTTTTGTTTATTTTTCTCCACTCCAGATTGCGCAATTGCCTTTTCCGTGCGCAATAGTGCTGACTCCATCGCATACACGTTGCTAACAATATCCGCAATATTTACAAGCACTTCTTGTTCTTTTTCAAGTTTCGGACCGAATTTTTGAGCCGCTAATCCTGCGATCATTAAAGCAATTTTTTTCGCGTTGCGAACAAGATATTTTTCTTGTTCAAGCACGCCATCGCCTACTTCTTCAGGCATAAGCATCATTAACTCTTCTTGCAGTTGTTGCGCTTTTTGTAAAAGTGGCAATTCGCCTTTCATCGCCTTGCGCAAATACATACCTGGCACAAGGAGGCGGTTAATTTCGTTCGTTCCTTCGAAAATACGATTAATGCGCGAATCGCGGTACATGCGCTCAATTTCGTATTCTTGCATGAAACCATAGCCACCGTGAATTTGTACGCCTTCATCTACGATGTAATCGAGCATTTCTGTCGCAAACACTTTATTTAATGAACATTCAATCGCATATTCAGCGATCGCTTTTGCTGTTTCTTTTCCATCTTTTGCTTGTTCATCTGTTAGTTGTCCCATGCGCGCTTCAAATAAACCGACTGTGCGATAAACGGAACTTTCAGCTGCATACAATTTCGATGCCATTGTTGCTAATTTTTCTTGTGTTAACGAAAACTTCGAAATTGGCGTTTTAAATTGTTGACGTTGATTTGCATATTGAATCGTCACTTCAAGCGCACGTTTTGCTCCACCGACAGCACCAACACCGAGTTTATAACGACCGATATTTAAAATGTTAAACGCAATGACGTGACCTTTTCCAATTTCGCCAAGTACATTTTCTTTCGGAACGAGGGCATCTTGTAAAATTAATGTGCGCGTCGATGAGCTTTTAATGCCCATTTTCTTCTCTTCCGCCCCTGTCGATACGCCTGGGAAGTCGCGCTCAACGATAAATGCTGTAAAATGTTCACCGTCTACTTTTGCATACACAACGAACACATCAGCAAATCCAGCGTTTGTAATCCACTGCTTTTCTCCATTTAAAATGTAATGCGTACCTTCCGCATTTAATTTCGCTGTCGTTTTTGCACCGAGCGCATCCGAACCCGAACCTGGCTCAGTTAACGCATAAGCTGCAATTTTTTCTCCTGTCGCAAGGGCTGGTAAATATTTTTGTTTTTGCTCTTCTGTTCCGAACAAGACGATTGGAAGCGAACCGATTCCGACGTGCGCACCGTGTGAAATCGAGAAACCACCAGCGCGAGCCATTTTTTCAGCAATTAATGCCGAGCTAATTTTATCTAAGCTCAAGCCGCCGTATTCTTCCGAGTCAGTCAAGACTTTGTGGAGAACATTTTTTCGGTTCACTACGGGTGTTGTCAATCACTAGTTAGCGAACCATTTTCAGGAATTGATATCGTAAGCGCTTTTGGACTCTCATCCCTCATCTTGAAGTGATGATATTGTATTCCATTTTTTTACACCCAACCAAAATCCCGAAGCGCCGACAACGCTTGATGGATCGGCGTCCCGGATGACCGCTGCAGACACGGTAGATTCTGACGCACCACATCTGCCCACAACCGTCCTGCCTTCCGTTTGGCCTGTTCAACCCGCTTGGACTT
>NZ_JXTH01000010.1 GCF_000836725.1 Anoxybacillus thermarum | reverse complement strand
GCCCATCCTGTAGCGACAGCTTGCGCCGCCTTTCAACGAAAGATCATGCGATCTTTCGTGTTATCCGGTATTAGCACCGATTTCTCGGTGTTATCCCCGTCTACAGGGCAGGTTGCCCACGTGTTACTCACCCGTCCGCCGCTAACGATTCAAAAGCAAGCTTTTGAATCGTCCGCTCGACTTGCATGTATTAGGCACGCCGCCAGCGTTCGTCCTGAGCCAGGATCAAACTCTCCATAGAAAAGTTATCCTTAGCTTTTGTACGCTTTTCGCTTCGTTCAGTTTTCAAGGAACATCTCCGTCAAACGACGGCTTTGTTATTGTAACATTGCTTTTTTTTATTGTCAATCACTTTTTTCTATCGTCATTCGTTTTTTCGCCGCTGACGACGTTTATTAATTTAACATACGTTTTATTTTATTGTCAACAGTATTTTTTAAAAAAATGTTCTCATTTATTCATTGATCATATCGTGTTATTTCTTGCATAAGATGGTCATAAAAAGGACAAGGGGGGACAAATATTGAAGTTTTTTTATATACTCGACGGGAAAAAAATTAAAAAATGGCTTCTCATTATATCAATCGCCTTTGTCACAGCCTCTATTTTTTATATTCAACAACTTGCAAGCGAATCTGTATTTTCTACCGATCTCGGACCAAAAGCCATTTACAAAGTCGAAAATAAAAAAAACGAGCTTGCTTTGACATTTGACATTAGTTGGGGTGAAACAAATGCTTTAACTGTTTTAAACGTATTAAAAAAGCACGGGGTAAAAGCTACATTTTTCTTATCTGCTTCTTGGGCGGAACGTCACCCTCGCATCGTAAAAAAAATTGTTGAAGATGGTCATGAAATAGGTAGCATGGGTTATGAGTACAAAAATTATACTGAACTTGAGCGAGGAAAAATTATTCGCGACTTAGCACAAGCTAAGAAAGTGTTTGATACGTTAGGCATTAAACATACTCCTTTCCTTCGTGCGCCGACAGGAAATTTTAATAAAAACGTGTTGAAAGTTGTTCACTCCTTTGGTCATACCGTCGTCCATTGGAGCGTTGATTCGAAAGATTGGCTTAACCCTGGGGTACATGCCATTGTTGAAAACGTCACGAAAAACGCTAGAAGCGGCGATATTATATTACTTCATGCATCAGATTCAGCGAAACAAACGGCCTCAGCATTAGAACAAATTATCATATGGATGAAAAAAGAAGGATATAAAAGCGTACCAATATCTGATCTTGTCAACAATGCTCATATCAAAAGTAAAGAAATAAAATGAGGCGGCAAGCCTCATTTTATTTCCGTAAAAGCCTATGCAGCGTAAGCAATTGGTACGCATTGCAAATTAATAACGGGAACAACATTAAATATAACCAATTTTCTTCGTTAATTCTCAATACCGGAAACCATTCGATCACCGTAACAACAACCATAAAAAATAAGGCAGGAACAAATGCTTCTTTGTTTGTTTCACGCATTTTCACGTATGCAACAATGAGTCCAACTAGGAAGATGAATAAAGCAACAAGCACGTAACTAACAATTGATTCTCCTTCTTTAGCAAACAGTTGATAACGAAAATAAACGAGATCAAATAAAACAAAAGCAATGAGAACGATTTGTACCGCATTCCATAAGCTTGCGGAACGGAAAATTCCGAGACCAAAACGATGAATTGTTAAATATGCAAAAAAACCCATTTGACTAATGACGCTAAAAATGAAACCAACTCCAATAAGCCAAACGAGAACAGATAAAATTTCTTTTATCTCAAACGATGTAAAAAGATGTGCGTATTCATTCCACTTTACAGCAAACCCAACAATCCCTGTACTTATTCCGCCGACAAACAATGTTGAAAAAAACAATTGAACCCACTTTCGACTGTTCACTTGTGTACCCTCCACTTCTCAATATCCCTTTCAAAATTCTATCAACGAAATAAGAAAAATGCTAGCGAATATTTTTGCAAAGAATATTGAATATTAACAGTAAGGAAACTTGTTGAAAGGGGCCCTTGATGATGAATCGAACATTTTTGCTCCTCGCATTTAGTTGTGTATTAGCGCTAGCAGGGTGCGCTCAACAAGAGAAAACCCCTGTACAACCTGATTACGATCAAACGAAAAAAATGGTCGTTGATATTTTAAAAACGGATGAAGGGAAAAAAGCAATTCAAGAAGTAATGAGTGATGAAAAAGTAAAACAGCAGCTCGTTATGGACCAAGAAGTTGTAAAAAAAACGATTGAGGAAACGTTAACTTCAGACAAAGGAAAAGCGTTTTGGAAAAAAGCATTTGAAGACCCAAAGTTCGCTCAAAATTTCGCGAAAAGCATGAAAGAAGAACATGAAAAATTATTGAAAGCGCTAATGAAAGACCCTGAATATCAAGCAATGATTGTAGATATTATGCAAAATCCGGAAATGAAAAAATTAATACAAACAGAGATGAAAAACAAAGATTTCCGCGCCCACTTGCAAAAAGTGATTACAGAGACATTTAGCAGCCCGCTATTTAAAGCGAAAATTGAAGATATTCTTATGAAAGCAGCGGAAGAAATGCAAGGCGGTAAGAAAAAATCCGATCAAGAGGGATCGAGCGACGATCAAACAGCATAAGGGTGTCCTTGCATTATGAGGACACCCTTTGTAAATACATATGCACAATCCATCATCAAAGAAAGACGCCACTTCATCGTAACTTTGCGATAATTTTTTTAGCAATATCCATATACACTTTTCCAATTGGATGATCTTCACCATATACAGAAGGGGCAAAATCATCATCGTTCCAATCAGGTTGTCCGAGCGGTAGCTGCCCAAGTAAGTCCGTCTGTAATTCTTCAGCTAATTTTTGGCCACCGCCTTTTCCAAAAATATATTCTCTTTCACCTGTTGTTTTGCTTTCAAAATATGACATATTTTCGATAACACCGACAACTTCATGATTCGTCCGAACCGCCATCGCTCCCGCTCTTGCGGCAACAAAAGCAGCCGTTGGATGAGGCGTCGTCACAATAATTTCTTTTGATGTCGGAAGCATCGTATGCACATCTAACGCTACATCCCCTGTGCCTGGGGGTAAATCTAATAGTAAATAATCTAATTCTCCCCATTCCACTTCATCAAAAAAGTTTTTTAACATTTTGCCGAGCATCGGTCCACGCCAAATGACCGGAGAATTATCTTCTACAAAAAACCCCATAGAAATTACTTTTACACCAAACCGCTCAACCGGAATAATTTTTTCTCCACGGACGATTGGCCGTTCTGTAACCCCCATCATATCTGGCACACTAAAACCGTAAATATCCGCATCGATTAACCCAACCTTTTTACCAAGCCGAGCAAGCGAAACAGCTAAATTAACGGATACCGTCGATTTCCCTACGCCACCTTTTCCGCTTGCAATGGCTAAATAAATCGGTTCATTCGTTGATCTTTCTTCTTCTAACGGCAATTGAGCAAAACGAAGTCCAACAGATGATGCTCCTGCATCTTTTAAACGTTGTACAACTGTCTGTTGCACTTGAAGTTGTTCCGCCGCCCCAGTTTTAGCTAAAGCAATTTTTACGCTCACTAGCCCTTTTTCTTCATTTATTTTGACTTCTTGAATCGCTCCTGTTTCTTTAAACGTTTTTTTTAAAAAAGGGTCGTAAATCGTTTCAAGAAGCTCTACAACTTGTTTTTCTGTCAACATCGCGCCTCACCAATCCTTATGTATTCGGTTTCACACTTTCAATATAACATAATTTTCTGCATAAAAAAATGAATCCTTCTCACTCAGAAGGATTACGTTCATTTGATACGTAACGTAAAATACCTTTGTAAATCGAAGCGGCAAGCTGTTCTTGATACGTTGAAGATGTAAGTAATTTCCGTTCTTCTTCATTTGACAAAAAGCCGATTTCAACTAAAGCTCCTGGTTTTTTAGCCATTTTTAATAAATATACCGTTTGAATGGGCTTCGCGAATCGATGTGTGTTTTCCAAATTGACGCGTAGCTCTTGTTGAATAAACTTAGCTAACCTTTCATTTTCCTCTAATGAAGGATAGTAAAAAACTTGTGCGCCTCTCCATTTCGGCGAAGGGATGGCGTTTAAATGAATACTAATAAAAAAATCTGCCTCTGACTCATTCACAAATTGAACTCGCCGTTGTAAATCTTCTATTTTTCTTCGGCTATATCCCCTTGTTTGTTCACTTGCCAAATCATGGTCCCCTTCTCTTGTCATTTGAACGAGCGCACCTTGTTGTTGCAAATAATCGCGTAATTTTAACGCCACATCTAGCGCGACTTCCTTCTCCAAAACATCTCCTCCGACCGCTCCTCCGTCAGGTCCTCCATGCCCAGGATCAAGAACAATAATTTTTCCTGATAACGGTAAACTCCATGCTTTCCAAGAGCGATCATGAAAGACATAAAACTGTAAAAAAAGGGCAAAAACAATGAAAACAATAATAATACGTATTTTCATCCCTTCTCCTCCCCACTATTTATGTTATATGGGACAAGAGGAGAATTTAGAACGGTTACTTCAAACGAAGACGTTGACGACGCAGTCCTTTTTCGATTCCTTCTTTCCACCATCCATCGATGTAACGGACGCATGCATCATACATGCCATCTCCGTATTCTTTCATACGGTCATACAATTCATCAATGAGTTGCATATATTCATCGATACAACGTCTTCTGACCGTTTCCTTTGACTCGCCATAATATATAAAGCGGCTATAATGCGCTCCGATCAAATACGCTTCAATCGCCACATCGATACATATCGTTTCGATACATTCAGAAACAATGATGTATCGTTGCCAATACGTGCGCATACGTTGCCACAGTTCACGATAAGAAAGATCGCGCAATGCATTTCGTTCATCAGTTAGCTGCTTTTCTATCTTTTTTGCTGTAAACGATGTAAGTATTCCCATTTTTTTATCCCTCCTCATACATATTGTTCGCATGAAAATGAGAGACATACAAAAAAATCTCGGCAAATAATTGCCGAGATTTTTTGACATTAACGTTTTGAGAATTGTGGTGCACGACGAGCGCCTTTAAGACCGTATTTCTTACGCTCTTTCACACGAGAATCGCGCGTTAATAAGCCTGCACGTTTTAATGTTTGACGGTATTCAGGGTCAACTTGTAACAATGCGCGAGCGATACCGTGACGGATCGCACCTGCTTGACCTGTAAATCCACCACCGCTTACGTTTACTAATACATCGTAGCTACCGAACGTTTCTGTTAAAACAAGTGGCTGTTTTACAACTTCCACTAACGATTCATATGGAACGTAGTCACGAATGTCACGACCATTTACGATAATGCGTCCTTCACCTGGAACGAGACGCACGCGCGCAACTGAACTTTTGCGACGGCCTGTGCCGTAGTATTGTACCTGTGCCAAAATAATGCCCTCCTTTAATCAATTATCCGCGAAGTTCATAAACTTCTGGTTTTTGTGCTTGATGCGGATGTTCACTTCCGCGATAAACGTGCAATTTTTTGAACATTTGACGACCAAGGCTACCTTTTGGAAGCATGCCGCGAATTGCTTTTTCAAGCATTTGCTCTGGGTAATTTGTACGCATTTCAAGAGCTGTTCTTACTTTTAACCCACCTGGATGTAAGCTGTGGCGATAGTATAATTTGTTTGTTAATTTTTTACCTGTTAATTCAACCTTTTCTGCGTTGATAATGATCACATGATCACCTGTGTCAACGTGCGGTGTGTAAGTTGGTTTATGTTTACCGCGCAAAATTGCAGCAACTTCGCTAGCAAGACGTCCTAACGTTTTGCCTTCTGCATCAACAACGTACCATTTACGTTCTACTTCATTTGGCTTCGCCATATACGTACGCATTTGTTTTCCCTCCTAAAATAAAAAATAAACAAGCGATATTTATTTCAACACGATTAATTTCCGGGGCTAATCGTGGGTTTAAAATACATACCATATGATATAATATCTCTTTCATAACCTAATGTCAAGAAAATGTTACACCTGGATTAGTTGTCATAAGAAACGTGCCATAAATATAAGCCGTGACCTGGGGCCGTCTTCCCTGCAGCGCTTCGATTTTTTTGTTGCAAAATCGTTTTCATCTCTTCAGCACGTCGTTCCCCGCGCCCAACTTCTAGCACTGTTCCAACGATAATGCGAACCATATTGTACAAAAAGCCGTTGCCGACAAGACGGAAGATTAGCTCTTCTCCTTCTTGAATGACTTCCGCTTCATAAATGGTACGAACTTTATCGTCAATTTCCGTTTTTGCCGAACAAAAACTTGTGAAATCATGCGTCCCGATCACATAACGAAGCGCTTCGTTCATCGCCGTTACATGAAGCTTGTACGGATAGTGATATACATAATGGCGTAAAAATACGTTTTTCTCTCCTATCCAGACGCGGTAACGATATTCTTTCTTTTTCACGCTAAACCGGGCATGAAAAGAAGGGGGTACTTCACTTGCTTCTTTGACAATGACGTCATCCGGGAGAAGAGCATTTAACGCCTTTGGCCATTTTTCATCTGGAATCGCAAGCGGCGTATCAAAGTGAATCACTTGTCCATATGCATGAACTGTTGCATCCGTTCTTCCTGACGCATATACGCGAACAAATTTCCCTTTATGAATGATGGAAAGTGCATGCTCTAGTTCTCCCTGCACCGTTCGTTTTTGTTGTTGAATTTGATATCCTGCAAAATGCGTACCATCATATGCAATGGTACATTTTATTCTTCTCATGATTTTCGCTCCTTCTCATGAACGAAGTAACCATAACGCAATAGCCAATAAGCCGATGAAAAGCATAAAAGCAGTATCTATTCGTCCCCACGTCAACTCGCGCCATTTTGTTCGATTTTGACTACCACGATATCCGCGTACTTCCATCGCGACAGCTAGCTCTTCTGCTCTTTTAAATGCGCTAATAAATAGCGGAACGAGCAACGCCGTCATCGCTTTCATTCGTTCTTGTAATGGACCGCTTGAAAAATCGACACCACGAGCGGTTTGAGCTTTCATAATTTTTTCGGTTTCTTCCATTAACGTCGGAATAAAACGAAGAGAAATGGACATCATGAGCGCTAGTTCATGAACAGGCACATTCCATTTTTTTAACGGTGAAAGTAACGACTCCATCCCATCTGTCACTTCAATCGGCGTCGTTGTTAACGTCAATAGCGTTGTGACTACAATAAGGAGCAAAAAGCGTAAAGAAATAAACGCCCCTTGTTGAATCGCTTTATCGTACACTTCAATGCCAAGCCATTGAAAAACGATATGTCCTTCTTTTGTTAATAGCACATGGAGAAAAAAAGTAAATACAATGACCCACAAAACAGGTTTTAACCCTCTCATCATAAATGAAAAAGGAATGCGTGATAAAAACAACAAAAGGCATGTAAACAAAGTCAATATTCCATACGTCCATCCGTTGTTTGCAAGAAATACGATAAACACATAAATAAACATGAGCAGCAGTTTTGTACGTGGATCGAGCCGATGAATAAGAGAGTCCCCAGGAACATATTTTCCGATAATCATACCGTTCATCATATACGCTTCACCCTAGTAAATAACGTTTGTAAAGATCGTTCGACGTCTTCTATCGTCAAACACGGTTCTGGAAATTGTATCCCGAATTTTTGCTCGATTGCCCGCTGAAACAAAACTGTCTCAGGGACATCTAATCCAAGATGTATTAAATCATCGACGTTACGGAAAATTTGTTCTGGTGTCCCTCTTCGAACAATCGTTCCTCGATGCATAATAATAATATCATCCGCGTAACGTGCTGCCTCTTCCATGCTATGTGTCACAAGTACAATGGTCATCTTTTTTTGCCGCTGAAGGTTTGCGAACATGTCCATCATTTCTTTTCGTCCACGAGGGTCTAATCCTGCCGTAGGTTCATCTAACACAAGCACTTCCGGCTCCATGGCTAACACACCTGCGATCGCTACACGGCGCATTTGTCCGCCGCTTAAAGCAAATGGAGATTTATGTCGCACTTCTTCCGGCAATCCAACAAGCGCTAACCACTCGCCAACACGAGCTTTTGCTTCTTGTTCTGACATGCCGAAATTCATCGGTCCAAAGCAAATATCTTTTTCTACTGTTTCTTCAAACAATTGATGTTCAGGGAATTGAAAAACAATGCCTACTTTTTTCCGCAACGGCTTCAACTGTTTTTCTTTTTTTCCTGCTACAATTGTATAATCGCCAAGATGGGCGGTTCCTTTTGTCGGTTGAAGTAAACCGTTGAAATGTTGTAAAAGGGTAGACTTGCCCGATCCTGTATGCCCGATTACCGCTACATATGAGCCGCTGCGAATATCAACATGAATATCGTACAACGCTCGCTTCTCGAAAGGGGTATTTATTTGGTAACGATGTTCGACATCGCGGAATACAATGTCCATAATTCACTCACCAACCCCTCCATTGTTAAATGATCAGCTGTCATTGGAATGCCATTGCTCTTCAATCGTCGACTTAGTTGTAGCGAGAATGGTAAGTCTAACCCCATCTCTTCTAACTTCTCCCCGTATGAAAAAATATGTGCAGGCGTTCCTTCGAGCACAATTTTTCCTTTATTCATCACAATAACCCGATCTGCTTTTGCGACTTCATTTAAATCATGAGTAATCGAAATAACCGTCATATCGTGTTCGCGGCGAAGCGACTGCATCACATGAAGAACTTCTTTTTTCCCGCTCGGGTCAAGCATGGATGTAGCCTCATCTAAAATAATGACATTCGGCTGAAGAGCAATGGCGCTTGCAATGGCGACGCGTTGTTTTTGTCCACCTGACAAGCGGTGCGGCTCGTGATGAATGAAATCTTCCATTCTTACTTTTTTTAACGCTTCGTTTATGCGTTTTTTCATTTCCTCTTTTTGTATTCCTCTATTTTCAAGACCGAAAGCGACATCATCTTGAACAGTTGTTCCAACAAACTGGTTGTCTGGATTTTGAAATACAATGCCTAATTGCTCACGTACGTCCCATATCGTTTCTTCACTTAATGGTATTCCACATACATGAATCGTTCCACTTGTCGGTGGCAATAAACCAATTAACAACTTCGCTAATGTTGATTTACCTGATCCGTTATGCCCAACAATTGTTACCCATTCACCTTTATACACTTGAAACGATATGTTTTGTAAAGCATACGTTTGTTCATTTGCGTATTGAAAACTTACATCTTCCACACGTACTGCAACTTCCACGACTCTCTCCTCATCTCTTCTGAATGTTCTTACTCTCTACTCTACTACAAAAAAGAAAACAAAAAAAGGGCATAGATCCAGTTCAAAAACTGTCTCGCCCTTATAAAAACGTATTAAACTAGTTCAATAATTACCATTGGCGCACCGTCACCGCGGCGTGGTCCAAGTTTCATAATGCGTGTGTAGCCGCCTTGACGGTCTTGGTAACGAGGTGCGATGTCGCTAAACAATTTTTGAATCGCATCTTGACCTGTTTCTGTGTTTGCTACTTCCTTGCGAACGAATGCCGCAGCTTGACGACGTGCATGCAAATCGCCACGTTTTCCTAATGTAATCATTTTTTCTACAACAGAACGCAATTCTTTTGCACGAGCTTCTGTTGTTTCAATTCGCTCATTAATGATTAAGTCTGTCACTAAGTCACGAAGCAACGCTTTACGTTGAGAGCTTGTGCGTCCTAATTTTCTGTAAGACATGTGATGTCCCTCCTTTATTTCACTTTTAACATGAAAATGCCTAGTTAACCGAACGCTTAACTAGTCATCTTTACGTAAGCTTAATCCTAGCTCTTCTAACTTCGCTTTTACTTCTTCAAGCGACTTGCGGCCTAAGTTGCGCACCTTCATCATATCTTCTTCCGTTTTTTGCGCAAGCTCTTGCACTGTATTAATGCCAGCACGCTTTAAGCAGTTGTACGAACGAACAGAAAGATCAAGCTCTTCAATTGTCATCTCGAGCACTTTTTCTTTTTGATCTTCTTCTTTTTCGATCATGATTTCAGCGTGTTGCGCCTCATCTGTTAAGTTCACAAAAATGTTCAAGTGCTCCGTTAAAATTTTTGCCCCTAGTGAGATTGCTTCTTTCGGGCCGATGCTACCATCTGTCCACACGTCGATCGTTAATTTGTCGTAGTTTGTCATTTGACCGACGCGCGTATTTTCGACTTGGTATGATACGCGCGATACCGGCGTATAAATGGAATCGATCGGGATAACACCTATCGGTTGATCCTCGCGCTTATTAGCATCAGCTGGCGTATACCCACGTCCACGTTTTGCCGTCATTCTCATCCGTAAACGACCGTCTTTTGCCAAAGTAGCAATATGAAGGTCTGGGTTGAGAATTTCTACATCGCTATCGTGAGTAATATCCGCAGCTGTAACGACTCCTTCACCCTGTACATCAATCTCAAGCGTCTTTTCTTCGTCCGAGTAAATTTTTAGCGCTAGCTTTTTTACATTTAAAATGATCGTTGTTACATCTTCCACGACGCCATCAATTGTTGAAAACTCGTGCAATACACCATCTATTTGAACAGATGTTACAGCGGCACCAGGGAGTGAGGATAACAGGATACGACGTAAGGAGTTACCCAAAGTTGTACCATATCCACGCTCAAGTGGTTCAACGACGAATTTGCCATATTTGGCATCCTCGCTGATTTCAACCGTTTCGATTTTCGGCTTTTCGATTTCCAACATTCCTTTAACCCTCCTTCAAAACGTCGAAACCCCGATTAAACCGATGACAGCTCAATCGAAATTCCCCCATGAATAAGTTCCCGAATGTGCACAACAACTGTTTTTCATTTCCCTGTAAGAATGACTATATCCCATTATTGACACATACGCAAATTCTATACAGAGAAATTAAACACGACGACGTTTTGGCGGACGGCATCCGTTATGTGGAACCGGTGTAACATCTTTGATCGCTGTAATTTCTAGCCCAGCCGCTTGAAGTGCACGAATTGCTGCTTCACGACCAGCACCCGGACCTTTTACGTTTACTTCAACAGTTTTCATGCCATGCTCTATTGATGCTTTTGCAGCAGTTTCTGCAGCCATTTGTGCAGCGAACGGGGTAGATTTACGAGAACCTTTGAAACCTAACGCACCTGCACTTGACCAAGAAATTGCATTTCCATGAACGTCTGTAATTGTGACGATTGTGTTGTTAAAAGTCGAACGGATATGAGCGATACCAGATTCAATATTCTTTTTTACACGACGTTTACGCGTATTTGTTTTACGTGCCATTCGTTCATGAACCTCCTTTACTTAATTATTTTTTCTTATTCGCTACTGTACGACGTGGACCTTTACGTGTACGAGCGTTGTTTTTCGTATTTTGGCCACGAACTGGCAATCCGCGACGATGACGAAGACCACGGTAGCAACCGATCTCCATTAAACGTTTAATATTTAAAGATACTTCACGACGAAGATCTCCTTCTACTTTTAAGCGATCTACGATTTCACGAATTTTACCTAATTCTTCTTCTGTTAAGTCGCGAACGCGAGTGTCTTCAGATACGCCAGCTTCTGCTAAGATTTTTTGTGCAGTTGCTTTACCGATTCCGTAAATGTATGTTAATGAAATGACTACACGTTTGTCACGAGGAATATCTACACCTGCAATACGTGCCATAATTTGTACACCTCCTCAAGTTTTATCCTTGTTTTTGCTTATGCTTTGGATTTTCACAAATAACCATAACTTTTCCGCGTCTGCGAATGACTTTGCATTTTTCGCAAATCGGTTTTACAGATGGTCTAACCTTCATGTGAACTTACCTCCTTGTTCGTGCGGAGTGTTATTTATATCGATACGTAATTCTTCCACGTGTTAAATCGTAAGGTGACAATTCAACTGTCACTTTATCACCTGGTAAAATACGAATAAAATGCATGCGAATTTTACCTGAAACGTGAGCTAAAACGGTATGACCGTTTTCAAGTTCCACTCGGAACATCGCATTTGGCAACGTTTCAACGACTGTACCTTCCACTTCAATTACATCGTCTTTCGCCATTGAACGGCTCTCCCTTCTTTTTTGAAATGAGTAACATGTTCAACTAACACGACCAGTTTAAAGCTTACGATGCGCATCCGCAAAGAAGGTTAAAGCGTTCAAAGTGTTGTTAAAATTTCATACCCCGTCTCAGTAATAGCGATCGTATGCTCAAAATGAGCACATAGCTTCCCATCTACTGTGACGACCGTCCAATTATCTTCTAACGTGCGAACATAACGGGTTCCTGCATTCACCATCGGTTCAATGCATAGAACCATGCCTGGCTTTAACCGCGGCCCTTTATTTGGCGGACCGTAATGTGGGATTTGCGGATCTTCATGTAAGTCTTGACCAATTCCATGTCCAACATACTCACGCACAACAGAAAAGTTATGCGCCTCAACGTACGTTTGGATCGCATGAGAAATGTTCGTTAACCGTGCGCCAGGTTTCGCTTCTTCCAATCCGCGATACAATGACTGTTCTGTCACTTCTAACAGCTTTTTCGCCTCTTCGGAAATGGCTCCGACTGGATATGTCCAAGCCGAATCGCCATGATATCCGTTATATTTCGCGCCAATATCGATGCTAATAATATCTCCTTCGCGAAGCACACGGTCTCCTGGAATACCGTGAACGAGCTCTTCATTTACCGATGTACAAATGCTCCCACGGAATCCATTATATCCTTTAAACGAAGGAATTGCATCATGTTTGCGAATGAACGTTTCAGCAATATGATCGAGCTCTTTCGTTGTTATGCCTGGCTCAATATATTTTTGTAGTTCTTGATGGGTTAAGGCAACAATTCGGCCAGCTTCACGCATAATTTCGATTTCACGTGGGGTTTTGCAAATGATCATTATTTTAAGCCCCCAAGTAATTCACAAATGTCAGCAAACACTTGATCAATATGTTGTTGTCCATTAATATTGCGCAAGTACCCTTTCGCTGCATAAAAATCAAGCAACGGTTGCGCTTGCTTCATATTGACTTCAAGGCGATTTGCTACTGTCGCTTCGTTATCATCCGCACGTTGATACAACTCGCCACCGCATTTATCGCAAACGCCTGCTTTTGCTGGTGGATTGAACACGAGATGATACGTTGCGCCACATTCTTTACAAATGCGTCTGCCCGTTAAACGTTCCATTAAAATGTTTTTATCCACCTCAATGTTAATCACATAATCAATGGAACGATTTAATTGTTGAAGAAGAGTCTCCAACGCTTCAGCTTGAGCGACTGTTCGCGGAAATCCATCAAGCAAAAATCCGTTTTGGCAATCGTCTTTGCTTAATCGTTCACGAACAATGCCGATCGTCACTTCATCCGGAACAAGATCGCCGCGATCCATATATGATTTCGCCTGTAAACCGAGCTCTGTTCCTTCTTTTATCGCTGCTCGAAACATATCCCCAGTAGAAATGTGAGGAATTTTGTATTTCTCAACAATTTTCTCTGCCTGCGTCCCTTTTCCAGCGCCCGGCAGTCCCATTAATACTAAATTCATCAATTTCTCCCCCTCAGCTCTATATGAGGTAGAGGGAATAAAATTCCCAACACCTCTTTTTATTTAATAAAGCCTTTATAATGGCGCTTCACTAATTGGCTTTCTAGCTGCTTCATCGTCTCTAACGCAACACCGACGACGATCAGCAAGCTCGTTCCTCCAATTTGAGCAGAAGGCGGTAGTTTAGCGAACTCGATAAAGAAGACAGGAAGAACAGCGATTGCTGCTAAAAATAGAGCTCCGACGAAAGTTAATCGATATAAAACGCGTGTAATGAATTCTTGCGTGTTCTTTCCTGGACGAATGCCTGGAATGTAACCACCTTGCTTTTTCAAATTGTCCGCCATTTGTTCTGGATTGACTTGAACAAACGCATAAAAATACGTAAAGGCAACAATTAAAGCGACATATATGATCATACCAACTGGTTGCGTGTAGTCAAAAACTTTCTTAATCCACAATGTTACATCATTCGAGCCGAAAAACGATGCAATCGTCGGTGGAGTAATAATAAACGACACCGCGAAAATAACCGGAATGACACCTGCCGGATTCACTTTTAACGGAATGTGTGTCGAATGACCACCTACTGGACTACGTCCTTCTAATCGCTTTGCATACTGAATCGGGATTTTTCGAAACGCTTGTTGCATATAAATGACACCAACGATAACCGCAACAACTGCTAAAGCGACCAACAGCACTGTAACGATGCGTAAAAACAGCTGATCGCCAGCGTTTTCAAATTGTTGAACATAAATTTGGTTAAGCGTTGTCGGGATGCCAGAAACAATTCCTGCAAAAATCAATACAGAAATCCCGTTCCCAACACCTTTAGCTGTAATTTGCTCACCGAGCCACATTAAAAAAGCTGTTCCAGCTGTTAAAACGAGCGCAATAAGCAAATATGTCGGAATGCCCGGATTTTTAATAAGCACGCCTCCGGACATATTATGGAAACCATAAGACATAGCGAACGCTTGGATAAACCCAAGCACAATTGTGAAATAGCGAGTAAACTGAGCGAGTTTACGGCGGCCCACTTCTCCTTGTTTCGACCATTCCGTAAATTTAGGAACAACATCCATCTGCAATAGTTGTACGATGATGGATGCCGTAATGTATGGCATGACGCCCATCGCAAAAATAGAAAAGTTTTGTAGAGCGCCGCCACCGAACGTATTCAACACGCCAAAAGCGTTGAATTGATCTTGCATTTTTAACACATCTGCATTTACGCCCGGCACGGGAATAAACGTACCGATGCGAAATACAATGAGCATAAGAAGGGTGAACATAATTTTTCTTCTTATATCACCCACGCGCATAAAATTGGAGATTGTTCGAAACATTAAATCACCTCAGTTGTACCGCCAGCAGCTTCGATTGCTTCTTTTGCAGAAGCAGAGAATTTATGAGCTTTTACTGTTAATTTTTTCGTAAGCTCACCGTCACCAAGAACTTTGATGCCTGCTTTTAATTTGCTTACCACGCCTGTTTCAAGCAATAATTCTGGTGTGACTTCCGTACCGTCTTCAAAGCGATTTAACACTTCAAGGTTAACGATCGCATATTCTTTACGATGAATGTTTGTAAAGCCGCGTTTTGGTAAACGACGGAATAAAGGTGTTTGACCACCTTCGAAGCCGATGCGTACACCGCCGCCAGAGCGAGCGTTTTGCCCTTTATGTCCTTTACCAGAAGTTTTTCCGTTACCAGAGCCGATACCACGACCAACACGGTTGCGTTCTTTACGAGAACCCGGTGCTGGTTGCAATTCATGTAGCTTCATGCCGAGGCACCTCCTTATTCTTCTAATTCTTTTACTGTTACAAGGTGAGAAACTTTATTAATCATTCCACGAATGGCTGGATTGTCATTATGAACAACTGTTTGATGCAATTTTCGTAAACCTAATGTTTTAACCGTCACGCGTTGGTCTTGCGGACGACCGATTACGCTGCGAGTGAGGGTAATTGCTAATTTTTTCGCCATCATTTTTCCCTCCCTTATCCTAACAGTTCCTCAACTGTTTTACCGCGCAATTTCGCTACCTCTTCGGCACGTTTCAATTGCTTCAAGCCGTCGATTGTTGCGCGCACCATGTTAATTGGTGTGTTGGAACCGATTGACTTCGATAAAATATCGCTAACACCTGCTAACTCTAATACCGCACGTGCAGGACCACCAGCGATAACTCCTGTACCTTCAGATGCTGGTTTTAAAATGATTTGACCTGCACCGAAATGTCCGATCACTTCATGTGGAATTGTTGTACCAACGATCGGTACAGTAATTAAATTTTTCTTCGCATCTTCAATTGCTTTGCGAATTGCATCTGGAACTTCTTGAGCTTTTCCAGTTCCGAATCCGACATGACCGTTTTTGTCACCAACAACGACTAACGCAGCGAAACGGAAACGACGTCCACCTTTTACTACTTTAGCTACGCGGTTAACGGCAACAACGCGTTCTTCTAGTTCAAGTTTATTTGGATCAATGCGACGCATCTCTGTCCCTCCTTCTTAATTAGAATTGTAATCCAGCTTCACGAGCAGCGTCTGCAAGTGCTTTAACACGTCCATGATATAAATATCCGCCACGGTCAAATACAACCGATGTAATGCCTTTTTCAAGTGCACGTTTAGCAATTAACTCGCCCACTTTTTGAGCTGCTTCAACATTGCCTGTTGATTCTAAGTCGAATTCTTTATCTAAAGTTGACGCGCTAACAAGCGTCACTGCTTTCATATCGTCGATAATTTGCGCGTAAATGTGTTTGTTTGAACGGAACACATTTAAGCGTGGACGTTCCGCAGTTCCTACTACTTTACGACGAACACGAGCGTGTCTTTGTTTGCGAACTGCATTTTTATCAAGCTTAGTGATCATTCGTGTCACTCCTTTCATTTACCTAAGCAGCATTATTTCTTACCTGTTTTACCTTCTTTACGACGCACAACTTCGCCTTCGTAACGAATACCTTTTCCTTTGTAAGGTTCTGGTGAACGAACGGCACGAATGTTTGCTGCTAATTCACCAACACGTTGTTTGTCCGCACCTTTAACGATAATTTTTGTTTGTGAAGGAACTTCGATTTCAAGTCCTTCTTCAGGCTCGATTTCAACAGGATGAGAGTATCCAACGCTTAATACAAGCTTTTTGCCTTGTTTTGTTGCACGGTAACCGACACCGATAAGTTCAAGTGCACGCTCATAGCCTTTTGAAACACCTTCAACCATGTTTGCGAGCAAGCTGCGAGTCGTTCCGTGAAGCGCACGATGATGCTTCTCATCGCTTGGACGCTCAACTGTTAAAACATTACCTTCTACTTTAATGACCATATCTGGATGGAACGTACGAGTAAGTTCACCTTTCGGACCTTTTACAGTAACTGTGTTACCGTCTAATGTAACTGTAACACCAGCTGGAATTTCCAATGGTTTTTTACCAACACGTGACATGTACTACACCTCCATTCGTTGCAAAATAATTACCAAATGTA
The DNA here is from genome assembly GCF_000836725.1 of Anoxybacillus thermarum. Classification (GTDB taxonomy): domain Bacteria; phylum Bacillota; class Bacilli; order Bacillales; family Anoxybacillaceae; genus Anoxybacillus; species Anoxybacillus thermarum. The sequence goes on along the minus strand of NZ_JXTH01000010.1, from coordinate 39,350 downwards.
TGCTAACACTTCGCCGCCAGTACGTTTTTGACGTGCTTCTTTGTCAGTTAAAATACCTTGGGATGTTGAAAGAATTGCGATTCCTAAACCGTTTAATACGCGTGGTACTTCGTCAGCTTTTGCATATACGCGTAAACCAGGTTTACTAATACGTTTAAGGCCTGTAATTACACGCTCGTTATTTGGACCGTACTTTAAGAAAATACGAAGAATACCTTGTTTGTTATCTTCAATGTATTCGACATCACGAATGAAACCTTCACGCTTTAAAATTTCAGCGATTTCCTTTTTAATTTTTGAAGCAGGAACTTCAAGTTTCTCGTGACGCACCATGTTCGCATTACGAATGCGAGTAAGCATATCTGCAATTGGATCTGTCATCACCATTATGTTTTACCTCCTTCCCAACTCATGGGTTTATTACCAGCTTGCTTTTTTCACACCAGGAATTTGACCTTTATATGCTAATTCACGGAAACAAATACGGCAAAGTTTAAATTTGCGATATACAGAGTGCGGACGTCCACAACGCTCACAACGAGTGTACGCTTGCACTTTAAACTTTGGTGTGCGTTTTTGTTTCGCGATCATTGATTTTTTAGCCACGTTTTCGCCTCCCTCTTTTTACGAATGGGAATGATTATTTTTGGAATGGCATACCGAGCAATGTAAGCAATTCACGAGCTTCCTCGTCTGTTTTCGCAGTTGTAACGATCACGATATCCATACCACGAACTTTGTTTACTTTATCGTAATCAATTTCAGGGAAAATTAATTGTTCTTTTACACCTAATGTATAGTTTCCGCGTCCGTCGAACGATTTTTTAGAAACGCCACGGAAGTCGCGAACACGCGGTAAAGAAACGGAAACGAGCTTATCAAAGAACTCGTACATACGCTCACCGCGAAGCGTTACTTTCGCACCGATTGGCATTCCTTCACGAAGGCGGAAGCCAGCGATTGATTTCTTCGCACGTGTAACAACTGGTTTTTGACCAGAAATTAACGCGAGTTCTTCTACTGCGTTATCTAACGCTTTTGCGTTTTGTACCGCATCACCAACACCCATGTTGATGACGATTTTTTCGATTTTCGGAACTTGCATCACAGATTTATAGTTAAACTTGCTCATAAGAGCAGGAACAACTTCTTTCAAATACTTTTCTTTAAGGCGGTTCATTTGAGTACCTCCCTTCCTCAATCACTTCATTATTTGTCTAAAATTTCACCAGAACGTTTCGCATAGCGAACTTTTTTACCGTCAACTACTTTGTATCCAACACGAGTTGGTAATCCTGTTTTTGGATCAAGAGGCATTACGTTTGATACGTGGATTGGCGCCTCTTGGCTGATGATGCCGCCTTGTGGATTTGCTTGAGAAGGTTTTACGTGTTTTTTCACGATGTTTACACCTTCAACAAGCACTCGGTTTTTCTTTGGAAACGCAGCAAGAATAACGCCTTGTTTTCCTTTATCTTTACCAGAGATCACTTGTACTTTATCACCTTTTTTTACATGCATCTGAATCGCACCTCCTTAAAAGGCTTTTCCTTTTCATTAAATCACTTCTGGAGCTAAAGAAACGATTTTCATAAAGTCTTTTTCACGTAATTCACGAGCAACTGGTCCGAAAATACGTGTACCACGTGGGCTCTTGTCATCACGAATGATTACGCAAGCATTTTCATCAAAGCGGATGTAAGAACCGTCTGCACGGCGTACGCCACGTTTTGTACGAACGACAACCGCTTTAGCAACTTGACCTTTTTTAACAACGCCACCTGGTGTTGCATCTTTAACTGTCACCACAACGATGTCGCCAACGTTTGCATAACGACGACCAGAACCACCTAGCACTTTAATGACAAGCACTTCACGTGCACCAGAGTTATCAGCAACTTTCATACGAGTTTCTTGTTGAATCATTGACGAAACCTCCTTTCGGATTTGTATCCATCATCCCGAACAATATTAATTAAACGATAACAGCTTTTTCAACTACTTCAACAAGACGGAAACGTTTTGTCGCAGAAAGAGGACGTGTTTCCATAATTTTTACGATGTCGCCCACTTTTGCTACGTTGTTTTCGTCATGTGCTTTATATTTTTTCGAATACTTTACGCGCTTGCCGTAAAGAGGATGCTTTTTATAAGTTTCTACAAGAACCGTAATTGTTTTATCCATTTTATCGGAAACAACACGGCCGACGAGAACTTTACGATTGTTGCGTTCACTCATTGTGCGAACCTCCTCTCGATATCAATTATTTATTAGCAGCGATCTCTCTTTCGCGAATCACAGTTTTCATACGTGCAATCGCTTTGCGTACTTCACGAATACGAGCTGTATTCTCTAATTGACCTGTTGCCAATTGGAAGCGAAGGTTGAATAACTCTTCTTTCAACGCTTTAATTTTTTGTTCAATCTCGGCAGTGGTAAGTTCACGAATTTCTTTAGCTTTCATTTGATTCACCACCAATTTCTTCACGTTTTACGAATTTGCATTTGATTGGAAGTTTGTGAGAAGCAAGGCGCAACGCTTCACGAGCTACTTCTTCAGAAACTCCCGCGATTTCAAACATAACTTTACCAGGTTTCACAACAGCTACCCAACCTTCTGGAGCACCTTTACCGGAACCCATGCGCACTTCAAGTGGTTTCGCTGTATATGGTTTTGAAGGGAAAATTTTAATCCATACTTTACCGCCACGTCTCATGTAACGAGTCATCGCACGACGAGCAGCCTCGATTTGACGGTTTGTGATCCATGCTGGCTCTAACGCTTGTAATCCGTATTCACCAAAATGTACTTCTGTACCGCCTTTCGCGCGACCTTTCATGCGACCGCGATGTTCACGACGATATTTTACGCGTTTTGGCATTAACATGATTAATTTCCTCCTTCCTCAGTTTTCTTTTTCGTAGGAAGGACCTCTCCACGATAAATCCATACTTTCACGCCGATTTTTCCGTAAGTTGTGTCCGCTTCCGCTGTCGCGTAGTCGATGTCAGCGCGAAGAGTATGAAGTGGAACTGTTCCTTCGCTGTAATGTTCTGAGCGAGCGATATCTGCTCCACCTAAACGACCAGATACCATTGTTTTAATTCCTTTTGCACCTGCGCGCATTGTACGTTGAATTGCTTGTTTTTGCGCACGACGGAATGATACGCGGTTTTCAATTTGACGCGCGATATTTTCCGCAACAAGTTTTGCTTCTAAGTCTGGCTTTTTGATTTCAACGATGTTAATATGAACGCGTTTGCCAGTTAATTCATTTAACGCTTTACGAAGCGCTTCAACTTCAGATCCACCTTTACCGATAACCATTCCTGGTTTCGCTGTATGGATTGTGATATTTACACGGTTTGCTGCACGCTCGATCTCAATGCGAGAAACAGCTGCATCGCTTAAGCGCTTTGTGAGGTATTCGCGAATTTTAAGATCTTCGTGTAAAAGATCCGCGTAATCTTTTTCAGCGTACCATCTTGATTCCCAATCACGGATAATACCGATGCGAAGACCGATTGGATTTACCTTTTGACCCACTGATTATCCCTCCTTCTTTTCTGAAACGACGATCGTGATATGGCTTGTGCGTTTGTTAATTGCGCTCGCACGACCTTGTGCACGAGGACGGAAACGTTTCAATGTTGGTCCTTCGTTCACATAAGCTTCCGTAACAACGAGCTTGTTAACGTCCATGTCATAGTTATGCTCTGCGTTTGCGACTGCAGATTTTAATACTTTCTCGATAATTGGAGAAGCAGCTTTTGGCGTATGGCGAAGAATCGCAACTGCTTCACTCACTTGCTTTCCTCGAATTAAATCAATAACTAAACGAGCTTTACGAGGAGCAATTCGAACCGTTCTAGCAACAGCTTTAGCTTGCATAAATGAAGCCTCCTCTCATATTAACGTTTTGTTTTCTTGTCATCAGCAGCGTGACCTTTGTATGTGCGCGTTGGCGCGAACTCACCGAGCTTATGACCGACCATGTCCTCTGTGATGTAAACTGGAACGTGTTTACGACCATCGTAAACAGCGATTGTGTGACCAATGAATTGTGGGAAAATTGTTGAACGACGAGACCATGTTTTGATCACTTGTTTTTGTCCAGTTTCATTCAATTTCTCGATTTTTTTCATTAAATGATCATCACAAAAAGGACCTTTTTTCAAGCTGCGACCCATAAGTGAACCTCCTTTCGTGATTGCTCTACGGTTCTTTTGAACCGTAGCTCAACCCCGTTATTTTTTACGACGACGTACGATAAATTTATCGGATTTATTTTTCTTCTTACGCGTTTTGAATCCAAGCGTTGGTTTACCCCATGGAGTCATTGGAGACTTACGTCCGATTGGTGCTTTACCTTCACCACCACCATGTGGGTGATCAACAGGGTTCATAACAGAACCGCGAACTGTTGGACGAATGCCTAACCAACGAGCGCGTCCAGCTTTACCGATGTTCACAAGCTCATGTTGTTCGTTACCAACTTGACCGACTGTCGCGCGGCAAGTTGCCAAAATCATACGAACTTCACCTGAAGATAAACGAACAAGTACGTATTTACCTTCTTTACCAAGCACTTGTGCAGATGTACCTGCAGCGCGTACTAATTGTCCGCCTTTACCAGGTTTTAATTCGATATTATGAATAACTGTACCGACTGGAATGTTTGCTAAAGGTAATGCGTTACCTACTTTAATGTCCGCATCTGGACCTGACATAACTTCCATGCCAACTTGTAAGTTTTTCGGTGCGATGATGTAACGTTTTTCACCATCAGCGTAATGAATTAAAGCGATGTTCGCAGAACGGTTTGGATCGTACTCAATTGTAGCAACGCGTCCTGGAATGCCATCTTTATCGCGTTTGAAGTCAATAATACGATATTGACGTTTATGACCGCCACCTTGGTGACGAACAGTTAATTTACCTTGGTTGTTACGACCACCTTTTTTCTTTAAAGGCGCAAGCAACGATTTTTCCGGCTTATCTGTTGTAAGCTCAGAGAAGTCTAAAACCGTCATACCACGACGACCGTTAGACGTTGGCTTATATTTTTTAATCGCCATGTCCGTTTCCCTCCTTCACTTTTAAACTTATACTTCAAATAGCTCGATTTCTTTGCTGTCCGGCGTTAACGTAACAATCGCTTTGCGGCGGCGGTTTGTTAATCCGCTATAACGACCAACACGTTTGAACTTTCCTTTATAGTTCATAATGTTGACCTTCGCTACTTTCACGCCGAAGATCGCTTCGATCGCGTCTTTTACTTCTGTTTTATTCGCTTTCACATCAACTTCGAACGTATATTTTTTCTCACCCATTAACTCTGTTGAACGTTCAGTAATGACGGGGCGCTTAATAATATCGCGAGGATCTTTCATTATGCAAGCACCTCCTCTACTTTTTCCACGGCAGCTTTTGTAATGACAAGCTTGTCGTGGTTGAGTACATCAAGAACGTTAATTCCGCTTGCTGTCACAACTGTCACTCCTGGAATGTTGCGAGCTGAAAGAATGACGTTCTCATTCGCATCTGCTGTTACGATTAACGCTTTGCGATCAACAGAAAGGTTGTTTAAAATTTTAACCATTTCTTTTGTTTTTGGTGCTTCAAGTACTAAATTGTCTAATACAACGATGTTATTTTCAAGCACTTTTGAAGATAATGCTGATTTAATTGCTAAGCGACGAACTTTTTTCGGAAGTTTGTAGCTGTAGCTGCGTGGAACTGGACCGAATACAACACCACCGCCACGCCATTGTGGAGAACGAATCGATCCTTGGCGAGCACGTCCAGTACCTTTTTGGCGCCATGGTTTACGACCACCGCCGCTTACTTCTGCACGATTTTTTGTTTTATGAGTTCCTTGACGCAAGGAAGCACGTTGCATAATTACCGCTTCAAATAACACACTTTTGTTCGGTTCAACACCAAATACGGCATCGTTTAATTCGATTTCACCGATGTTTTCTCCGTTTTGGTTATACAATGCTACTTTTGGCATTGGGTATTTCCTCCTTTCTTAAAGAAATTATTTCGCTTTAACCGCGCTTTTAATAATAACAAGCCCTTTGTTTGGACCTGGTACGTTTCCTTTAATTAAGATTAAGTTGCGTTCTGGGTCTACTTTCACAACTTTTAAGTTTTGTACTGTTACACGCTCGCCACCCATGCGACCTGGAAGCTCTTTTGATTTGAATACACGGTTTGGAGCGATTGGACCCATTGAACCAGGACGACGATGGTAACGAGAACCGTGAGCCATTGGTCCGCGAGATTGTCCATGGCGTTTAATTACACCTTGGAAACCTTTACCTTTTGACGTGCCAGTTACGTCAACGATTTCACCCTCGTTAAAAATGTCCACTTTTACTTCTTGACCTACTTCATATTCTGCAAGGTTCACACCACGAATTTCACGAATGAAGCGCTTAGGTGTGGTGTTTGCCTTCGCAGCATGACCTTTTTGTGGCTTGTTCGCTAACTTCTCACGCAAATCTTCAAAACCTAATTGAATCGCTTCGTAACCGTCGTTTTCAACTGTTTTCTTTTGAAGAACTACGTTTGGAGTAGCTTGAATGACCGTTACAGGAATAAGATCTCCGTTTTCAGCGAACACTTGAGTCATGCCGATTTTTCTTCCTAAGATTCCTTTCATCTTTCACACCTCCTATATCGCAATTACAACTTGATTTCAATATCGACACCAGATGGTAAGTCTAAACGCATTAAAGAATCTACTGTTTGTGGAGTCGGATTGACGATGTCAATTAAGCGTTTATGTGTGCGCATTTCGAATTGTTCACGAGAATCTTTGTATTTATGAACCGCACGTAAGATCGTGTACACCGTTTTTTCAGTTGGTAACGGAATCGGTCCAGATACAGTTGCGCCTGAACGCTTTGCAGTTTCCACAATTTTCTCAGCAGATTGATCAAGAATTCGATGATCATACGCTTTTAAACGAATACGAATTTTTTCTTTTGCCATTATTTTCCCTCCTTCTTCGCCTATTTTCAAAATAGACATTCTCCATGGAAATTTCCTTCACACTCGCCATGGCAAAGCGGCCGGGTGTGTCAGCAACCTTCCACTTCATCGCAGTCAAAGACCAACGTTTATTATTATATATAAAATTCATGCCCAATGCAAGCTTTTTATTTCTTTTCTCAACAAACTGCCTTTCCCATTATACATATTTCACGACCCATTTTCAATGGAACAAAAAAATAAGTGGTCTAGCTTATCGCTAGACCACGTTTATCGATTACTCGATGATTTCAGATACAGAACCTGCACCTACTGTACGTCCACCTTCGCGGATCGAGAATTTTGTACCTTCTTCGATCGCGATTGGAGCGATTAATTCTACTGTCATTTCGATGTTGTCTCCAGGCATAACCATCTCAACGCCTTCTGGAAGTTGGATGATACCTGTTACGTCCGTTGTACGGAAGTAGAACTGTGGACGGTAGTTAGAGAAGAATGGAGTATGACGTCCACCTTCTTCTTTTGTTAATACGTAAACTTGCGCTTTAAATTTTGTGTGTGGAGTGATTGTTCCTGGTTTCGCTAATACTTGACCACGTTGTACTTCGTCACGAGAAACACCGCGAAGAAGCGCACCGATGTTGTCACCAGCTTCAGCTTGGTCAAGAAGCTTACGGAACATTTCAACACCTGTAACAGTTGTTGCTTTTGGCTCTTCAGAAAGACCAATGATTTCTACTTGGTCACCAACTTTTAAGATACCGCGCTCAACGCGACCTGTAGCAACTGTACCACGACCAGTGATTGAGAATACGTCCTCAACTGGCATCATGAATGGTTTGTCGATTTCGCGTTGTGGAGTTGGGATGTACTCATCAACAGCGTTCATAAGCTCGATGATTTTTTCTTCCCAAGCTGGATCTCCCTCAAGTGCTTTTAACGCAGAACCTTTAATTACAGGAACTTCGTCTCCAGGGAAGTCGTATTCAGATAATAGATCGCGAACTTCCATTTCAACAAGTTCTAAAAGTTCTTCGTCGTCTACCATATCGCATTTGTTTAAGAATACAACGATGTAAGGTACGCCTACTTGGCGAGAAAGAAGAATGTGCTCACGAGTTTGTGGCATTGGACCGTCAGCAGCAGATACAACAAGGATCGCGCCGTCCATTTGCGCAGCACCTGTGATCATGTTTTTCACGTAGTCAGCGTGACCTGGGCAGTCAACGTGTGCATAGTGACGGTTGTCAGTTTCATACTCAACGTGTGCAGTTGAGATTGTAATTCCGCGCTCGCGCTCTTCTGGAGCAGCGTCGATTTGATCATACGCGCGCGCTTCTGCTTTACCTTGTTTCGCAAGAACTGTTGTGATTGCAGCTGTTAAAGTTGTTTTACCATGGTCAACGTGGCCGATTGTACCAATGTTGACGTGTGGTTTCGTGCGTTCGAATTTCGCTTTAGCCATTATAATATCCTCCTTAGTGTTTTTTTATAAGTATAGAATGCTCGGAAGTGAAAGTGCACAGCACGTCCACTTCCAAGTCTTACATAAGTATTTATACTTGAACAATGCTAGAAAATCAATTATTCACCTTTATTTTTTTTGATGATTTCCTCAGCAATGCTCTTCGGAACTTCTTCATAATGGTCAAACACCATTGTGAACGTTCCGCGACCTTGTGTATTTGAACGCAATGTAGTTGCGTATCCAAACATCTCAGAAAGTGGAACCATTGCGCGCACAACTTGTGCGTTACCACGAGCTTCCATACCTTCGACGCGACCGCGACGAGAAGTGATGTCACCCATAATGTCACCTAAATATTCTTCAGGGACGATGACTTCTACTTTCATGATAGGCTCAAGCAATACAGGGTCACATTTTGCTGCTGCGTTTTTCAACGCCATTGAAGCAGCGATTTTGAACGCCATTTCGCTTGAGTCAACATCGTGGTAAGAACCGTCGAATAGCTTCGCTTTAATGTCGACAACCGGATATCCAGCAAGGACACCATTTTGCATAGCATCTTCAAGACCCGCTTGAATTGCAGGGATATATTCTTTCGGAACAACCCCACCAACGATCGCATTTTCGAACTCGAAGCCTTTTCCTTCTTCGTTCGGCGAGAACTCGATCCAAACGTGACCATATTGACCGCGACCACCAGACTGGCGCACAAATTTACCTTCAACTTGTGCAGACTTACGGAATGTTTCGCGGTACGCAACTTGCGGAGCACCAACGTTTGCTTCGACTTTGAATTCGCGACGCATACGGTCAACGATAATATCAAGGTGAAGCTCACCCATACCAGCGATAATTGTTTGACCTGTTTCTTGGTCTGTCCACGCACGGAATGTTGGGTCTTCCTCCTGAAGTTTTTGTAACGCTGTGCTCATCTTATCTTGGTCAGCTTTTGACTTCGGTTCAATCGCGATTTGAATAACTGGTTCTGGGAATTGCATAGACTCCAAGATTACTGGGTCTTTTTCATCACACAAAGTATCACCAGTTGTTGTATCTTTTAAACCTACAGCTGCCGCAATGTCACCCGCGTAAACTTGTGCAATTTCTTCGCGGTGGTTTGCGTGCATTTGTAGAATACGACCGATACGTTCGCGCTTACGTTTTGTTGAGTTCAACACGTAAGAACCAGAGTTTAATGTACCTGAGTATACGCGGAAGAACGTCAACTTACCAACGTAAGGGTCTGTCATAATTTTGAACGCTAACGCTGCAAACGGAGCATCATCGCGCGCTTCACGAACTGTTTCTTCTTCTGTATCAGGAACAGTTCCTTTGATCGCAGGAATGTCGACTGGAGATGGTAAATAGTCAACAACTCCGTCAAGCATTAATTGAACACCTTTGTTTTTGAATGCAGAACCACAGAATACAGGGAAGAATTGCACAGAAACTGTCGCTTTACGAATTGCAGCTTTTAATTCTTCATTCGTAATTTCTTCCCCTTCTAAATATTTCACCATTAATTCTTCATCAAGCTCTGCAACCGCTTCGATTAACTTACCGCGATATTCTTCTGCCATATCACGATAGTCTTCAGGAATCTCGATGCGCTCGATATTTTTTCCTAATTCATCGTGATAATGATATGCGCACATTTCAACAAGGTCGATAATACCTGTGAATTGATCTTCCGCTCCAATCGGCAATTGAACAGGGTGCGCATTCGCTTGCAAACGTTCATGAAGCGTTTTAACAGAGTATAAGAAATCTGCGCCAATCTTGTCCATTTTGTTGACGAAAACGATACGTGGTACGCCGTATGTAGTCGCTTGGCGCCATACTGTTTCTGTTTGCGGCTCTACGCCTGATTGTGCGTCTAATACCGCGACTGCACCGTCTAATACACGCAATGAACGCTCAACTTCTACCGTGAAGTCGACGTGTCCAGGTGTATCGATGATGTTAATGCGATGGCCTTTCCATTGAGCTGTTGTTGCCGCAGACGTAATTGTAATTCCGCGTTCTTGTTCTTGCTCCATCCAGTCCATCGTTGCTGCGCCCTCATGAACTTCACCGATTTTATGAACGCGTCCTGTATAGAAAAGGATACGCTCTGTCGTTGTTGTTTTACCGGCGTCAATATGGGCCATGATTCCAATATTGCGAGTGTTTTCTAAGGAGAACTGTCTTGCCATATGGATTTTTTCTCCTTCCTTATAATGAAGTATCGTAATTTAATTTACATATAGGAATATAGGCGAATGAGCGATGGGCATGCTTTTTTAGTTTCAACCGCATCGCTCTCACCTATTCTTAATTTAACAAAAAATTACCAACGATAGTGTGCAAACGCTTTGTTTGCTTCTGCCATTTTGTGTGTATCTTCGCGTTTTTTCACAGCTGCACCTGTGTTGTTTGCAGCATCCATGATTTCATTCGCTAAACGCTCTTCCATCGTTTTTTCTCCACGAAGACGAGCGTAGTTAACGATCCAGCGAAGACCTAATGTTGTACGGCGCTCTGGGCGCACCTCAACAGGAACTTGATAGTTTGCACCACCAACACGGCGCGCGCGAACTTCAAGAACTGGCATAACGTTTTTCAACGCTTGCTCAAACACTTCCATTGGATCTTTACCTGTGCGCTCACGAATGATATCGAACGCTGTGTAAAGAATTTTTTGCGCTTTACCTCTTTTACCGTCAATCATAATTTTATTGATTAAACGTGTAACTAGCTTTGAATTGTAAATTGGATCTGGTAACACATCTCGTTTAGGAACCGGACCTTTACGTGGCATAGTTTTTCCTCCTTTCAGTAAAAATCAGCGAAAAATGATGCATGTTATTTCTTAGCTGCTTTTGGTTTTTTCGCACCGTATTTTGAACGACCTTGCATACGGTTCGCTACACCTGCAGTATCTAAAGCACCGCGAACGATGTGGTAACGTACCCCTGGTAAGTCTTTTACACGTCCACCGCGAATTAATACAACGCTGTGTTCTTGTAAGTTATGACCGATACCTGGGATGTAAGCAGTTACCTCGATACCGTTAGATAAACGTACACGGGCATATTTACGAAGCGCAGAGTTTGGCTTCTTTGGTGTCATTGTACCTACACGTGTACATACTCCACGTTTTTGCGGAGAGTAAACAGTTGTTTGAACTTTTTTGAAGCTGTTATACCCTTTATTTAACGCAGGTGATTTAGATTTCACTACCTTTTTTGTACGACCTTTGCGTACAAGCTGGTTAATTGTAGGCATGGTAAGTTTCCTCCCTTCACAATTAAATTCAAGCCCACACATCCAGGTGGCTCATTTTTATGCAAAAACAAAGTTTTTGTAGTAAACCCACAAAAACAGTTTTTAACGAATGATTGCAACAGCCGCTGCTCCTACATCGATTTTGCATGCTTTTCCGAGCTTTTTCATCGAGTCGACTTTATAAACAGGCACATTCGCTACATTCGCAGCTTCGATCACTTTGTCAATGATCGCTTTATCCGCATCTTCTGCGATCACAAGTTCATGTACCTTTCCATCTTTCAGAGCTCGTACTGTTTGTTTTGTTCCTACAATAATTTGTTTAGCCTGTGCGACTTTTTCATAAGACATGTAACACATCCTCCAAAGTGACAGGTTTTCGGAACACCTTTATTATGCTATCACTTTTTGAGAGCTATGTCAAATATATTTTTTTAACCTATTGCTAGCGGATGATGCTAGCAATAGGTTGACCGTTATTTTGTTGTCACAGCATCTTCATCTTTTGTTGTTTTAATGACCGGTTTTACTTTGCGATAGCGTGCCATTCCTGTTCCTGCTGGAACAAGTTTACCAATAATGACATTCTCTTTTAATCCAAGCAATTCGTCGCGTTTTCCTTTGATCGCCGCATCCGTTAAGACGCGTGTCGTTTCTTGGAATGATGCCGCAGACAAGAACGAGTCTGTTTCAAGCGACGCTTTCGTAATTCCAAGCAATACTGGACGAGCTGTTGCTGGACGTTTCCCTTCCATCAACACTTTCGCATTCGCATCCGTAAATTGATGGATGTCAAGCAACGTTCCTGGCAACAAGTCCGTATCCCCTGCGTCAATGACGCGAACTTTTCGAAGCATTTGGCGAACCATCACTTCGATATGTTTATCGCTAATTTCTACCCCTTGCATGCGGTATACTTTTTGCACTTCGCGCAACAAGTACTCTTGAACAGCATTCATATCTTTGACTCTCAATAGTTCTTTCGGGTCAATAGAACCTTCTGTTAGTTCTTGACCGCGTTCAACCTTCTGTCCTTCTTGTACTTTGAGACGTGCGCTATAAGGGGCTGTATACGTACGCGTCTCGACTTCGCCTTGAATGACGATCTCACGTTGACGATCACGCGTTTCATTAACGGCCACAACAACGCCATCAATTTCCGAAATGACCGCTTGCCCTTTCGGATTACGCGCCTCGAACAATTCTTGTACGCGCGGTAAACCTTGTGTAATATCGTCTCCTGCTACCCCACCTGTGTGGAACGTGCGCATTGTCAGCTGTGTACCCGGCTCACCGATCGATTGTGCTGCGATAATGCCAACCGCTTCACCAACTTCCACTTCTGCACCAGTTGCCAAGTTGCGTCCGTAACATTTTTTACATACACCATGACGTGTATTACATGTAAATGCCGAACGAATCCACACTTCTTCAATGCCAGCTTTTACAATAGCATTTGCGATATCTTCTGTAATCATTTCATTTTCACGCACAAGCACTTCGCCTGTTTCCGGATGTTTCACCGTTTTGCGTGCGTAACGTCCAACGAGACGCTCTTCAAGCTTCACAATCACTTCTGTGCCGTCTTTTAACGCACGAATTAACGTACCGCGGTCTGTACCGCAATCGTCTTCACGAATAATGACGTCTTGTGCAACGTCGACGAGACGACGTGTTAAATAACCAGAGTCAGCTGTTTTTAACGCTGTATCAGCAAGACCTTTACGCGCTCCGTGAGTCGAAATAAAGTACTCAAGTACCGTTAATCCTTCACGGAACGAAGATTTAATCGGAAGCTCGATAATACGTCCTGCTGGGTTCGCCATTAATCCGCGCATACCTGCAAGCTGCGTAAAGTTCGATGCGTTACCGCGGGCTCCTGAGTCACTCATCATGAAAATTGGATTTCGTTTATCAAGCGACTCCATTAAGCGGCCTTGAATTTTATCTTTTGCCGCACTCCAAATTGAAATGACACGTTCATAACGCTCTTCATCCGTAATTAAACCGCGTCTAAATTGTTTTAATACCGTATCAACTTTCGCTTGCGCTTCTTCTAAAATTTCTTGTTTTTCCGGCAAGACAACAATGTCAGCTACACCGATTGTGATACCTGCTTTTGTTGAGTATTTAAAGCCAAGGTCTTTCATACGGTCAAGCATTTTAGACGTTTCTGTAATTTTGAAACGTTTAAACACTTCCGCAATGATGTTACCAAGAATTTTCTTCTTAAACGGCGGAACGAGTTCGCGTTTACGAATTTCTTCTTTCACGTTCACACCTTTATCAAGGAAATATTTATCCGGTGTTCGTTCTTCAATGTTTTCTTGCGTCGGTTCATTAATGTATGGGAATGACTTCGGCAAAATTTCATTGAAGATTAACTTTCCGACAGTCGTTACAAGCAATTTATTATTTTGCTCTTCTGTAAACGTTTCGTTTTTCAGCGAACCTGCATGGACTGCAATACGTGTATGCAGGTGAACATAACCGTTATGGTAAGCCAGCAACGCCTCATCAGTATCTTTAAACACCATTCCTTCACCGACTGCACCTTCACGTTCCATCGTTAAATAGTAGTTTCCTAAAACCATGTCTTGTGAAGGAGTAACAACTGGTTTTCCGTCTTTCGGGTTTAAAATATTTTGCGCCGCAAGCATGAGTAGACGCGCCTCAGCTTGTGCCTCTGCCGAAAGCGGTACGTGCACAGCCATTTGGTCGCCGTCAAAGTCTGCGTTATAGGCAGTACATACAAGCGGATGCAAGCGGATTGCACGACCTTCTACAAGCGTCGGCTCAAACGCTTGAATGCCAAGACGGTGAAGCGTTGGTGCACGGTTTAATAGCACTGGGTGTTCTTTAATGACAGACTCTAAAACATCCCAAACTTCTGGGTGCACGCGCTCAATTTTCCGCTTCGCACTTTTAATGTTGTGCGCTAAGCCACGTTCCACTAATTCTTTCATAACAAACGGCTTAAACAATTCAAGCGCCATTTCTTTTGGCAAGCCGCATTGATACATCTTTAAGTTCGGGCCGACGACGATAACGGAACGACCAGAATAGTCAACGCGCTTACCGAGCAAGTTTTGACGGAAACGACCTTGCTTTCCTTTTAACATATGGGAAAGCGATTTAAGTGGACGATTTCCTGGTCCTGTGACCGGACGGCCACGACGACCGTTATCAATTAGCGCATCAACCGCTTCTTGAAGCATTCGTTTTTCGTTTTGAACAATAATGTTCGGCGCTCCAAGGTCTAATAGACGTTTTAAGCGGTTGTTTCGGTTAATGACTCGACGATATAAGTCGTTTAAGTCAGATGTCGCAAAACGTCCACCGTCTAACTGTACCATCGGACGCAACTCCGGCGGGATGACCGGAAGCACATCTAATACCATCCACGATGGGTCGTTACCAGAGTTACGGAACGCTTCGAGCACTTCAAGACGTTTAATCGTGCGAGCACGACGTTGTCCTTGTGCTGTCTTTAGTTCTTCTTTTAACGTCTCTACTTCTTTTTCAAGATCGATATCTTGTAACAGTTTTTTAATCGCCTCTGCACCCATTGAAGCTTGGAATGAATTTCCGTACTTCTCGCGATATGCGCGATACTCTTTTTCAGAAAGCAGTTGTTTCTTTTCTAATGGCGTATCGCCCGAATCCGTCACGACGTAAGATGCAAAGTAAATGACTTCTTCTAGCGCACGAGGGGACATGTCTAAGACAAGTCCCATGCGGCTAGGAATTCCTTTAAAGTACCAAATATGTGAAACAGGGGCTGCTAGTTCAATATGACCCATGCGCTCACGGCGAACTTTTGCACGTGTGACTTCAACACCGCATCGGTCACAAACGACACCTTTATAACGAACGCGCTTATATTTTCCACAATGACATTCCCAGTCTTTTGTTGGACCAAAAATGCGTTCGCAAAACAGACCATCTTTTTCTGGTTTTAATGTCCGATAGTTAATCGTTTCTGGTTTTTTAACTTCACCATACGACCAAGAACGAATTTTCTCGGGTGAAGCGAGTCCGATCTTCATATATTCAAACTTATTTACATCTAACAAGGGGCCTACCTCCCTTTTAATATCCAGGTTTTACCCTTATGTCTAAACGCTACTCTTTTACAACAACGCCTTCATCTTCTTTGGCTGACTCATCTGTAGGTGGGATGATGTCAACTGGTTGAACGTCATCATCTTCCCCGAAGTTTTCCATGCTAATTTCTTTTTCATCGCTTGATAACACTGTTACGTCCATACCTAAGCTTTGTAGCTCTTTAATTAATACTTTGAAAGATTCAGGAACGCCTGGTTCTGGAACGTTTTCGCCTTTCACGATCGCTTCGTACGTTTTCACACGACCAACGACGTCGTCTGATTTGACAGTTAAAATTTCTTGCAACGTGTAAGCTGCACCGTATGCTTCAAGCGCCCATACTTCCATCTCACCGAAACGCTGACCACCAAACTGCGCTTTTCCGCCGAGCGGTTGTTGCGTAACAAGTGAATATGGACCTGTCGAGCGAGCATGTAACTTATCGTCAACCATGTGCGCGAGCTTAATCATATACATAATACCGACAGAAACACGATTATCAAACGGCTCTCCTGTGCGTCCGTCATATAAAACTGTTTTCGCATCGCGCGCCATTCCTGCCTCTTCTAACGTTGCCCATACATCTTCTTCACGAGCACCGTCAAATACAGGTGAAGCGACATGAAGACCTAGCTTTCTCGCCGCCATTCCGAGATGCAACTCGAGCACTTGCCCGATATTCATACGCGAAGGTACGCCTAGCGGGTTCAACATGATATCAACCGGTGTACCATCTGGTAAAAACGGCATGTCTTCCTCAGGTAAAATGCGCGAAATAACACCTTTATTTCCGTGGCGACCTGCCATTTTGTCACCTTCAGAATTTTTCCGTTTTTGTACAATATACACACGAACAAGCTGATTCACGCCCGGTGGCAACTCATCGCCATCTTCGCGAGTAAACACTTTGACATCAAGAACGATTCCGCCTCCACCGTGCGGTACGCGTAAAGACGTATCTCGAACTTCACGTGCCTTCTCACCGAAAATCGCATGAAGTAATCGTTCTTCAGCTGTTAATTCCGTAACCCCTTTTGGTGTTACTTTTCCAACGAGCAAGTCGCCATCTTTTACTTCTGCACCGATGCGCACAATCCCACGCTCATCTAGATTGCGAAGCGCATCTTCACCGACGTTCGGAATATCACGCGTAATTTCCTCTGGACCGAGCTTCGTATCGCGCGCTTCAGATTCGTATTCCTCAATATGAATCGACGTATATACATCGTCTTTAACGAGACGCTCGCTCATAATAATCGCATCTTCGTAGTTGTATCCATCCCACGTCATAAACGCAACAAGCACATTGCGACCAAGCGCTAACTCACCTTTTTCCATCGATGGACCGTCGGCTAAAATTTCACCCTTCTCAACGATATCTCCTGCCTTAACGATCGGGCGTTGATTGTAGCACGTTCCTTGGTTTGAACGAACAAACTTCAACAGACGATATTTATCTAAGTCACCTTTGACTTCTTTCCCATCGACTTCGATTAAACGGCGTACCCAAATTTCTTTCGCTTCAACTCGCTCAACAATTCCGCGATGCTTACAAATAACTGCTGCTCCGGAATCTTTCGCTGCGACATATTCCATTCCTGTACCGACGATCGGTGCCTCTGGCTGCATAAGTGGAACAGCTTGACGTTGCATGTTCGCACCCATAAGCGCACGGTTCGAGTCATCGTTTTCTAAGAACGGAATGCACGCTGTCGCCACCGACACAACTTGTTTTGGAGAAACGTCTACATAGTCGACACGATCTCGCTTAACAACGATGTTTTCACCACGGAAGCGAGCAACAACGTTTTCTTCTAAAAATGTTCCATCTTCCGCAATCGGAACGTTCGCTTGAGCAACAACGTAATTATCTTCTTCATCCGCCGTTAAATAGTCAATTTGATTTGTTACTTTCCCCGTCTCAGGATCGACTCGACGATAAGGAGTTTCAATAAAACCAAACTTATTGACTTTTGCATATGTGGAAAGCGAGTTAATTAATCCGATGTTCGGACCTTCTGGCGTTTCAATTGGACACATGCGTCCATAGTGTGAGTAGTGAACGTCACGCACTTCAAAACCTGCGCGTTCACGCGTTAAACCACCTGGACCAAGGGCAGAAAGACGACGTTTATGTGTCAATTCTGCAAGTGGGTTTGTTTGATCCATAAATTGCGATAACTGCGAGCTTCCGAAAAATTCTTTAATAGCCGCAATTACTGGACGAATATTAATGAGTTGCTGTGGTGTAATTGTGTTTGTATCTTGAATGGACATCCGTTCACGAACGACGCGCTCCATGCGCGAAAGTCCGATTCTGAATTGATTTTGCAGCAACTCGCCAACAGAACGAAGTCGACGATTTCCTAAATGGTCGATATCGTCTGTATCACCGACTCCATGCAATAAGTTAAAGAAGTAGCTAATAGATGCAATAATATCTGCAGGTGTAATATGTTTTACCGTTTCTGGAATATATCCATTACTAATGACCGTGATGACTTTTTCGCCATCTGGGTCGTTTGGAGCATAAATTTTGATCGCTTGCAAAGCAAATTCATCTTCGACAACGCCCCCAAGCGGCTGGTATTTACGCATACCAATCCCCTTTTCAAGCTCAGGTAAAATGCGGTCGAGCGTTCTCCGATCAAGAACCGTTCCTTTCTCAGCAATCACTTCACCCGTTTCCGGATGAACGAGCGTCTCCGCTAAACGTTGACCAAATAAACGGTTTTTAATATGGAGCTTTTTGTTAATTTTATAACGACCAACACTTGCTAAATCATATCGTTTTGGATCAAAGAAACGAGAGATGAGCAAGCTTTTTGCGTTTTCAACGGTAGGCGGCTCCCCTGGACGTAACCGTTCATAAATTTCAAGCAACGCTTTTTCTGTACTTTCTGTATTGTCTTTTTCTAACGTATTACGAATATACTCATTATCACCAAGTAAATCGACAATCTCTTGGTCCGAGCCAAAACCTAACGCTCGTAATAACACGGTTACAGGCAACTTACGCGTACGATCAATGCGAACGTAAACAACGTCTTTTGCATCTGTTTCGTATTCAAGCCATGCACCGCGGTTCGGAATAACAGTAGCCGTAAAGCCACGTTTTCCGTTTTTATCTACTTTTCCGCTGTAATACACGCTCGGTGAACGAACAAGCTGAGAAACGATAACACGTTCAGCACCATTAATAATGAATGTGCCCGTTTCTGTCATTAATGGGAAGTCTCCCATAAATACATCTTGTTCTTTTACTTCACCTGTTTCTTTATTGATTAAGCGTACTTTCACCCGAAGTGGTGCTGCATATGTAACATCGCGTTCTTTTGACTCTTCTACAGAGTACTTGGGCTCTCCTAAGCTGTAATCAATAAATTCTAGTGACAAATTTCCTGTAAAATCTTCGATCGGTGAAATGTCTTGAAACATTTCACGCAATCCTTCGTCGAGAAACCACTGGTAAGAAGAAGTTTGAATTTCGATTAAGTTCGGTAACTCCAACACTTCACTAATGCGCGCATAACTTCTTCGTTGGCGGTGTCGTCCGTATTGAACTAGTTGACCTGTCAACTGATTCACCCCTCAAATCAAACATTAATAACTTGTCATCAGACAAAAAAGAAATGGTTTCTTATAAGAAAACCACATGTTTGACCTATTATATATTTTATAAGTTTTTCCTTTAAAACTAAAATTATACATACATACACAGCATACGTAAACTAAAAAAAATACACATTTAGCATTTTATAATGGTATCATACACAAAATTGAGCGTCAAGCTTTTTGTGCTCGAATAATAAAGTAACCTTTTTTCTTTTCCACAACATCAACTTCATCAAAAATCGTTTTTAACTTTTCTAATGCAGATGGAGCCCCTTGCTTCTTTTGAATGACAACCCATAACTGTCCGCCAGAGAGCAAGTAGTTTGCACTTCGTTCAAAAATCGAATGGACGACTGCTTTTCCGGCACGAATCGGTGGGTTTGTCACAATTGCAGCAAACATTCCTTCTACTCGCTGAAATAAATCACTTATGTAAATTCGCGCATTTTCAATACCGTTTTGCTGTTTGTTTTTCTTCGCTAGTTCGATTGCTCGCTCATTTACATCGATCATATGCACAGTTCGATGCGGGAAATCTTTCGCTAGCGCCAAACCGATCGGTCCATATCCACAACCTACATCGAGAATATTTCCTTGCACATTCGGTTCAACAAATGTTTCAATTAGCAATCGCGAACCGAAGTCCACTTCTTTTTTTGAAAATACACCTTGATCGACTGTAAACAAAAACTGATGACCTCGTAACATATACGTCCATTGAAACGGTTTGCTCTCTACATTTGGTCGCTCCGCATAGTAATGATCAACCATCACACTCACCCCTCTTTCCTTCATTGTAAACGAACGAACATAAAAACACAAAGAAGCTCGCTACTACGAGCGAGCCTCTTTACATCATTATTTAATTTCAACTTTCGCGCCAGCTTCTTCAAGTTTCGCTTTAATTTCTTCAGCTTCTTCTTTAGAAACGCCTTCTTTAACTGGCTTTGGAGTGTTGTCTACTAAGTCTTTTGCTTCTTTTAAGCCAAGACCAGTAAGCTCACGCACAACTTTGATAACTTTGATTTTTTGTGCGCCGCCATCTGCAAGGATAACGTCGAATTCAGTTTTTTCTTCAGCAGCAGCACCAGCAGCAGCACCGCCAGCAACTACTACAGGAGCAGCAGCAGTTACACCAAACTCTTCTTCAATTGCTTTTACTAAGTCGTTTAATTCTAAAACAGTCATATTTTTAACCGCTTCAATGATTTGTTCTTTAGTCATGATCGATCTTCCTCCTTAATGTTTTAATTTTAGGCGATTTGGAAATTAAGCACCTTGTTCTTCTTTTTTCTCAGCAACTGCTTTTGTAACAAGAGCAAAGTTGCGGATTGGTGCTTGAAGAACGCTAAGCAACATAGAGAGCAAGCCTTCGCGAGATGGAAGCTCTGCAAGCGCCTTAACTTCTTCAAATGTCGCTACGTTACCTTCGATGATACCTGCTTTAATTTTTAACGCATCGTTCTTTTTCGCGAATTCGTTTAAAATTTTCGCAGGAGCAACGACATCATCATTGCTGAATGCGATCGCATTCGGACCTGTTAACGTTTCATCTAAACCTTCTAAACCTAACTCAGCAACAGCACGGCGAGTTAATGTGTTTTTGTACACTTTGAACTCAATCCCTGCTTCGCGAAGTTGCTTACGAAGTTCTGTAACTTGCGCGACATTTAAGCCACGGTAATCAACGATGATCGTTGATTTGCTCGCACGAAGCTTTTCAGCAATCTCCGCTACTAACTGCTGCTTTTGTTCAAGTACGCTGCTCATGTCAACACCTCCTGTAGAAGTTGAGTTTCAACACCACTTATACCGTCCAATGAAAAACCTCCATGTCAACGTAGACATGGAGGCCCCTGAAAGTGCACGTATGCACTTATTTATCAGTTTCAACACCTCGGTAGGAAATTAAGCCTGCTTGAGGCACCTACTGTCTACGGTACAAATGATATTCGCTTTTCAAACAATGAATATTGTACTAAAGCGTTTCTAAAAAGTCAAGATCTATATTAGCGCGCAACAGCAACAGTAGAAGGATCCACCTTCACACCAGGACCCATTGTGGAAGCAACTGTTACGTTTTTCACGTATGTGCCCTTCGCCGCTGCTGGCTTCACTTTCAAGATTGTTTCGTAAATTGTTGTGAAGTTTTCTACTAATTTTTCTGTATCAAACGATACTTTACCGATTGGTACATGGATGTTTCCAGCTTTGTCAACGCGATATTCCACTTTACCAGCTTTAATTTCATTGACTGCTTTCGCCACATCAAATGTAACTGTTCCTGTTTTAGGGTTTGGCATTAATCCTTTTGGTCCTAAAATACGACCGATTTTACCAACTTCACCCATCATATCAGGAGTTGCGACGATGACATCAAACTCAAACCAACCTTGTTGAATTTTGTTGATGTAATCTGTATCGCCTACATAATCTGCACCAGCTGCTTCAGCTTCTTTCGCTTTTTCACCTTTCGCAAGCACTAGCACACGGCGAACTTTACCTGTACCGTGCGGCAATACAACTGCACCACGGATTTGTTGATCCGCTTTCTTCGGATCGACTCCTAAACGGAAAGCAACTTCTACCGTTGCGTCAAATTTCGCAACATTTGTCTTCTTCACTAATTCGATTGCTTCTTGCACATTATATGCTTTTGAGCGATCAATTAATTTCGCTGCCTCTAAGTAGCGTTTTCCTCTTTTCGGCATGTTTTATTTCCTCCTTTTGTGGTTTTAACGGAAAGACCTCCCACGAATAAAGGTTGCGAAAACTATATAGTTCGCTTCCGCAACCTTCTCCAGCCAGATTAGTCTTCGATGACGATACCCATGCTGCGCGCTGTTCCTTCGATCATGCGCATAGCTGCTTCAATGCTCGCCGCGTTTAAGTCTGGCATTTTTGTTTCAGCAATCTCGCGAACTTTGTCGCGCTTTACTGTTGCCACTTTATTACGGTTTGGCTCGCCAGAACCAGACTCAATACCAGCCGCTTTCTTTAGTAATACAGCAGCAGGTGGAGTTTTCGTAATAAATGTAAATGAACGGTCTTCATATACCGTAATTTCAACAGGAATAATTAAACCTGCTTGATCAGCTGTACGAGCGTTGAATTCTTTACAGAATCCCATGATGTTAACACCAGCTTGACCTAATGCTGGACCGACTGGTGGTGCTGGATTCGCTTTCCCTGCAGGAATTTGCAATTTGACAACTTTAATTACTTTTTTAGCCACGAGACACACCTCCTTAAGTCCGTGATGTGGTATTAGGGGATGTTCCCTCCCACTCCATATATGAAAACAATCATCGCATTCGTCTCAATGATTGAGACATACTGACCTTAAAATATTATCACTTTTCTTTCCTATTTGCAAGTTGTTTACTATTATATTTTTTCGATTTGCGAAAAGTCAAGTTCTACCGGTGTTTCACGTCCGAACATATCAACGAGCACGGTTACTTTTTGCTTATCCATCTCAATTTCTTGAATCGTTCCAACAAAATTTGCAAACGGACCTTCTTTAATGCGAACCGCTTCATTTAATTCAAAATCAAAATCCAATTCAATTAAATCGACACCCATTCGTTTTAAAATTGCCGAAACTTCTTCTTCGAGAAGCGGGGTCGGTTTTGATCCAGCACCAGCTGAACCAACGAATCCTGTTACCCCTGGCGTATTGCGGACAACGTACCAAGAATCGTCCGTCATAATCATTTCTACAAGCACATAGCCCGGGAATACTTTCTTTTTGACAACTTTCTTTTTGCCACCCTTTGTGTCTGTTTCTTCTTCTTCAGGCACGACGACACGAAAAATTTTATCCTGCATACCCATCGATTCAACGCGCTTTTCTAAGTTCGTTTTTACTTTATTCTCATAACCTGAATACGTATGAATAACATACCAATTCTTTTCCATTATATGGGACGATACCGTCCTTCCCTCCCTAAACAAATCTTTTTAGGCAAAATAAAAACCCGTTACCGGGCTTTATTTCTGTTTGTTATCTTTCATTATACCATGGATATACTAGTGCTATTCAAGTATAAAACGAACTAACTCTGAAATTCCTAAATCAACAACCGCAAAAAATACAGTGAAAAATGCCACCGTCGCTAAAACAGTAATCGTATAATTCACTAGTTCTTTTCGTTTCGGCCAGCTGACTTTTTTCATTTCGCGAACAACTTCGCGGAAAAATTTCGTTACTCGTTGCATATAAAACCCTCCAACGTCTCGGGATCATCAACTACTTCGTTTCACGGTGAATCGTATGCGTATTGCATGTTTTACAAAACTTCTTTATTTCGAGTCGTTCATGATGTTGCGCTACATTTTTCATCGTTGAATAATTTCTGTTTAAACATTGGGTGCACGCTAAAATTACTTTTTTGCGCATACGCTTTCCTCCGATATACTACGTCTTAAAAACTGTATCACACAATATTTTTTTATGTCAATATTATAAACGAATTCCTTGAATTTCTACATACTTTTCGAGTTTACGTTTTACGCGTTGCAATGCGTTGTCAATCGATTTCACATGGCGATTGAGCTCTTCGGAAATTTCTTGATATGATCGGCCCTCTAAATAAAGAAGGAGCACTTTCCGTTCTAAATCGCTAAGCAGTTCAGTCATTTTTTCTTCAATATGGTCGAACTCCTCGCGATTAATGATTAACTCTTCAGGATTTGTTATTTTCGTTCCCGAAAGAACGTCCATTAATGTACGGGCAGAATCATCTTCGTAAATCGGCTTGTCCAATGAAACATAGCAATTAAGTGGAATATGTTTTTGACGCGTAGCCATTTTTATCGCTGTAATCATTTGTCTCGTGATGCACAGCTCGGCAAACGCTTTGAACGATGACTGCTTATCTTCTTTAAAATCTCGGATCGCTTTATATAATCCAATCATTCCCTCTTGCACAATATCTTCGCGATCTGCACCGACTAAAAAATATGAACGTGCTTTCGCTCGGACAAAATTTTTATACTTATGAATTAAATAATCAAGCGCCTCACTATCACCTTGATGCACAAGTTCCACAATCGTTTCATCTTCTAGTTGTTCATAACGGCTTTGTTGTTTTTCATTTGCATTTGCGCTCACGCCGATCCCCCCCGCCCTGCACATGGATAAAAGTATTATACAGTACATTTTTTTACAGGGTCAATCGTTCATTTTTCCCCTCTTCGCCATTTTTCGAAAATTTTTGCGACTTCATCTGTCAGGGGAATTTTTGATATCGGCTTTTTTTGTTGAATATGCTTCACGTTGCTTGAAATATTTCGCTGCACCGCATCCACCTCAATGAGTAGCTCTCGTGCTGATTTGCGCAACGCCCCTTGACCAAAAATCGCCCATTGTTCTGTATAATCTGATGTAGCCACATATACTTTCGTCCGAACTTTTTGAAGCGACTTCGCCAATTTCTCAATATGTTCATCTGCGGTTTCATTTTCTTTTGTGAAAATGACTTCTACTTGATGATCGACATATTTTTTTGTTGTTCCTTGTACGAGGTGTGCGTCAAAAACAATAATCACTTTACAGCCGGTAAATGCTTGATACTCCGCCATTCTCTCGACAAGTCGATCGCGCGCCAAAGCTAAATCTGCATCACGTAGCTCTCGCAATTCCGGCCAAGCACCGATGATGTTGTAGCCATCAACGATTAAAATATCCATCTTACTCACCTAATGGATGACGTTTTCGATACACCTCATACATTAACAAGCTAGCCGCAACGGAAGCATTTAGCGATGTAACATGTCCAACCATCGGCAAGCGAACGAGCACATCGCACTTCTCCCGTAATAAACGGCTCATTCCCTTTCCTTCACTACCAATGACTAACGCTAACGGAATGACCCCATCTAGTTGGCGATAATCTTCATTTCCTTTTGCATCCGTTCCGAAAATCCAAACCCCTCGCTCTTTCAACTCATCTACCGTTCTCGCTAAATTCGTGACGCGCGCAACAGGGACATGTTCAATCGCACCCGTTGACGCTTTTGCGACTGTTGCGGTCAAACCGACCGAACGGCGCTTCGGAATAATAATGCCATGAGCACCTACTGCATCAGCCGTTCGCATAATGGATCCTAAATTGTGCGGATCTTCGAGTTCGTCTAAAATGATAAAAAATGGTGCCTCTCCACGTTGTTTCGCTTTTTTAAACAAATCATCTATATCGTAGTATCGATAGGCGGCAACTTGCGCAATGACCCCTTGATGATTTCCTTCGCTTAACTGGTCCATCTTTTTTTTAGGAACGTATTGTACTGTAATTCCCATCTCTTTAGCAAGCTGGATAATCGGCTGCATTTGACCGCGTTGCGAACCTTCAGCAATCCATATTTTATTCATCTCGCGTCCGGATTTTAATGCTTCCAATACCGGGTTTTTACCGATAATGAGATCCATGCGTTACGTCCCCCTTTCCTCATCATTGTGTTGTACATCAAACACCCATTGCATTAATTGATGGAGCCTCTCTGCATTCCCATTTAAAAAATGGTAGCCAATTAACGCTTCAAACCCTGTACTTTGACGATACGTTTGTACGTCTGTATTTTTCGGAGTGCTCCCAGATTTTGCGTTACGTCCACGTCGGACAATGGAAATTTCTTGATCAGATAGTTGATGATGATTTAATAACGATTGCAACACTTTCGCTTGAGCTTTAGCGCAAACATACGTTTTTGCTAAGTTGTGTAAATCGTTTGGCTTTACTTTTCCTAAAGCGAGGAGGTGATGCCGTACGAATAACTCGTATACGGCGTCACCAATGTAAGCTAACGTTAAACCGTTTAACTGTTGAAAATCTTTAATTTTAGGAAACAAGTGCAACATTGTTTTATCCTCTTCTCCATCTCGTTCCTTGTGGTGTATCTTCTAAAATGATGTTTTTCGCCTTTAGTTCATCACGAATGCGGTCAGCTAATGCAAAATCGCGATTTTTTCTTGCTTCAATTCGCTGTTGAATGAGCGCTTCAATTTCTTCATCAAGCAATTCATCTTGTTTTAAAGAAAGACCAAGCACCTCAAAAAGCTGTTCAAATTGTTGTAAAAACTTTTGAATAACCGCTTGAGATGTATGTTTCTCCATCAAATATATGTTCGCTTGTTTGGCTAGTTCAAACAAAACGGCGATCCCGTTTGCTGTATTAAAATCATCGTCCATTTCGCGAATGAATTCGTTTTTTAAATCTTCAATTTTCGTCAGCCATTGTTCATCGTTTGTCGTTAAATTTGTACTGCTTTCTAAACGATGTTTTAAATTCGCATACGCTGTCTTTAAACGTTCTAGCCCACTTTTTGCACTGTCAAGCAACGGCTGGCTATAGTTAATTGGATGACGGTAATGAACCGAAAGCATAAAGAAACGCAACACTTGCGGATCAACTTGCTTAATAATGTCATGCACTAAAATAAAGTTTCCAAGCGACTTTGACATTTTTTCATTATCGATATTAATGTAGCCATTATGCAACCAATATTTCGCAAAAACTTTCCCTGTTAACGCTTCCGATTGAGCAATTTCATTCTCATGGTGCGGGAACGTTAAATCTTGCCCACCGGCATGAATGTCAATCGTATCTCCTAAATATTTACGTGCCATGGCTGAACATTCAATATGCCATCCTGGGCGACCTTTCCCCCATGGACTATCCCAGTAAATTTCCCCTTCTTTTGCCGCTTTCCATAACGCAAAATCAAGAGGATCTTCTTTTTTCTCCCCCACTTCAATACGGGCGCCTGATTTTAATTCGTCAATCGATTGATGCGATAGCTTCCCGTAATCAGAGAAGCGACGTGTGCGATAATATACGTCACCATCAACTTCGTACGCATATCCTTTTTCGATGAGCTGTTCAATAAATTCAATGATCGTATCAATGTTTTCTGTCACACGTGGATGAACATCTGCCTTTTTGCAACCAAGCGCTGTAATATCTTCAAAATACGCCTCAATAAACCGCTCTGCAATAGTCGGCACGTCCTCTTCTAGTTCTCTTGCTGCTCGAATAAGTTTATCGTCTACATCGGTAAAATTGGAGACGTATTGAACTTCATACCCACGAAATTGTAAGTAGCGTCGAATGGTATCAAATACAATAGCCGGACGAGCGTTGCCAATATGAATATAGTTATATACCGTCGGGCCGCATACATACATTTTTACTTTATTTGGTTCAATCGGGATAAACGGCTCCTTTTTTCGCGTTAACGTATTATACACTTGAATGCTCATGGTTCACCCTTCCTTTCTTTAGTTCTTGTACTTGTGCTTTTAGTTGCTCGATTTCTGCTTCTAACTCTTTAAAACGATCTGCAATTGGATCCGGTAAATCACAATGGTTTAAATCTTTATTGACACGCACTCCATTTTGTACAACGACACGCCCTGGAATGCCAACAACTGTCGAGTTTGGTGGTACGTCTTTCAACACAACCGAACCTGCCCCAATTTTGCTATTCTCTCCAATAGTAATGGAACCAAGCACTTTCGCACCGGTTGCAATTAAGCAGTTATCTTTAATCGTCGGATGACGTTTTCCTTTTTCCTTACCGGTTCCACCGAGTGTGACACCTTGATACACCGTTACGTTATCACCAATCTCGCACGTTTCACCGATGACGACTCCCATGCCGTGATCGATGAAAAAGCGGCGGCCAATTTTTGCACCCGGGTGGATTTCAATGCCGGTAAAAAAGCGGCTAATTTGTGAAATAAGACGAGCTAAAAAGTAAAATTTTCGCTTATACAGCGCATGGGCAATGCGATGTGCCCAAATCGCATGTAGCCCAGAATACGTTAAAATGACTTCTAAATAACTTCTTGCTGCGGGATCTTGTTCGAAAATCACTTCAATGTCTTCTTTTAATGTTTTAAGCATGTTTTTCCCCCCTTTGTTATCTTCTAAATAAAAAACGTCTCTGTGTACGATGACACAGAGACGCTTCATTGCGCGGTTCCACTCTGTTTAGCCAAAAGGCTCACTCTTGCCCTTATAACGGAAGGGAATCCGCTCCATTCTACTGCAGAACGTCTCTGGTTCGAAAGGAGGCTCCGAGGTGCATTTCAAAAGAATCAAGCATAAACCACTTCCAGCCAAGGTGGTTCTCTCTGACATGCTGATTCTTTTTACTTCTCCTCATCAACGCTTTCACCGATATGACTTACACCTATTTTATTATATAGACAAAGAAATGTTAACCGATCAATTTCGCTAATCGAGACATTACCGTTTCTTTTCCGAGCAAACGAATAGCCTCTGGAAGTTCTGGACCGTGCGTTTGTCCTGTTACAGCCACACGAATCGGCATAAACAAGTTTTTCCCTTTTTGTCCTGTCTCTTTTTGTACCGCTTTAATCGCAGCTTTAACTTGCTCACTATTAAACGTCGCAAGCTGTTCGATTTGTTCGTAAAATGCTTTTAATACATGTGGCACTTGTTCACCGGCTAAAACTGCTTTCGCTTCTTCATCATATTCAATATCTTTTTTAAAGAAAAGCTCTGATAGCTCTACAATTTCAGCACCATAGCTCATTTGCTCTTGGTATAACGCAATTAAATCACGAGCCCACTGCTTTTGCTCATTTGTCATTTGTTCTGGCAAGCGCCCAGCCTGAATTAAATGAGGGAGTGACAATTCAACGAGACGATCTAAATCGAGCTTTTTAATATATTGGTTGTTCATCCACGTCAACTTTTGCTTATCAAACATCGATGGAGATTTTGATAAGCGAGAAACATCGAACATACGGATAAGCTCTTCTTTTGTGAAAATCTCCTCTTCTCCTTCTGGTGACCAACCTAATAACGCAAAGAAGTTGAACATCGCTTCTGGCAAATAACCAAGCTCTTTATACTGCGAAACGAATTGAATAATCGATTCATCACGTTTGGACAATTTTTTACGATTTTCATTTACGATTAGCGTCAAATGCGCATATTTTGGTGGCTCCCAACCGAAATATTCATACACCATCAACTGTTTTGGCGTGTTTGATAAATGCTCTTCACCACGGAATACATGTGTAATTTTCATTAAATGGTCATCAATGACGACAGCGAAGTTATACGTTGGGATACCATTTGCTTTCACGATGACCCAATCTCCGATATCTTTTGATTCAAAAGAAACACGGCCGCGCACCATATCTTCAAATTCGTACACTTTCCCTTCCGGCACTTTTAGACGGATCGTGTATGGCTTACCTTCCGCTTCTAGCTGCTGAATTTGTTCTGGCGTTAAGTGACGGCATTTGCCACTATATTGTGGGGCAGCAATACCTGCCGCTTTTTGCGCCTCACGCTCTTGTTCTAACTCCTCAGGTGTACAAAAACATTTGTATGCATGTCCTTTTTCTAACAATTCGTTTGTATATTGGCGATATATGTGCAGACGCTCCGTTTGACGATAAGGACCGTATCCACCATCTTTATCTACAGATTCATCATACTCAATACCGAGCCATTTCAAGTTTTCAAGTTGTGATTGCTCGCCACCTTCTACATTTCGCTCAATATCTGTATCTTCAATGCGAACGATAAATTTTCCTTGATGATGACGAGCAAACAAATAGTTAAATAACGCTGTGCGCGCACCACCAATATGTAAATGACCAGTCGGACTCGGTGCGTAGCGCACCCTTACTTCCTGTGACATGTCATGACCTCCATCTACCTAATTTCTGTACCTCATTGTACCGTAAACCGCCTACAAAATCCATCATTCATTATTCTTTTGTAGTAAAACGACGGCCTGGGCAGCTATTCCTTCTTCTCTTCCTGTAAAACCAAGCTTTTCTGTTGTCGTTGCCTTCACGTTTACTTGTGAAACGTCCCCTTCTAACAACTCAGCAATTCGCTCCTGCATATTTGCAATATACGGTGCCATCTTCGGTTTTTGGGCAATAATTGTACAGTCCACATTAACAAGTTTGTATCCATGTTGGCGCACAATGCTCCATACATGTTGCAAAAGAAGTGCTGAATCGGCATCTTTGTATGCTTCATCTGTGTCGGGAAAATGCTTACCGATATCCCCTTGACCAATAGCCCCTAAACAAGCATCAGCAATCGCATGCAACAATACGTCTGCATCCGAATGTCCGAGCAATCCTTTTTCATACGGAATCGTTACCCCACCAATAATAAGCGGACGCCCTTCAGCAAACTGATGGACATCAAATCCTTGTCCAATTCGATACATCATCGATCCCCTCTCACACGTAAAATAGCTTCCGCAAATAATAAATCTTCTTGTGTTGTAAGTTTAATGTTTGTATATTCGCCTTCTACAACAACGACGCGATGACCGATCCGCTCAACGAGACTCGCATCATCTGTTCCGATAAACTGTTCTTTTTTCGCTCGTTCATGAGCATCAATAATTAATGGCATGGAAAAAGCTTGTGGCGTTTGTACAGCCCACAAGCTCGATCGATCGACCGTTGTTTCAACTTGGCCATCGATCACCTGTTTCATCGTATCTTTGACAGGAACAGCTAACACAGCTGCTCCCGTTTCTTTTGTCACTCGAACGAGTTCGTGAATTTTATTTATCGTTATAAACGGACGAGCACCATCATGAATGAGCACAATATGACCGTCATTCACCGCTTTTAATCCATTATAGACGCTTTGTTGTCTTTCTTCCCCTCCTGAAACAAGGGCTTTCACTTTTTTTATTTCAAAACGATGAAGGATATGAACAAACTGCTCACGTTCTTGATCATTAATGACTAACACAATGCCTTGACAAAAATCATCTCGTTCAAATACACGTAACGTATGGATAATAACAGGTACTCCTTCAAGCTCGATAAATTGTTTATTCATTCCTGCATTCATTCGTTTTCCTTGACCAGCTGCCGGTATAACGACATGATAATTCATTTTCCTAACTCCTAACAGCTTATAATGCTTTTTCAAGTAGCTTTAGTTTAGCAAAAATCATTCTTCCAGCTGACGTTTGTAACACGCTCGTCACAAGCACATCAACTCGTTTTCCGATATAGTCCTTCCCATCTTCTACAACGATCATCGTTCCGTCATCTAAATAAGCAACACCTTGATTTTGTTCTTTCCCATCTTTAATCACGTGAACATTTAACTCTTCCCCCGGAAGAACAATCGGTTTTACCGCGTTCGCTAAATCGTTAATATTTAGAACAGGAACATTTTGTAATTCACATACTTTATTTAAGTTGAAGTCATTTGTCACAACAACTCCTGATGTCAGTTGCGCCAATTTTACAAGCTTGCTGTCGACTTCTTGAATTCCTTCAAAGTCGCCTTCGTATATTTCAACGTTAATAGCTAACTCTTTTTGAATACGGTTTAAAATATCTAACCCTCTTCGTCCGCGATTTCTTTTTAACGCGTCCGAAGAATCAGCAATATGTTGCAATTCTTCTAGAACAAAGCGCGGAATGACAATCGTCCCTTCCAAAAAGCCCGTTTGACAAATATCCGCAATACGACCGTCAATAATGACACTCGTATCCAAAATTTTTAGCGATTTTCCTTTTTTATCCTCTTCCTCACCACCTTTTTTCTTGCCACTTCGATTTGGCAAAGAAAATAAGCCCATTAACTCATCGCGTTTTTTAAATCCGACTTGAAATCCTAAATACCCTAACAATAGCGTAAGGAAAATGGGCAAGATCGTATTAACAAGCGGAATTTGAATAGAGTTTAATGGAATAACGACTAAAAAGGCTACAATCAATCCGAAAATTAAACCGAGACTCCCAAATAACAAATCGGTTACAGGTGCTTTGACTAACGTTTCTTCCATCCAATGAATAAGTCCAACCACATGATCGACTAACCAAAACGTGAGAAGGAATACGATGATCGCACCAACTGGGGCCGCTACATACGGGCTATCGACATAAGGAAAATCGCCTAAGTGCAACAGCTTCAACAAAGTAGGAAAGAAAATGATTCCTAACATGCCCCCAGTAATTAAAAAAGATGCTTGCACAATTCGTTTTAACACGTTTTTTCACCTCCTCTATTACATTATAAACAGTTTCCAATGTTTGAAACCAATCTGAACATGATTTTTAATGATTTTTTAATGGTTTTGTTAAAATATTGGGCGATTTTTCCCTTCCCCTAATGCATAATATAGCGCTTCTTCTACATTGCCCACCCCAATAACTTCAACATCTTTTGGAATGTTCCAGCCACCGATGTTGCTTTTCGGAATAATGATGCGTTGAAAGCCGAGCTTCGCAGCTTCTTGCACACGCTGTTCAATGCGAGACACGCGACGTACTTCACCTGTCAATCCGACTTCCCCAATAACGACATCCGTATGATTTGTTGGTTGATCACGAAAACTCGAAGCAATACTTACAGCAATGGCTAAGTCAATCGCAGGTTCATCTAACTTTATGCCACCAGCTACTTTTAAGTAAGCATCTTGGTTTTGGAGGAGCAAACCAACCCTTTTTTCAAGCACGGCCATTAGTAAAGAAACGCGATTATGATCTATTCCTGTTGCCATTCGACGTGGCGTTCCAAAGCTAGTCGGCGATACTAATGCTTGAATTTCCACTAACACCGGTCTCGTTCCTTCCATCGAAGCAACAACCGTGGATCCAGCAGCTCCTTTAGAACGCTCTTCTAAAAAAATTTCTGATGGGTTTTTTACTTCAGCTAGCCCTGCTTCTTTCATTTCGAAAATACCGATTTCATTTGTAGAACCAAATCGATTTTTCACCGCCCGTAAAATGCGATACGTATGATGACGCTCTCCTTCAAAATATAATACGGTGTCAACCATATGTTCTAAAATGCGTGGTCCAGCAAGCGCCCCTTCCTTCGTAACATGCCCAACAATAAAAACCGCAATCCCTTTCGTTTTGGCTACTCGCATCAACTCTGCTGTACATTCACGAACTTGTGAAACACTTCCTGGTGCAGATGTAATTTCTGAACGATATATCGTTTGAATCGAGTCGATGACAACGAACGATGGCTTCATTTCATCAACCGTTTGAATAATATGCTCTAAATTTGTTTCAGACAAAACATATAAATGTTCAGCAGTTACATGTAACCGCTCAGCGCGCAACTTCGTTTGTTTTACTGATTCTTCCCCGGAAATATATAGTACAGGATGACCGTCGTTTGCGAGTTGAGCACAAATTTGCAACAATAATGTTGATTTCCCAATACCAGGATCTCCGCCGATTAAAACGAGGGAACCTCGAACAATTCCGCCCCCGAGCACGCGATTAAACTCTGTAAACTTCGTGTCGATTCTCGGTTCTTGTGTTGTTTCTACCGTCGTAATTGATACAGGTTTGGTTGCTACCCCTTCTGTATGCACAAATAGCGCACGGTTATGTGGTTTTACTATTTCCGTTTCTTCGATCATTGCATTCCATGAATGACAACCTGGACATTTTCCCATCCACTTCGCTGTTTCATATCCACAATGTTGACAAACGAATTTCGTTTTCCGCTTAACCATTACTCCATTCCTTTCATTATGAAAAACAAGGTATGCTTACACGCATACCTTGTTTTCGTTATTTTACTGTCTCCGTTGTTAACACAACAAACTGACCATCTTTTACGTCCATAACAACTTTTTGTCCGCTGCCGATCGTTCCTTTTAACAGTTCTTCAGATAGACGGTCTTCAATATGTTTTTGAATCGCTCGACGCAATGGACGCGCTCCGTACTCTAAATCGTAACCTTCTTCTGCTAATTTTTCAATTGCGGCATCCGTTAATTCTAAATCGATTTGTTGTTCTTGTAGGCGTTTTTTCAATTGCTCAACCATTAATGAAACAATTTCCTTCAAATGTTTCTTTTCAAGTGAATGGAAAACAATAATTTCATCAATTCGGTTTAAAAACTCCGGACGGAACGCCTTTTTCAACTCGTCCATCACTTTCCCTTTCATATCTTTATATTGTTGGCTTTCGTCTTGCACATTAAAGCCGACATATTTATTTCTTTTTAAAGCGTCAGCACCAACGTTTGATGTCATAATAATAATCGTATTGCGGAAATCAACTGTGCGTCCTTTCGAATCCGTTAAACGTCCATCTTCTAGCACTTGTAATAAAATGTTAAATACATCTGGATGCGCTTTTTCAATCTCATCTAATAAGATGACAGAATACGGTTTGCGACGAACTTTTTCCGTTAGTTGTCCACCTTCTTCATAGCCGACGTACCCTGGAGGTGAACCGACAAGACGTGATGTCGAATGTTTCTCCATATATTCAGACATATCGATACGAATCATCGCATCTTCATCGCCAAACATCGCTTCAGCAAGCGCTCGCGCTAACTCTGTTTTTCCTACACCCGTCGGTCCAAGGAAAATAAACGAGCCAATTGGACGCTTTGGATCTTTTAATCCTGCACGAGCACGACGAACCGCTTTAGCAACAGCCTTTACCGCCTCTTCTTGCCCGATGACACGAGAATGTAAAATCTCCTCTAACTTTAATAATCGTTCTGTTTCTGTCTGAGCTAATTTAGATACCGGAATTCCCGTCCAACTTGATACAACAGCCGCAATATCTTCTACAGTCACTTCAGAGTTTTCTTGACCTTGTTTCTCTTTCCATGCTCGCTTTGTTTCTTCAAGTTGTTCGCGCAATTTTTGTTCTGCATCTCGTAATGATGCTGCTTTTTCAAACTCTTGACTTTGCACAGCTGCATCTTTTTCTTTGCGAATTTCCTCAAGTTTTTGTTCAAGCTCTTTTAAATTTGGTGGAGTCGTAAACGAACGTAAACGTACTTTCGAGCAAGCTTCGTCAATTAAATCAATTGCTTTATCTGGTAAAAATCGATCCGAAATATAGCGATCTGAAAGCTTTACTGCCTGTTCAATCGCCTCATCTGAAATAGAAACGCGATGGTGAGCTTCGTAACGATCTCGCAAACCTTTTAA
This sequence comes from Anoxybacillus thermarum, assembly GCF_000836725.1. GTDB lineage: Bacteria > Bacillota > Bacilli > Bacillales > Anoxybacillaceae > Anoxybacillus > Anoxybacillus thermarum. Next base: position 3,936 of record NZ_JXTH01000010.1, on the reverse strand, counting down.
AATTTGAATAGATTCCTCAACCGTTGGTTCCCCAACGTGAATTGGTTGGAAACGTCTTTCTAACGCTGCGTCTTTTTCAATATATTTTCGGTATTCATCTAATGTTGTTGCCCCGATGCATTGTAATTCTCCGCGAGCAAGAGAAGGTTTTAAAATATTTGACGCATCAATAGCCCCTTCTGCACCACCAGCTCCAATGAGCGTATGCAATTCGTCAATAAACAAAATGATGTTGCCAGCCTGGCGAATTTCATCCATCACTTTTTTCAACCGATCCTCAAATTCCCCGCGATATTTTGTTCCTGCAACGACTGTTCCCATATCAAGCGTCATGACACGCTTATCGCGAAGCGTCTCTGGCACTTCGTTATTGACAATTTGTTGAGCTAGTCCCTCGGCAATGGCCGTTTTCCCTACACCTGGCTCTCCAATTAAAACAGGATTATTTTTCGTTCGGCGACTTAACACTTCAATGACACGTTGAATTTCTTTACTTCTTCCAATCACAGGGTCTAAACCGCCTTCACGTGCAATGGCTGTTAAATCACGTGCTAAACTGTCTAATGTCGGGGTGTTCGCATGCGTTGTTCCCCCATGATGTCCTGAGGCCGATTCATTGCTTCCTAATAATTGAAGCACTTGCTGACGAGCTTTATTTAGGCTTACCCCTAAATTATTTAAAACACGTGCAGCAACACCTTCTCCTTCACGAATAAGTCCAAGTAAAATATGCTCTGTTCCAACGTACGAATGTCCAAGCTTTCTAGCTTCATCCATTGACAATTCAATCACTTTTTTTGCGCGAGGCGTATAGTGAATCGTTTGTCCTACTTCGTTTCCACGTCCAATGAGTGATTCTACTTCTTTTTGAATTTTATCCGGTCCTAAGCCAAGCGCCATAAGCGCTTTTGCTGCAATTCCTTCCCCTTCGCGAATTAAGCCGAGTAAAATATGCTCTGTTCCAATATTGTTATGTCCCAAACGAACCGCTTCTTCTTGTGCTAGTGCTAACACTTTTTGTGCTCGCTCTGTAAAACGTCCGAACATCATTCTCATCAACCTCCTTTAATTTACTTCCATTGGTATAATCGTTCACGAATGAGTGATGCACGGCGAACATCTCGCTCTTGCGGACGCAACGCACCACCTGCATATTTTTGTAAGAAACCGGGCTGGGTCAAAATCATTAGCTCCGTTAAAATCGTTTTTGGCACGTTCGTAATATACCCTAAATCAATACCTAATCGTACATCAGATAAACATTGTGCCGCTTCTTTTGAACCGATGATTCGACTATTCGTTAAAACACCGTAAGAACGATATACCCTATCTTCTAATTGTATGTTAGAAGTTTTGACTAATGCCTCACGCGCCATTCGCTCTTGTTCAATTAATTGACGAACAACTCCTGTTAAATCTTCGACAATATCTTCTTCACTTTTTCCTAATGTAATTTGGTTTGATATTTGAAAAATATTCCCTAATGCTTCGCTGCCTTCTCCATACGTGCCACGAACAACTAAACCAAGCTGATTAATAGCTGGAATTACTTGATTAATTTGTTGCGTTAATACAAGTCCTGGTAAATGCATCATAACAGATGCACGCAATCCCGTCCCGACATTTGTTGGGCAACTAGTTAAATATCCGTATTTTTCATCAAAAGCATAGTCGACATGTTGTTCAATCCAGTCGTCTAAGGCGTTAGCCATTTTTAACGCTTCTTTTAATTGAAAACCTGCAAACAAACATTGAATGCGAATATGATCTTCCTCATTGATCATAATACTTGCTTCTTCTTGTTCCGATAATAAACATGCACCAAATGTACAATCTTCAGCTAAATGAGGACTAATCAAATGTTTTTCGACTAACACACGCTTTTCAATCGATTGTAATTCATTCATTTTTAATAAGAAAAAGGGACCGATATGACCGAGACGTCTTTGTGAAAATAACTGTTCAAATGACTGAATGATTTGCATCGCTTCTTCATTTGTAAATACGGTCGGGAACGAGTATTGTTTCATGTTTCTCGCTAGACGAATACGACTACTTAATACAATGTCAGAGTCTGGACCTTCTTCGTTCATCCATGGGCTGAGAGCGCGTTGGAAAAATACATATTCATTCATATATCAAGCGCCCCCTTCTGCGTTTAATTTTGTCTCAAGCTCCCGAATTTGATCACGCACTTCAGCGGCTTTTTCGAACTGTTCTTTAGCAATAAGCTCCTGTAACATTTGTTTTAACTGTCCGATTTGTTTACGAACATATAATGTCCCACCGACCCGCTTCGGAATTTTCCCTTCATGGGCTACATGCCCGCCATGCAGTTTACGGAAAATAGGGGGCAAATAGGTACGAAACGTCTCATAACAGCTCGCACAGCCAAAGCGACCAACTTTTACAAATTGGGCATATGTCATTTTGCAATGCTCGCATTGTAATATATGCTCATTATGAAAAGAGGGCGCTTTTGGTTCTTTTAGTGATGCATCCATATTTAATAATCCTGCAATTAAATTGTTAATGGAAAAAGCGCCTTGATGAGGGAACATAAACATTTCACCTTTTTCATGCGCACATTGTTCACAAAGATGAATTTCTGTTTTTTCCCCATTCACAATCTTAGTAAAATGAAGCGTCGCTGGCCGTTGATTGCATTCTTGACATATCAAAGTATTCACCCTCTTTACATATACTTTAGCGATGTCAGCATTGCTTTTAATATGCGTGCACGCAGTTCATCACGATCAGGAAGGTCAATAGACAAAACTGCGCGATCAATAATGCTTAACATCATATTCGCTTCCCGCTGTGAAATTACCTTTTCATCTAACAATCGTTGAATAATATGTTCTCCATTCGTTTGACTAATTCGATCCCGAACGATGGACAATAAATGGTCAATGAGCTGAGAGGCATTTTGGGCTTTCACTTTCATAATACGAATATAACCACCACCGCCCCGCTTACTTTCAACAATATATCCTCTCTCTAACGTAAAACGCGTATTAATGACATAGTTAATTTGCGAAGGAACACACTGAAATTTATCCGCAATTTCACTTCGTTTAATCTCGACGATATCTTTTCCGCTCATATTTAACACTTGCTTTAAATATTGCTCAATGACATCAGAGATATTCCTCACATAATCCCTCCTCTGTCAGTTGACTTTGACTATATTTGACTTTAATTTTAATATATACGGAATTCTGCAAAAATGCAAGAATCCCTTCTTTTCTTCTCATATATTTTACCCATTGCATTTACTCAATAAAACAAAAAGACCAAGACAATTTTCGTCTTGGTCTTTTCTTTGCCCGGCAACGTCCTACTCTCGCAGGCGGTGTCCCGCCAACTACCATCGGCGCTGGAGAGCTTAACTTCCGTGTTCGGGATGGGAACGGGTGTGACCTCTCCGCCATCGTCACCGAGCAATGTAATGAAGGGTTATTCCTTCAAAACTAGATAACAGGACTAAACAGTCGCCTACGCTTTTCATATTGTCTAGCTTCGAACTAACATCCTCCTACGCCTTCGCTTTTTCCGTTCGACGTGCACGCACGTCTTCGTCAAAAGCTTTTGGCTCCGTCGGACGTTTCCTTGGCTTCGCCAAGGACCGTTCTTCGCTTTTCTTGTTGTCTAGCTTCGGCTCCTAGCCCCTCGAACCGCTTCAGTCCTGCTGTGGCGGCAACAGCCTCCTCGCAGGCCTTTCGCGTTCTTCGTGGCTGAACAGTCGCCTACGCTTTTCTTGTGTGTTTAGTTAAGTCCTCGATCGATTAGTATCCGTCAGCTGCACGTGTCGCCACGCTTCCACCTCGGACCTATCTACCTTGTCATCTTCAAGGGATCTTACTCGCTTGACGCGATGGGAAATCTCATCTTGAGGGGGGCTTCACGCTTAGATGCTTTCAGCGCTTATCCCTT
>NZ_JXTH01000009.1 GCF_000836725.1 Anoxybacillus thermarum | reverse complement strand
CTACGGGGAGCTGATGTTCAATGATCAAAGCCAGCTCTTTTTCCTGCTCAGGGGTCAATCGACGTGGGGCGCCAGGTGAGTATTTCATCTCCAGTCCATCAAGACCGCGCTGGGCGTAGGCATGAATATAGTTATAAATAGTTTTCTTGGATCGACCAATAATCGTTGCGATTTCTCCTTTGGTATATCCCTGCAAATGAAGATAAATCGCTTGGTAGCGTTCATATGCTCGTTTACTTTTTGCTTCTTTCATGGCAGTGGACAACTTTTCGATCTCGTCTTTGTGATTTGGCATCATATTTTCTCTCCGTTCCCCTATTTTCTCTTTGTATTTATTCGCCGTGGAACGGGAGAAAACCTTTATTTCAATTTATATAGAATATCTTTGTGAATTTTACGGCATTGAATTCTTGAAACAGGAAGAATCATATACGTCTCAAGCCAGCTTTTTTGACGGTGATGAGATTCCTGAATATAATGCCGACAATCCAAAAGAATATAAGTTCAGCGGCAAACGTATTAAGCGCGGCTTGTATCGAACAAAGTCTGGCAAACTAATTAATGCTGATGTCAATGGCGCATTAAACATCTTAAAGAAAAGTAAAGCTGTAGACCTGAGTGTCTTATGCTCTAGCGGCGAAGTGGACACGCCTCAAAGAATAAGGATTGCTTGAAGCAGTCAAACTTCTTTGGAAGCCCCCACTTCAAATTTTCGCTAGAAAATTAAGTAGGGGTAGTTCACACGTGGTCGACAGGCCGCCGCGGAGTGGTTGCTGATGCTGCGGCCCCGCCGCTGCTCGTCAAAGAACTCAAGCTCCATCCTGCCGCCCCGAGTGCAAAGCTTCACGTTCAATTTGACTACTGCCCAGCGGCAAAAAGAAAAAGAACACCGGGATTACTCCCAGTGTTCTTTGTTTCGCTAGGCGGATTACATCATGCCGCCCATCGCTTATCAATGGACATCAAAGTTTCTTTAAGTCTGTTAAATGTTGAATTATAGGGATTTTTAGAGACTTGTAAGGTTTAAATATCCAATAAAAAATATAATTTTTGATTAAATTCGTGGTCACAATGTGGTCACGTGGTCAAAAAACATCCATGAGTAAGCTTTTACTCGCCACCCAAGCATGAAAATAACCGCTCATGGATTCATTATTTTCACAGAAAACACCCATGAGGAAGTTTTTCTCGCCACCCAAGCATGAAAATAACCGTTCATGAACCCTTTATTTTCACAGAAAAAAAGGCGGATCACTCCGCCTTTTCCCATATTTCATCGAGTGCGGCATTGAAAAACCACATGCTGCGACAATTCTTCATTAAAACAGTCATCATTTCTGTTTTATTGGCTATGGAAACCAAAAAACTTGTCAAAGTTCGTTACTAATTAAGAGACTGCAATAGTCGCCAAATTTTATCCAACTCTTCAATATCATCGGAATGCCATTTCCTCGATTTTAACTCTATCAAGAGTTTTTCAGTAGCATTTAAAATGGATTGTTGTAATTGTGCTACTTGACATAAACACGTGAAGACAATTTGTTGAGAATCACTTTTATTCCTTACAAATTCCAATCCGATCGTGTGCTCTGAAATTTTCTTTCCCTTCATAAACCAAGGTCCATCCATAAAGTCGAATTCATACACTGTCCCAATTCTATCATTTTTAATATTCATAATGTTTTTTTGCCACCATCCTAGAATCACCACCACAAAATCATTCCAGCCTTCTTCGGGAAAAAAGAAATCACCAATCTTTAGATAAATTTCACCTATAACATTTCTACTAGTGTTCATGAATATTGAATTTGTATTTACTACAACTTCAATGTCTTTTAACAACATAATCACCCTTTCTAAAATTTAGGATAAGCAGTCTCTATGATTTTTGTCTTCAGATTGACCCACATTTCTATTTTCATTCCTCCCCCATATCCTTCAATTTTCACCCTATCGCCTTGAGATTTTAACTTTTTCCCGTTTTTATAAGCCTCTATAATTGCCTTTTCTATTTGTTTAGTAGTCATATTTTCAGGAAACAAATCTTTCTTTCCGCTTTGTTTTGCCCGATTTCCCGATTTAATATGACCTGATAAGATATGCTCCATATCTATGCTTATAGTTTTGTATGAGGGAAGATTTATTGGTTTTGTTTTCGAAATCTCACTTAGGAATTTTTGATCAAACTTAACTTCGATTTTACTTCCTAGCTTAGCTAATTTTATTTCACCGTTGACTATCTTTCCACCCGGAATAAAACTTAAAGCCGCAATAACTTTATCAATTGTATCAGCGCTGGGATTCAATAAAGTTTTAATATCATCTCCAATGATAAAATCAAATCATAGTTTAGCGATTTCCTTTAAAGATTTTACCACTTCTCCCCACGTAGAATCTTTAGAATGAACCTTATTTTCCAATGCTTTATACTTATTCTGAATAATCGTTTTTTGATTATAATAATTTTTTTGCTGTATGCCCTGCTCAATAGCATGATAAGTGCTTTTTCCCGCCAAGCCATCCGCTGTCAACCCATGCGCTTTTTGAAAGCTTTTCACTGCCTCTGCTGTTTGTTTACCGTAAATACCATCAACAGCTCCGACGTTATACCCCAATCGTTGAAGCTTAGCCTGCAAATCTTTTACCGCTTGTCCCCGATCTCCTTCCCTAAGCGTCTGACCTGTCCAACGATCATCGCTACCTGATGAGTTTGATCGGGACACTGTTGTTTGTGTTCTGACATACTTTTGCAGAGCTTGGTACGTTTGTTTCCCCGCAATTCCATCGGCCGTGATTCCAACCTTCTTCTGAAATTCCTTCACAGCCTTCTCTGTATTTGCTCCGTAAACTCCATCAATCCCCCCAGGGTTAAATCCGGCTCTGTAAAGCCAAGATTGCAATGTCTTCACATAATCATTTCTATCACCTCTTTTTAGCGTTTGCCCATTCCATAAATTATTTGCAAAGTTAGATGGATAAGTGACTCTACCAACACTATCCACAACGTACATTTTTGATCCTCCTAGTTATTTTTTGTTTATTATCATATCAGACAACCATCATGGAAAATGTCGAAACATGTCGTAAAAAACAAAAAATCCCCTGCCGAGTAGCAGGGGAATCATACAATAATCGTCGGGTATCCTTTTTTCTTCAATTCTTCTGCCAGTCGTTCCGCGTTTTTTCGGTCACTGAACGACCCGACTTGCACGCGATACAATTTTCCGTCAGTCGATTTTTGTTGTGATTGTGGCTTTGCTTTTTGCGGCAATCCCAAAAACTTCGCCACTCCGCGCGCGTGTGCTTCGCCAACTGCCTTTATGAATGCCTCGTTTTTCAAGTATTTTGCGTCGTTGCTGTCGATGAATAAGTTTTCGGTCAAAACGGCTGGCATTTTTGTTTCGCGTAACACAGCGTAATTAGCCCGTTTCTTGCCTCGGTCTGTGATATTTCCGAACTGACGCATAGCCGCTAGAATTTCGCCATGCAACACGTTTTGCAAAGCGACCGTTTGGGAAGAAACGCCGCCGTTGTAGACATACGTTTCAAACCCTGTGCCCTTGCCAGCGTTAATGTGAACACTAACAAATACATCCGCGCCCCACTTGTTCGCCATGTCTGCGCGTTGGTCAAGAGTAAGGGATTGATCGCCTTCGCGGCTAACCCGTTGTGTAAACCCTTCGTAATGAGCCGCTAAATAATCGGTCGCATACTCCACGATTTTATGCGTCAAAACCTTTTCTTGCAATCCGTTTGCTACCGCACCAGGATCGTTGCCCCCGTGTCCTTTGTCCAAGAAGATTTTTTTCATTTCCGGCCCTCTCCTTTTTCAAGCACATATTTTATTGTTGCCACCGAACCAACGCCATACAGCGCATATTGAAGCCCTTTGACTAACACATCAAAAGAAAAAGCGCTGCTTTCGAATATGGAGAAAGCAACGCCTAGAAACACTGCAACAATTGGAATAAAACGATTAGGAATGTTTGTTGCTTCACGAATGGCATACAATAATACTGCTAGCGCCACATATGCCGTGAATTCAATCGAAAGAATCGCTTCCATTATTGAACGCCTCCCTGAATGATAAAAGTGAGTAACGCTCCCACAATACCGCCGATAATCAAACGCAAAATCCATGTTGTGTTGCTTTTGATCGCTGAAATATCTTCACGCATGTCTTTAATGTTGCTCTCCGCCACCGCAAGACGAGTTTTCACATCAACCATATCCGAGCGGAGCATATCCACATCCGTTTCAAGTTTCGCGATGCGCTGTGCAAAAAAGTCGGGGTTAAAACCATCACCTGCCACGGGCTCCGACACACCCATGCATCCATGCTCCTATATAAAGGGGTGAATATTAAATACGTTTCCCAGCGGCTGGGGCATAAAGATATTGTGACCACCTTACAAACGTATTCGCACATTTTAGACGAGATGGAACAAAAAGAATCTCGGCAGGTTGATCTCGCGATGGAGGAGCTCTACCATGCAAAATAGCCGTGCAAAATTCGTGCAAAATTTTTTCGAATTCTATCGTTTTCAATCGGATTTTCGAAAAATAAAAAACGACCGCAAACGCAGTCGTATCAAGGGTTTGGTGATTTTTAATCTGAACCATCGAGATAAAAAAAACGCCCTCGGCAGGATTCGAACCCACGCTAAGAGAACCGGAATCTCTCGTGCTATCCACTACACTACGAGGGCGCAATGATAAATGCACTTACCATTATAGTGAACACATAAAAAAATTGCAAGAGAAATGACGTTTAAAATTTTAGGAAGAGGAAACGATGTAAGAAGGGATGTAGAAGAAAAAAAGCGAATACATATAAGCAGAAGGTGTTTTATTTGACCTTTATTGACCTTTTTTGTATGATAGAAGTACATAAAAAACGATTTATTGGAGGAGGAAGAGTATGAACTTAATTCCTACAGTTATTGAACAAACGAGCCGCGGGGAGCGCGCCTATGACATTTACTCCCGTTTATTAAAAGACCGCATCATTATTTTAGGAAGCCCAATTGACGATCATGTTGCCAACTCGATCGTTTCTCAACTTTTATTTTTAGCAGCAGAAGATCCTGAAAAAGATATTTCTCTTTACATTAACAGTCCGGGTGGATCCATTACAGCCGGCATGGCAATTTACGACACGATGCAATTTATTAAACCAGACGTATCAACGATTTGTATCGGTATGGCTGCTTCTATGGGCGCATTTTTACTCGCAGCGGGCGCCAAAGGAAAACGGTTTGCGTTACCAAATAGCGAAATTATGATTCATCAGCCGCTTGGTGGCGTACAAGGTCAAGCGACAGAAATTGAAATTGCGGCAAAACGCATTTTATTCTTACGCGATAAATTAAACCGCATTTTGTCTGAAAATACAGGACAACCGATCGAAGTCATTGAGCGCGACACAGACCGCGACAACTTTATGACAGCTGAAAAAGCAAAAGAGTATGGTTTAATTGACCGCGTATTAACACGCGTTGACGAAAAATAAAAAAAGGCGGCATGCCCGCCTTTTTTTATTATGCTTCTTGTTCAACATAGTGAACAAGCTTGTTTAACGCTTCTTGTTCATCGGATCCATCCGCATAAATCGTAATGACCGCCCCTGTATGAATCGCCAAGCTCATGACGCCCATAATACTTTTCGCATTTACTTTTTTCCCGTCTTTTTCGATATAAACGTCAGCTGAAAAGCGGTTCGCTTCTTGAACAAACAACGCTGCTGGACGTGCTTGCAATCCTGTTTTTAGGCGTACTTCCACTTGTTTTTCTACCATCATGTATTCCTCCTATTAATTTTATAAAGATTTATGGAAATCAATTGGCTGACCGGCACGAAGTCGTTCCGCAATTTCATCTAATTTGCGCAGACGATGGTTAATACCAGATTTACTAATTTTTCCTCCTGTAACCATTTCCCCAAGTTCTTTTAATGTTACATCTTGATATTCCATGCGCAATTTTGCAATTTCACGAAGTTTTTCTGGCAGTTGATCAAGTCCGATCGTTTCATCAATATAACGAATGTTTTCGACTTGGCGTAACGCTGCACCAATCGTTTTGTTTAAGTTCGCCGTTTCGCAATTGACAAGACGATTGACAGAATTGCGCATATCGCGGACGATACGCACATCTTCAAATCGCAATAACGCTTGATGCGCGCCGATAATGCTTAAAAATTCCCCAATTTTCTCTGCTTCTTTTAAATACGTAATAAACCCTTTTTTTCGCTCGAGCGTGCGCGCATGTAAATGAAAATTCGTGTTCATCAGTTCACAAAGCGATTCGTTATGCTCACGATACAATGAAAAAATTTCTAAATGATAAGACGATGTTTCCGGATTGTTGACAGATCCCCCAGCTAAAAAGGCGCCCCGCAAATACGAACGCTTGCAACATTTTTTTTGCACAAGCTCTGGTGAAATGGAGCGGACGAAAGAAAATCCTTCTTCCATAATTTTTAAATCCGACAATAACTCATGCGTCCCTTCTACCACGCGTACAATATACACGTTATTTTTCTTTAGTCGCATCTTTTTACGAACAAGTAGTTCGACCGCTACGTCGTACCCTTTTTTTAATAACGTATAAATCCGCCTTGCAATTGCGGCATTTTCCGTTTGAATATTTAACAATAGTCGACGATTGGAAAACGAAATCGAACCGTTCATTCGAATTAAGGCGGACAATTCCGCTTTTAAACAACACGTCTTTACTTCGATATTCGTCAATTCTTTTTTTGTTTCCGATGCAAACGACAACAATCTCACCCCCTATGAATATGTGCCGTGGGAAGGAGGTGCAAGGAGCGAAAGGAGCAACGCCGCTACTTTTTTTGTATCGTGACGCACCGTTCCATCTCGCTCATCAATGATCGCATCACAAATGACTTGTAAACCGAGCGCTTCTAACTGCGCTGTATCGCAAACGACCGGCGCAGCCAATTCTTTTGCATATCGCTCCTTTGTTTCTGGCAAAATCGGCGCATCGTTTACAATGATTGCATCTAAAAATGCACACGCCATATGATCATACAGCGCTTTCACATGATCGCTCGCTGTATAGTTTAACGTTTCTCCTGCCTGGGTCATGACGTTGCATATATATACTTTTTTCGCTTTGGATTGACATACCTCTTCGCCAAGTTTAGGAACGAGTAGGTTCGGTAAAATGCTTGTGTACAAACTTCCGGGACCGATGACAATTAAGTCGGCCGACCGCAATTCTATAATCGTTTCTTCGAGCGGTTCAATATTTGTCGGAGTTAAAAATACACGCTTTATTTTTTTTCCGGAATACGGAATTTTTGACTCCCCTGATACAATCGTCCCATCTTCCATTTCTGCATGCAACACAACGCTTTCATTCGCTGCTGGCAACACTTTTCCACGCACATTTAACACTTTCCCCATTTCACGAACCGCATGCACAAAATCGCCGGTAATTGACGTCATCGCCGCTAAAATTAAATTGCCGAGCGAATGACCTGATAACCCATTTCCGTTTTCAAAGCGATGTTGAAATAATTCAATAATTAGCGGCTCCACATCTGAAAGAGCAGCAAGCACATTTCGAATATCTCCAGGCGGGGGCATATCGAGTTCGTCGCGCAATCTTCCTGAACTGCCACCGTCATCTGCAACGGTCACAATCGCTGTTAAATCGACATTATATTGCTTCAGCCCGCGAAGCAACACAGGGAGACCTGTTCCCCCACCAATGACAACAATTTTTTTCATCGGTACGTATCCTTTCTTTTTGCAATATCTCGATGTGACACGTGCGTTGTATATTCGTCTGCAAAATGGCTCGCGATATACTCGGCTAACGTAACAGAACGATGCTGTCCACCTGTACATCCGATTGCAATTACAACTTGGCTTTTTCCTTCTCGTTTATAGTGCGGAAGCATAAACGCCAACAAATCTTTGACTTTTTCAATAAATTTTTGCGTTTCCGTCCACTTTAATACGTAAGATGACACTTCTTCATCTAATCCTGTTTTCGGACGCATATGTTCAATGTAGTGCGGATTTGGCAAGAAGCGTACATCAAAAACGAGATCGGCATCAATCGGTAGACCGTATTTGAAACCAAATGAAACGACATTTACAGAAAAGGTTGTCGTTGTTGGTGTTGCAAATGTTTGAACAATTTTTTCACGCAACTCTCGCGGTTTTAAGCTGGACGTATCAATAATCATTTGCGCCCGCCCTTTTAATTCTTCAAGCAACTCGCGCTCCAACTTAATTCCTTCAAGCGGCAATCCGCTCGGCGCAAGGGGATGGGAACGGCGCGTTTCTTTATAACGGCTCACGAGCGTCGCATCGCTTGCATCTAAAAATAAAATTTGTGGAGTCACCCATGATGTTTCCGCTAAATCATCTAGCGCGGCAAAGAGACGGTCAAAAAAGTCACGGCTCCGCAAATCCATGACGAGCGCAATTTTATTCATTTTATTTCCTGATTCACGAATTAATTCAAGAAACTTCGGCAATAATGTCGGCGGTAAATTGTCGACACAAAAATAGCCTAAATCTTCAAAGCTCTGGATAGCCACCGTTTTTCCTGCCCCTGACATACCGGTAATAATAACCATTTGAATGTGTGCTGAACCTGTGCTCATCTTTCTCTCCCCTCTCTTTAACTCGGATCAAGTCGGTAAGACAACAGCTCAAATTCCTCTGTATACGTAAACGTGCCATACATGATTCCTGTTCCTTTAATGACATAATCAATAATATGGTAATCGCCCGGCGCCATCGGAAGCGTTGGAATGTGCTCAATGGGATGCCAAGCAAGTTCTCCTTCTTCACATTGTAATACGTTTTCACCTTCAAAATGTTCCGCAAAAAATGTGAACATCATCCACTCCGAAACGACTTCTTCTCCTCGTTTCATGACAAATGTAAATACCCCTTTTAATTGCGGGTTTTTAATATAAATGCCTGTTTCCTCACGATATTCACGCACACAAGCTTCTCGTACCGATTCCCCTTGTTCCATTTTTCCACCCGGCGCCACCCACCAGCCACGCCGAGGCTTTTTCAACAAAAGAACGTGTCCGTCTTTTACTAATACGCAGTTCGTTACTCGTTGCAACGTCCGTTCACCTCAATACTCAATAATGAATATGTTTTTTTCATTATACTATTTCTTACAAACGGTCACAAAGTATAAATTTTGAAACGTTTTCATCACATAAAAAAGAAAGCACGGGACGAAAGCCCGTGCCAACAAGTGTATATAAAAAGGGGGTCAATTACTTACTTTTATCATACTCTTTTATTGTTTCAAGCGTGTTACAGTTCAATTAAAGCAACATTACGTTTTTATTACTTAATGTTAAGCTTTTCCTTTAGTTCTTCCACGTAATGTTGTGCGCTTTGTGCCGCAATACTTCCGTCTCCTGTTGCCGTAACAATTTGACGAAGCGACTTTTCACGAACATCTCCCGCCGCAAAAATGCCAGCCACTTTTGTTTCCATCAGCTCGTTCGTTTCAATGTAGCCATTTTCGTTTGTAATGCCGAGTGAAACAAACGGCTTTGTTAATGGAACCATGCCGATGTAAATAAACACACCATCACATGGAAACTCACGCTCTTCCCCTGTTTGCGTATGAACGAGCGTCACGCTGCCGACACGACCATCTTTTTCGTTAATTTGCTTCACAGTATGATTCCAAATGAAATCAATTTTTTCATTTGCAAATGCGCGTTGCTGTAAAATTTTTTGTGCACGCAACTGGTCTCGGCGATGAACGATCGTCACTTTGCTTGCAAAGCGTGTTAAATATACGCCTTCTTCAACAGCTGAGTCTCCACCACCAACGACGACAAGCTCTTTCCCTTTAAAAAACGCTCCGTCACATACCGCACAATATGAAACGCCGCGTCCCCCTAATTCTTTTTCGCCAGGAACGCCGAGCTTTTTATACTCTGCCCCTGTTGCAATGATGATCGCACGAGCTTTATATTGTTGGTTGCTCGTCACAACCGTTTTGTATTCTTCGCCGTCAATCACTTCTTTTACATCACCATATGCGTATTCGGCGCCAAACTTTTTCGCGTGCTCAAACATTTTTGTCGCCAATTCCGGTCCAAGAATATGGTCATAACCTGGATAGTTTTCTACTTCTTCTGTATTTGCCATTTGACCACCGGGAACTCCACGCTCAAGCATAAGCGTCGATAAATTCGCCCGCGATGTGTACACTGCTGCCGTCATTCCTGCCGGACCTGCACCGATAATAATGACATCATAAATTTTTTCTTGTGACACGTTTCTTCCACCCTTTCTGCATGCTTCTCCATTTTATCGTTTCCATATTTCTATCGTAATACAACAAAACAAAAGGGTCTATTAACTTGCTCATTCGTGCCACGTTTGTTTAATCACTTTCACATACTTTCCAATCGTTGCGACGGACACTCCATAACGTTCTCCAAGCATTCGCTGCGTCACACGCTCACCACGATGTTTACGAAACATATATTCAAACGCCGCTGCCCAAGCCTCGTGATTGGAAAATGAATCGATTTCCCTCATCGCCTCAACAAAAAAAGAAAACCAAGCAATATATAAAGCCTCGTATTCAAAACCGTTATGTTGAACAAGTAACGTGACAATGCGGTGCGCATCTACCATAGGTTTTTGAGATTTATTTCCATATATATAATCGCTCCACTGCTGTAAAAACGGATGAGACCACGATTGCTTCGGAAACGGACAATCGTCTGCTACAAACGATTTGCTAATTAAATATAACGCATAAAATGAAGAAGCGATATCTTGCTTTTCAAATAGCGATTGAATATGCTCAATCGTCTGTTCACGATAGCGCCATGGCTCGCTTCCTTTTTTATCTGGATGAAGCACAATTAATTTTTGCCACATCGACTCCGCCAACGTGCGACATCCCATATGATATGCAGCATATGCATACCAATAATAAAACGGTGCATCTCCTTCAAAGCCGCGCCGTTGTAATTGACGAAACCATTGAAAAGCTAAGTCATAGCGTCCAACAATCGCAAACGTCACTCCAAGCTTATAACGATGCTCAAATGAAATCGGATATACGTTTTGCAACGAATGAGTGAGTAAAAACAATCGCTCTTGCTCCCGTAAATAATACGAAAATACCGCATCATTGCAAAGCGCATGTAAATTGCCTGGATTTTTTTCCAAAATATATTCGATCGTTCGTCTCGCTTTTTCGACATTCCCTTGATAAAAATAAGCGAGCGCTAAATTGTTGTAAGCGGCCCAATTTTCTGGATGTTGTTTAATCATTTCTTCAAACAAAGCAATCGCTTCCTGAAATTCACCTTTTTCAAGCAGCGAGCGAGCCCGTTCTTGTTTTATTAACATCTCGTCATAATTGAGCCACTCATCATCATCTTGTTCAATCGTTAAAATATCTAATAAATCGAGCGTATATTCCGCAAATTCCCCGTCTGGCTCGCGCTCCATATATTGTTCAGCATACTTCGCCGCCTCGCCAAATAACCCTAAGTGGGCATAGTTGTTTGCTAAAAAATAAAAGCATTCCGTTAAATCGTCATCACGTTCAATGACGCGCAATAACCATTCGTTCGATTGCGCATATTCCCCTAATTCTGACAATACAATCGCCAATTGACATGCAAATGTGGTTTGTTCTGGCTCAAGTTGTACCGCCCGTTGCAAATATGCTTTCGCTTTATGCAAATCACGGCGACGATAGCATGCTAACCCTTTATTAAAAAAGTACGTACCGTCTTGAATAAACGGAATAACTTTTCCGACACGTTTTTGCAAATGTTTTTCCATCGAACCCTCCATGTTGATTTCTTTCACCGAAAGAAAGTATACCACATTTTCGCTCCAGAACAACATGGATGGGCGAAAAAGCGTTATCGATGACGCTCCGCTAATACAGAAAGCACATCATCAAGCGACACGCGCTGTTCACGCAACAAAACGAGCAAATGATACAATAAATCGGCTGCTTCCCATCGCAGTTCTTCTTTTGAACGGTTTTTTGCTGCAATAATGACTTCTGCTGCTTCTTCCCCAACTTTTTTTGCGATTTTATCGATTCCTTTTTCAAATAAATATGTTGTGTACGATCCTTCAGGACGCTTCGCTTCACGCTCCGCAATGACCGATTCTAACACATTTAGCACTGCAAAACGATCTGGTTTGGCAACAGGCTTTTCATCTTGCAACCGATGATGAAAACAAGAATATTCTCCCGTATGGCATGCCGGTCCTTTTGGCTCAACAAGAATAAGAAGTGCGTCTGCATCGCAGTCGTAGCGAATGTCAACCACTTTTTGTACGTTTCCGGACGTTTCCCCTTTATGCCATAGCTCTTGCCGCGAGCGACTGTAAAACCATGTTTCTTTCGTTTCTAACGTTTTTTGTAGCGATTGCTCGTTCATATATGCTAATGTCAGCACTTCTTTACTGTGCGCATCTTGTACGATGGCCGGCACAAGCCCTTGCTCATTAAATCGAATATTCATCGAACGTTTACCCCCTTTTCGCGCACGTACTGTTTCACTTGTTGGACAGACGTTTCTTTATAATGAAAAATCGAGGCAGCTAATGCCGCATCCGCTTGAGCCATTTGAAACACATCAACAAAATGTTGAGCGCACCCTGCTCCTCCCGATGCAATGACAGGGACGGTCACCGCTTCACTTACTCGTTTCGTTAACTCTAAATCAAATCCATCTTTTCCGCCATCGCGATCCATACTTGTTAATAAAATTTCTCCTGCCCCGCGCTTCACAGCCTCTTTCGCCCAGTCAACGACTTCCCAATCCGTTGGGCGCCGACCGCCATGCGTATAGACGCGCCACGACTGCATCGTTGGATCATACTTTGCGTCAATTGCCACAACAATACATTGCGAACCAAAAAATTGCGCTCCTTCTGTAATAAGCTCGGGACGCAACAATGCCGATGTATTGACAGACACTTTGTCCGCCCCCGCACGCAAAATCGTTTTCATATCTTCTAATGTTCGAATTCCGCCTCCGACAGTAAACGGAATCGCAAGCTGAGCAGCAACACGGCGCACGACGTCTACCATCGTTTTTCGTCCTTCATGTGACGCAGAAATATCTAAAAAAACAAGCTCGTCCGCCCCTTGTTCATCGTATACGCGCGCAAGCTCAACCGGATCGCCCGCATCGCGCAAGGAAACAAATTGCACGCCTTTCACGACGCGACCATCTTTCACATCTAAACAAGGGATAATGCGCTTTGTAATCATTTCTCCACCGCCTTTAACGCCTCAGCGACGGTAAACTGATTTGTATATAACGCTTTGCCGACAATTGCTCCACATACTCCGTCGTTTTCGAATTGTTTTAAAGCGCGTAAATCATCAAGCGAGCGAATGCCGCCGGAGGCAATGACACGTTTGTTCGTTTCTTTCGCTAGCCGAACGACCGCGTCGATATTTGGTCCTGATAACATTCCATCTGTCGCGATATCAGTAAAAATAAACGTTTCCGCCCCAGCTTCCGCAAGCTGTTTGCCAAGTTCAACAGCATCGATCGTTGATGTATGCGTCCATCCTTCCGTCGCAACAAACCCATTTTTCGCATCAATGCCGATGACAATGCGCTCACCATATGTGCGAAGCATCGCTTTTACAAATGGAGGATTTGAAATGGCTGCGCTCCCTAAAATGACGCGTGCCACACCTCGCTCTAAATAATATGCGACATCTTCTTCCGTACGAATGCCGCCACCAATTTGAACACTCACCCCAAGCGTATTTGCTACTTCAACGACGAATGTATCATTCACTCGTCTCCCTTCTTTCGCCCCATCTAAATCGACCATATGAATCCATGTCGCGCCTTGTAAAACGAACGAACGAGCCATTTCAACTGGGGAATGACCGTATACCGTTTCTTGATTGTAATCTCCTTGTGTAAGGCGAACGCACTTCCCACCGCGCATATCGATCGCTGGATAAATAGTAAACATTAGCCCCTCTCCCTTTCTACAATCCTCGCATAGTTTTGCAATAGACGCATACCGAGCGTTCCGCTTTTCTCTGGATGAAATTGTGTACCAAATATTGCGCCACGTCCAACAACCGCAGGAACTTCCACATCATATTGGGCGCTAGCTAACACAACCGTTGGCTCACTCGTTTGCACATAATACGAATGAACGAAATATACGTGCCCTCGCTCAACACCATCAAAAAGCGGAGATCGTTGATGAAAAACGAGCTCATTCCACCCCATATGTGGCACTTTATATCGTTCTCCCTCTTTCGTCACACCGCTAAAACGAACGACGCGGCCTGGGAGCAATTTTAAACCAGACGTCAAACCATTTTCTTCGCTTTCTTCAAACAACAGTTGCATGCCTAAACAAATGCCGAGAATCGGCTTTCCTTTCGCTACTTGTTCGTGGATAAACGAGTCTAGATTCGTTTCCGTCAATATGTGTATCGCATCTTTAAATGATCCAACGCCCGGTAAAATGAAGCCATCTGCTTGGCGCAATTGATCTTGATGACTTTCAACAATATACGGTACGTTTAGCCGTTCTAACGCTTTACTGACGCTGTATAAATTTCCCATTCCATAATCAATGATGCCGATCATTTACAACATCCCTTTCGTCGACGGTACCGATTTTACGCGCGGATCGATCATCGTTGCCTCATCGAGCGCACGAGCGAGCGCTTTAAATACCGCTTCAATCATATGGTGCGTATTGCGACCGTAATGGATCGTGACGTGTACATTCATTCGTGCTTCTAACGCTAACTTCCATAAAAATTCGTGCACGAGCTCGACATCAAACGTGCCTACTTTTTCGCTTGGAAACTGACCGCGAAACTCGAGATGTGGACGATTGCTTACATCAATCACGACTTGGGCAAGCGCATCGTCCATCGGAACGAACGCATTTCCGTATCGTTTTATCCCTTTTTTATCGCCGAGCGCTTCTCGAATCGCTTGCCCTAAACAAATGCCGATATCTTCTGTCGTATGATGATCGTCAATGTGCGTATCTCCTTTTGCGTGAACAGATAAATTAAAATGTCCATGTTTTGTAAATAAATCAAGCATATGTGTTAAAAACGGTACCCCTGTTTTTAATTCTGCTTTTCCTTCCCCATCAATTGCAAACGAAAGCTCAATTTGTGTTTCATTTGTCACTCGTTTGACTGTCGCTGTTCGCATTATTTTTCTCTCCTTTTCAACCGTTCCTCTACTGCTCGCGCATGTGCTTCAAGTCCTTCTAACCGTGCAAACGCGGCTATTTTCGCTCCATGTTGTTGCCATGCTTGCTCGCTATAAAAAACGATGCTTGATTTTTTCGTGAATGCATCGACTGTTAGCCCAGACGAAAAACGGGCGGTCCCATTTGTCGGTAATACATGATTCGTTCCCGCAAAATAATCCCCAACCGGTTCAGAGCTGTACGGACCTAAAAATATGGCACCTGCATGTCGAATGTCACTTAATTGCTCAAACGGCTCGGCGGTCATAATTTCTAAATGTTCTGGCGCTAATTCGTTTACAACGTCAATCGCTTGCTTCATCGTATCGGTCACATAAATGACACCATAATCGCGAATCGCCTTTTGTGCGATGTTTTTTCGCGGGAGGGTAGCTAATTGCTTTTCGACTTCTTCTTCTACTTTTAACGCAAGCTGTAAAGACGGTGTAACAAATATGCTAACCGCTCGTTCATCATGTTCCGCCTGCGATAATAAATCCGCCGCAATTTCATTCGGCTTTGCCGTCTCATCCGCCAGCACAACAATTTCACTCGGTCCCGCAATCATATCAATATCGACTTGACCGAACACTTCCCTTTTCGCGAGTGCGACATAAATGTTTCCAGGTCCAAAGATCTTATCGACCGGCTCAATCGTCTCCGTGCCGTACGCTAATGCAGCAATCGCTTGAGCGCCGCCCACTTTATATATTTCTTGAACACCAAGCTCACATGCCGCAACAAGCACAGCAGCCGGCAACGTCCCACGCTCATTTGGCGGGGAAACGATAACGATACGCTTCACTCCAGCCACTTGCGCAGGAATGACATTCATCAGTACCGACGACGGATAAGCTGCTGTTCCGCCCGGCACATATAAACCGACCGCATCAAGAGGCGTCACTTTTTGTCCGAGAATCGTTCCATCTTCGCGCGTCATAAACCATGACGTCGCGCGTTGCCGCTCGTGATATTCGCGAATGTTTTGTGCCGCTTCGCGAATAATATGAACAATTTCTTCGTCAATGAGCCAATACGCTTCTTCAATTTCTTCTTGCGTAACCGCTAGCGTACGAAGTGAAATGCCATCAAACATTTCCGTATATTTTTTTAGTGCGGCATCCCCGTTATTTCGCACATCATCAATAATTCGTTTTACCGCTTGTCTTTGTTCTTCTGTTCCGCTTTCAATCGTCCGCCGAAGCGAAACCGTCCCTTGTACACGTTCAATTCTCATTGCTCTCCCCCGCTTTCTCAATCGCATATGTTAAGCGATCAACCATATGTTCAATCGCCCGATCTTGCATACGATAACTAACCGGATTCACAATAAAACGCGACGTTACATGAACAATTCGTTCGAGCTCAATAAGCCCGTTTTCTTTTAACGTTCTCCCTGTTGAAACAATGTCGACAATTCGTTCCGCTAAACCGATGAGCGGTGCTAATTCAACAGAACCATTTAGTTTAATAATTTCAACTTGTTCCCCTTGTTCCCGAAAATATGTCGATGCGATATTTGGATACTTTGTTGCGACTCTTGGGGCGATCGGGTGAACGCACGTGTTTGGCAACCCTGCCACCGCCAAATAACAAGGACTAATGCGCAAATCTAACATTTCATACACATCTCGTTCTTCCTCAAGAAGCACATCTTTCCCAGCAATGCCGACATCGGCAACCCCATGTTCAACGTATGTCACTACGTCCATTGGCTTCGCTAAAATAAAGCGCAGCTGTTCGTTTGGAACGTCAATCATCAATTTTCGTGAATGTTCTAAGTCATCAGGAATGTCGTAGCCCGCTTGTTTTAACAGTACGAGCGCCTCCGTAAAAATACGTCCTTTTGGCATTGCAACTGTCAGCATCATCGTTCATCCTTTCCGCGTTTCCCTAGTACATACACCACATCATCAAACGATGCCGTAAATTGATCCATATTTTGAATGCCTGCGACGTGCTGCAATACGACGTTTTCTCCTTTTTGTCTCATTTCCGTGGCTTTCGCATACGCCTCAGCAAAACGTTCTTGACTAAAAATGATGCACGTCGTTTTTTCTGTACGACGCTGCTCCCCAATCGCTTCCATCAGACGATCGAGCCGCACGCTAAAGCCAGTCGCAGGTGATGGGCGATGAAATTTCGCTAGCAATCCATCGTATCGTCCACCATTTCCAAGTAAAAATCCAACATTTTTTGCGTACACTTCAAAAAGAACGCCAGTATAGTAGCTCATATGACTCACTAAGCTCATATCTAATTTCACCATATCCGTAACGCCATATTGGTCAACATACGTCCATAATTGTTCTAATTCATCAAGAGCGCGCTGCTCTGCTTCTGTCGTGGCATACGTTTTTGCTTCTGCAATGACTTCCCCTCCACCCCTTAATGTTAAAAGGCGTAAAAGGCGATCGCGATCAATCGAAGAAAGCGACAATGACTTGACATGTTCTCGGTAACCGACGTAATTTTTTTCGTATAAAAAGCGGCGCAACGTTTCTACTCGTTGTTCTTGACGCAAAACATCAAAAAATAACGCATCAACGTAACCAATATGACCAATCGTTACTGTAAAATCACATAGTCCGGCCCGCTTTAACGCAAAAATCATTAAACTAATGACTTCCGCATCAGCATACATCGTACCGTCTCCGATGTATTCCACACCCACTTGTTCAAACTCTGCCGGTCGCCCTCCTTCCCGCTGTTGAGCGCGAAACACATTTGCCGCATACGCTAAACGGAGCGGACAACCTTCCTCATATAGCTTCGAGGCCGCTAAACGAGCAATAGGAGCAGTCATATCGGGACGCAATACGAGCGTATGTCCTTCACGATCAAGCAACTTAAATAGTTGCTGATCTAAAATGGCCGATGCCTTCCCGACCGTTTCATCATATTCTAACGTTGGCGTTTCAATAAACGAATATCCCCACGTTTCGATTTCTTCCATCATCGCTTCGCGCAACGCACGTTTTGTTTTATATACATCCGGCAACGTATCCCGCATGCCGAGCGGCTTTTCAAACATAAATACTCTCATTTTCGTCCCGTCCTTCTTTTACTTTAGTTCGCTAATATATTAGCAAAGTAAAGATTGTTATTTGTAGTTTACTCCCTGTTTTTTGTTTCGTCAACTACAAACTCATTCGATCTTTTTCGACTTGAATCCTTTCTATTTAATAAAAAAAACGCCTTAGCGTTCGCTAAGACGAATGATTTGCATCGGATTGCCACCAACAAATGCACCGGCTGGCACATCGCGATGTACGAGCGTACCTGCGGAAACAACGGCACGATCCCCGATCGTGACACCCGGCAAAATGGTTGTATTAGCTCCAATCATGACATCGTTGCCGATGATGACGTCTCCAAGCCGATACTCGTTCACTAAATATTCATGCGCTAAAATCGTTGTATTATAGCCGATAATTGTGTTATTGCCAATGCGAATTTTTTCTGGGAACAAAATATCTGGCATCACCATGAATGCGAGCGCCGCATGTTCGCCGATTTTCATGCGTAAAAACGTGCGATACAACCAGTTTTTCAGCGGAAAAAAAGGAGTATACCGCCCGATGAAAATGACGATGACATTTTTCAATACTTTCCAAAACGAAACAGTTCGATATAGTTGCCATAAAGAGTTTGCCCCTTGTACAGCATGGCGTTCAGTTTTTCTCAACGCCAGTCACCCCTAAAATACTTAGTAAATCGCTCATTTTCTCAAGCATAAAATCCGGCTCATATTTCGCTAAATGCTCGCGTCCTTTAATCGTCCAAGCCACCCCTGCCGTTTTTGTCCCCGCATGTTTTCCTGCTAAAATGTCATGGTGGTTATCCCCAACCATTAACGTTTCTTCCGGCTTTGCTTGTAAACAAGCGAGCGCTTTTTCAATCGGTTCCGGATGCGGTTTCGCATGCTCAACGTCATCAAGCGTAATGATGCATTGGAAAAACGAATCTAACTTTGTTAACTTCAATCCCATATTGACCGTATGACGAATTTTCGTCGTCACAATGCCGAGTTTAAACCCTTGTTCGTGTAACGTTTGTACCGTATCATATACCGTTTCATATTCTTTCACTAACGCATCATGATGGGCATGGTTAAACGCTCGATACGTTTCAATCATTTCATCGACGCGCTCTGGATCGATCGCTTCAAACGTATCACGCAACGGCGGGCCAATAAAAGCGAGCACATCTTCGCGCGTATATTGATTTGGATAGTAGTGGTTGAGCGTATGCAAAAATGATTCAATAATTAAGTCATTCGTATTAATAAGCGTTCCATCTAAGTCAAACAAAATCGTATTAATATTCATACGTTGCTTCCCTTCTTTTTCGATGTTCGATTTGATTCCAAATAAAACTAAGTGCAGCCGTTAATAAAATAGCTGTGACGAGCCGAATGACAAGAAGTGGCCAGACGGGAATGCCAAGCGGCACAAACAATAGCGTATCTTCTACAACCGCATGGCACGCTACTAGAAATAAAAACGTTAACGTTAAATCTTTTTTAGACACTCCATCTTCTTTTACCGCTTGAATCATCACGCCCGCGCCATAAGCTAGCCCAAACAATAAACCTGCCGCCATCGTCAGCGATGCATTTTCACGAATGCCGAGCAGGCGCGCAAACGGTGATAACCATTTCGAAAACGTATCAAGCCACTTTAATTCTTTTAACACTTGAATGGCAATCATCAACGGA
The DNA here is from genome assembly GCF_000836725.1 of Anoxybacillus thermarum. Taxonomy (GTDB): domain Bacteria; phylum Bacillota; class Bacilli; order Bacillales; family Anoxybacillaceae; genus Anoxybacillus; species Anoxybacillus thermarum. The sequence continues at coordinate 42,055 of NZ_JXTH01000009.1, read as the reverse complement.
ATAATGATTAACGCAAGCTGTCCAATGCCGTATAACGCTTTTTCGATTCCTGTCCAAGCAATTTCCCCCCACGTATTCGGCGTTGTTGAAGCCTGCGGTACAAGTCCGTATTTCGCCATTTGTTGCCCACCATCCCAAAAGACGTGAATGAGCCAAGCAGCACTAAACGCTAACCCGACGCGAACCGCAACCGTCCACCAAACACGAACACCTACTTGCGCGGCAACGGCAGACTCAACGAGCATATTGTGCGAAAACGACAACATAACAGCTAAAATAAACACTTCTTTCACTGTCAAATCCATCGTTAACATCGCACCAATGCCAGCGTATAAATTTAAAAAATTGCCGAGCACTAAAACGAGCGCGGCATCCCCCGGCAAACCGATCCAGCGCATCATTGGCGTCAAACCATTTGTCACCCAAGGCAAAACGGGGGAATATTGTAGCAACGTCACAATGACGGTAATTGGAAAAATGACTTTTCCGAGCGTCCATGTCGTTTTCAATCCAACAAACAAACCCCTTCGCAACATGACCGCCTTCCCTCCCTTCGTTTAATCGTTATACCGCTCGTTTGCTAAACCTCGCATGCGGCGCAAAACGATCATTCCAACCGCAAATGCAATAAGCAACAATGAAATAAACTGCGCCATGCGAATTGTTTCTGTCAACATTAAGCTATCTGTGCGCAATCCTTCAATGAAAAAGCGCCCGATTGAATACCAAATGATATACGCAAAAAATAACTCTCCCCGCCTTAAATTTCTTCTGCGCAACGCAAGCAAAACGAGAAAGCCGAGCACGTTCCATAATGATTCATATAAAAATGTCGGATGGTAATATTGCCCTTGTATGTACATTTGATTAATGATCCAGTCCGGCAAATGCAAGCTTTCCAAAAACGCACGCGACACAGGCCCCCCGTGCGCCTCTTGGTTCATAAAGTTGCCCCAACGCCCGATCGCCTGCCCTAAAATAATGCTCGGTGCCGCAATATCAGCTAATTTCCAAAACGACAATTTTCGCTTTTTCGCAAAAACGATGCCCGTCACAATTGCACCAATTAAACCACCATGAATGGCCAAGCCACCGTGCCAAATTTGTGGAATTTCACTTATATGTTTGGAATAGTAGTCCCATTGAAAAATAACGTAATACGCACGTGCGCATAAAATCGCAATCGGCACAGCAATTAATACAAGATCAACAAACGTTTCTTTTCGTATACCTAGCCGCTCACTTTCTCGCGTAGCTAGCCAAAGACCAAGCAATACACCCGTCGCAATAATGACGCCGTACCAATAAATTGTAATTGGACCGAGCTGAAAAAAAACGCGATCGAGCGGTTCAATATGCATGAACATTCCCTCTCATCCTCTCATTCATAATCATGTTCCGCATCGCCAATCGCATCTGCCAAGCGTGCAGAAAATTCTTCCGCCGCATTCACGCCCATCCGTTTTAGACGGAAATTCATCGCCGCCACTTCAATAATGACCGCTAAATTTCGTCCCGGACGAACAGGGATCGTCAATTTCGTCACGTCCGTATCAATAATTTTTACCTTTTCCTCTTCAAGACCGAGACGATCGTATTGTTTGTTTGGATCCCATAATTCTAAATCAATGATGAGCGAAATACGTTTATGCGGGCGCACCGCTCCTGCTCCAAATAGCGTCATGACGTTAATGATGCCAAGTCCGCGAATTTCAAGTAAATGTTCAATGAGCTCTGGTGCGCTACCAATCAATAAGTTTTCATCTTCTTGGCGAATTTCGACGCAATCATCTGCCACGAGGCGATGTCCGCGCTTCACGAGCTCAAGCGCCGTTTCACTCTTTCCGACACCGCTTTTTCCTGTAATGAGCACGCCGACACCGTACACATCAACGAGCACACCGTGCACAGCGGTCGTCGGTGCTAACTTACTTTCTAAATAGTTTGTCAGACGGCTAGCGAGCCGCGTCGTTTTCATCGTCGAACGCATCACCGGCACTTCTTTTTTTTCCGATGCTTCAATCAGTTCTTTTGGCACTTCTAATCCGCGTGAGACAATAATCGCAGGGGTAATATCGGTACATAACTTTTCCATGCGCAATCGCTTTTCTACAGGTGTTAATCGTTCAAAAAAAGACAGTTCTGTCATGCCGAGCAATTGTACACGTTCCGCTGGATAATATGCAAAATAGCCGGCCATTTCAATGCCCGGACGAGATAAATCACTCGTTGTAATCGGGCGATGAATCCCTTCCGCCCCGCTGACAAGCTCAAATTGAAACTCATCAATTAAATCTTTTGTCCGCACTTTCGGCATATGAACCCCTCCTTCTTTCTTTTCTCATTGTAACACTTTCACGTAAAAATAAAAACGCTCACGCACGAAGCGGAACGTTTTACTTTTCTTTTCGCACCGACTCAATGATTAAGTGAAACAGCGAAATAGCAAGCGACGCAAATAATGCGGCACGAAAACCACCAATTTGAAACGAACTTCCCATGAGCCATGCTGTCATCGCTAATGTGATTGCGTTAATGACGAACAAAAACAATCCAAACGTCAATACAGTAACAGGAAGCGTCAGTAAAATAAGTAGCGGTCGAACGAACGTATTGAGAAAAGACAAAAGGACACTGGCAACGAGCGCCGCCCCAACGCTCGATAAATAAATGGAGTCAAAATATCCGGCTAGCGCCAGCAATAAAACAGCGTTGATTGCGATATGTGCAACCCATCTCATACGATGTTCTCCTCACTTGGAATAATTAACACTGCAAGCGCATATAAAATCGCAAATGGCATGAAGCCCGTAATCAATAATAAAGCGACAAACAATAAACGAACGACGGTTGCATCCATGTTCATGTAAGCTGCTAATCCGCTCAACACGCCCGCAACCATGCGATGATGACGAAGCCGAACAAGTTTTTTCACTCATATACCCCTCCCGCTTCCTGTATCACTTGTATACCTTTTATAATATTCCAAACGATCACAACAACATGTACAATGCCGCCAACTACCACTCCGATAAATGGAAGACCAATCCATCCGTCTATCCCAACGATCGCGAATATAAAAAACAATCCAAAAGCCGCCATTGCAATCGCAATAGGAATGAGATGGGACAATAATGATTTTTTCGCATGCTCTTTTACTCGTTCATGTTTTGTGACAAAATAAACAATAATCGGAAATAAAAACGGAGCAAAAAATACACTAAAATAACATAACGCCGCAAGCAATTTATTTCCTTCCATCTATATCCTCTCCTCCCTCTTTACTTATACATACGATTGATGGAAAAGAAAGTTTCATATAAAAAAACCGAGCGCATTATACGCTCGGCATACGTTTACGCATTCGTTCGCGGTCGCGTTGTAAAATCGGTTGTAAATACCGCCCTGTATATGATTGCTCTATTTGTGCAACTTGTTCTGGCGTACCTGCCGCAACGATTTGTCCGCCGCCATCTCCACCTTCTGGTCCGAGATCGATAATATAATCTGCCGTTTTAATGACATCTAAATTATGTTCGATGACAAGCACCGTATCCCCTTGTTCAACAAGCCGCTGCAACACGTTTAATAAACGGGCAATATCATCAACATGCAAACCCGTTGTCGGTTCGTCTAAAATGTATAACGTTCTTCCTGTTGAACGACGATGCAATTCAGATGCTAACTTCACCCGTTGCGCCTCGCCTCCAGAAAGCGTCGTAGCCGGCTGCCCGAGTTGCATGTAGCCAAGCCCGACATCGTAAAGTGTTTGTAGCTTTCGTTTAATTTTCGGGATATTTTCAAAAAACGTCAACGCCTCTTCGACTGTCATATCAAGCACTTCCGCAATGTTTTTATCTTTATATTTCACTTCCAACGTTTCGCGGTTATACCGTTTCCCGTGACATACTTCACACGGCACGTACACATCAGGCAAAAAATGCATTTCAATTTTAATAATTCCATCCCCGCGGCACGCTTCACAACGGCCGCCTTTTACATTGAAACTAAACCGACCTTTTTGATATCCGCGCATTTTCGCTTCATTCGTCGTCGCAAACAAATCGCGAATATCATCAAAGACGCCTGTATATGTCGCAGGGTTCGAGCGCGGAGTACGCCCAATTGGCGACTGATCAATGTCGATCACTTTATCTAAATAGTCGATGCCACGAATGTCTGTATGTTCTCCCGGCTTCACTTTCGCATGATGTAGTTTTTGCGCTAACGCCTTATGCAAAATTTCATTAATGAGCGTGCTTTTTCCTGAACCTGATACTCCAGTCACTGCAACAAACAGTCCGAGCGGAATGCGAACATCGACGTTTTTCAAGTTGTTTTCTCGCGCTCCGATCACTTCAAGCCAACGACCGTCTGGCTTTCTCCGTTCAATCGGCAGCGGAATAAATTTTTTCCCTGATAAATATTGACCCGTTAATGAATGCGAATCGTTCATTACTTCTTCCGGTGTTCCAGCGGCAACAACTTGTCCGCCGTGTGCCCCGGCTCCCGGCCCGATGTCAATTAAATAGTCCGCCGCAAGCATCGTATCTTCATCGTGCTCCACGACAATGAGCGTGTTCCCTAAATCGCGCATGCTTTGCAATGTCGCAATTAACCGATCGTTATCGCGCTGATGAAGTCCGATAGACGGTTCGTCTAACACGTATAATACACCGGTTAAGCGCGAGCCAATTTGCGTCGCTAGTCGAATGCGTTGCGCCTCGCCTCCGGAAAGCGTTCCTGCAGCCCGATGCAACGTCAAATAATCAAGTCCGACGTTTTTTAAAAAGCCAAGCCGTTCAACAATTTCACGTAAAATTAAATGGGCGATTTTTTGCTCTTTTTCCGTTAGGTGAAGCGTTTCAAAAAACGTTAACGCTTCGTTCACCGACATCGCTGTCACTTCGCCAATATGTTTGCCGCCAACGAACACAGCTAAACTTTCCTTTTTCAAACGATTGCCATGACACGTCGGACACGGCTGTTCGGTCATATATTTTTCCATTTGCTCCCGCACGTAATCGGACGTCGTTTCACGGTAACGGCGTTCAACATTGCGAACGACTCCTTCAAATTCCACATACGTTTCACGCACATGACCGAAGTCGTTTTCATAACGAAAATATATTTTTTCCCCATTCGATCCGTACAATAAAAGATCGAGCTGTTCTTTCGGCAACTGTTTTACAGGTACGTCCATATCGATGCCGTAATGTCGACATACCGTTTCTAACAATTGCGGATAATATTGCGAGCTTTGCGGTTCCCATGGCGCGAGCGCATGTTCACGAAGCGTCAGCTCTTTATTAGGAATGACTAAATCGAGATCCACTTCAAGTTTTGCCCCTAATCCGTCGCACGACGGACATGCACCGTACGGGCTGTTAAATGAAAATAGGCGCGGCTCTAGTTCACCGATTGAAAAACCGCAATGTGGACAAGCATGATGTTCACTAAACAACAATTCTTCTTGTCCGATCACATCGACGAGCACTTTGCCTTCTGCAAGCTTTAACGCCGTTTCAAGCGAATCGGCAAGACGCAACTGAATGCCTTCTTTCATCACAATGCGATCTACGACGACTTCAATCGAATGTTTTTTATTTTTTTCAAGCACGATGTCTTCCGATACGTCACGCAACTCTCCGTCGACGCGAACGCGCACATACCCTTGTTTTTTTATTTCTTCTAACGTTTTTACATGCGTCCCTTTTCGTCCGGAAACGATCGGGGCTAATATTTGCATCTTTGTCCGCTCCGGATATTGCATAAGGCGGTCAACCATTTGTTCAATCGTTTGTGACGTAATTTCAATGCCGTGCGTTGGGCAAACAGGACGGCCGATGCGCGCAAACAATAGACGTAAATAATCGTAAATTTCCGTCACCGTTCCGACTGTGGAACGCGGATTGCGGCTCGTCGTTTTTTGGTCAATTGAAATGGCAGGTGACAGCCCTTCAATTGAATCGACGTCTGGTTTGTCCATTTGTCCTAAAAATTGGCGAGCGTATGCTGACAACGACTCGACATAGCGCCGTTGTCCTTCCGCATAAATCGTGTCAAACGCAAGCGATGATTTTCCAGAGCCAGATAACCCGGTCAACACAACAAGTTTGTTGCGCGGAATAACGACGTCAATATTTTTTAAATTGTGGGCTCGCGCTCCTTTCACAACAATATGATCCATCTGTTACACCTCAGCTTTCAATTCTAAAATGAGATCACGCAGCTCAGCAGCACGTTCAAAATGAAGAGCTTTCGCTGCCTCTTTCATTTCTTGTTCAAGTTTGGCGATGAGCGCAATACGTTCTTCTTTCGATAAATAGCGAACGTCTTTTGTTTCATACGTTTCTTTTTCTTCTGCGGCGAACGTCGCACGAATGACATCTGGAATGTCTTTTTGAATCGTTTTTGGCACGATGCCATGCTCGCGATTGTACGCTTCTTGAATGGCGCGACGCCGCTTCGTTTCGTTAATCGCGATTTCCATCGATTTCGTGATCGTATCTGCATACATAATGACGTGGCCGTTTGCATTGCGCGCCGCCCGTCCAATCGTTTGGATTAGCGAACGCTCAGAACGTAAAAATCCTTCTTTATCCGCATCTAAAATCGCGACAAGCGACACTTCTGGAATATCAAGCCCTTCTCGCAATAAGTTAATGCCGACGAGCACATCATATTTACCTAATCGTAAATCGCGAATAATTTCAATGCGCTCAAGCGTTTTAATTTCCGAATGCAAATAAGCGACTTGAATGCCGATATCTTTTAAATAATCGGTTAAGTCTTCTGCCATTTTTTTCGTCAACGTCGTCACGAGCGTTCGTTCATTGCAAGCGATTCGCTTTTGAATTTCATCGACTAAATCGTCGATTTGTCCTGCGATTGGTCTCACGTCAATGGTCGGGTCTAACAATCCGGTCGGACGAATAATTTGCTCGACGACTTCTGGACAATGTTCCAACTCGTACGGACCCGGTGTCGCAGAGACGTAAATGACTTGATTTACTTTTTGTTCGAATTCTTCAAACGTGAGCGGACGGTTATCTAACGCCGACGGCAAGCGGAAGCCATGTTCGACAAGCACTTCTTTTCTCGCTTTGTCGCCGTTATACATGCCACGAATTTGCGGCAGTGTCACATGCGATTCATCAATGACAATTAAAAAGTCGTCAGGAAAATAATCTAATAATGTATAAGGCGTCGAACCAGGCGGTCGCAACGTTAAATGGCGCGAATAGTTTTCAATCCCTGAACAAAAGCCCATTTCTTTCATCATTTCAATATCGTAGCGCGTCCGCTGTTCTAGCCGTTGCGCTTCAAGCAATTTTCCTTGCTCACGCAGTTCGCTAAGCCGCTCTTCTAGTTCTTTTTCAATATTTTCAATCGCCAGTTTCATTTTTTCTTCGCGCGTAACAAAGTGAGAAGCTGGAAAAATTGCCACATGTTCTCGTTCCGCCATCACATGTCCCGTCAACGCATCTACTTCGCGAATACGCTCAATTTCATCACCAAAAAATTCAATGCGAATACAATGTTCATCGCGAGAAGCTGGGAAAATTTCAATGACATCTCCGCGCACCCGAAACGTCCCACGACGAAAATCAATATCGTTTCGTTCGTATTGAATGTCGACAAGCCGACGAAGCAAATGATCGCGCTCCATCTCCATACCGACGCGAAGCGAAACGACGAGTTCACGATATTCTTCCGGCGAACCTAGACCGTAAATGCATGAAACGCTTGCGATAATAATGACGTCTCGCCGTTCAAATAACGCAGACGTCGCGGAATGGCGCAATTTATCAATTTCATCGTTAATGCTCGCATCTTTTTCAATGTACGTATCCGTTTGTGGCACGTACGCTTCCGGCTGATAATAATCGTAGTAGCTAACAAAATATTCAACAGCGTTGTTCGGGAAAAATTGCTTAAACTCGCTATATAACTGACCCGCTAACGTTTTATTATGGGCGATCACTAGCGTCGGTTTGTTCACTTGTTGAATGACGTTTGAAATCGTAAACGTTTTTCCTGTTCCTGTTGCCCCAAGCAACGTTTGATGCTTTTTTCCTTGCTGAATGCCTTTGACAAGCTCCGCAATCGCTTTCGGCTGATCGCCACGCGGCTCATAAGCGGATACTAATTGAAATGTGCTCACAACGGTCCCTCCACTTCATTTCTACTTGATATTGTACCATACAAATGAAACGAAAAGCGAAAAATACGAACAAATATTCTATGAAAAAACCTGCCCATTTGGACAGGTTTACGATTGTTTTTGTTTCTCGACCATTTGTTTTGCATATAAAGATCCGACAATGAGAGACGCCAAATCTGCAACAATTTCGTACAACTGATCCGTATATCCTTTCACGTATGACGCCACTAACAATGCGACAGTAAGCAACGTACCGACATAATGGTTATACGTCACCCGCGTAAACAAAATGACTAACAACGCTGGTACAATTAATGCTAACACAAACCACATATCTATCCCTCATCTCTTACGAATAACAGTCCGAGTTCGTGATGTTCGCCTTCAAATAAAGCCGTTTGCGCAAAACGAACTTCCCCGCTTTCGTTTAGTACTTCTAGCTTACAAAACGCTCGATTTTGTTGCAACGCCGCGTAAAACTCATTTTCCGTCGCCACTGGTGTGCCGTTCACCTTTACGATCACTTCCCCGACTGAAAGCGCCATTTTATCCGCTGGCGTGTTTGGCAACACCCCTAAAATGACAAGCCCCGTCGCCCGCTTCGTAAAATATGGTGGAAATTTTTGTTCATATAACTTAGCGGATAAAACGATCCATTCTCTCCATAAAATAGCTACTACTGCAGCAACGATCGCGAGCGGCTTCACCCAGTAGCTACCGATCGCCAATAAACTAACGACACACGCTAACCAACCGATGCGCTTTGCCGTCCATTTCGCTAAATGGACAGGTAATCCCATTTGCACGCGTTGTGAAAAACCAAGCAAAAACGGAACGAGCACGAACGAATACGTATCGCCACCAGAAATGATTGGCCACCACGCCGCAAACGATTGCACGCCATCCCCCGGTACGGGGATAAGCAACGGGACAAGCCAAAGCCGCTGAACGAACTGTTCACCGATGACAAGCCCTCGCTTACTCGTCACAAGACGAGGAGAACTTAACTCTGCTCCTTCCCGATGAACGAGCCACATTTCGATAAACAAAAGCAACCCGATCAGAAACGCGACAGCTGTCACATTCGTTTCTATGATCTGTGGGAAAAAACGCGCAAAAAACGGCTGCGTCCACTCTGTTTGCGCAAAAAAACTAACGGTAAATATGACGATGCTTCCGACATATGCAGCCGACAACAATCGAAGCTGCATAAACAAACTGCATACGATCGTCACCATTGCCCAAAAGACGAGCGTATCATTCGGGAGAACAACCCCAGCCCCAACGGTCACAACTGAAAAAATGAGCGCGAACCAGCTGCGCGAGCGAATAAGGGCACGCCACTCACGCGATGTTCGGTACACGCGCGTATGAAAATCTCGCCGTTCTCGTTGCACGCGACGCCAGCCGATAAACCAAGCAAATATGACCGCATAATATAATAACGGTTGTAGCCAAAACGTTCCGAACGCTTTCAGCCATGCCAATCCCCATTCCATTTCCATCATCTCCATTTTTTCCGATCGTCTATTTTGTATTGTAACAAATTTCAAACGTTTATGGTTGACGAAAATTCACTTTCTTTGCCGAATGAACACTAGTTTTGTCAACGAACAAGGAATTTCATGAAAAGTGTCTAACTGTTTGTTCATATATGATCGGAAGGGGCGTGTGAAACGATGGAGTTAAAAACGAGCGCAGTAGCGAAGCGTCTTGGGGTATCGACAAAAACGGTGCAACGCTGGGTGAAAAAATATAACATTCCGTGCACAAAAAATGAAGCAGGACATTATGTATTTACGAACGAAGCGATCGAACAATTAGAAAAATATAAATTTCTCGGCGTGGATGAAGAAGAAAAAGAACATGTGGAATGGGAAGAAGTAGAACAACGTCTCGATGAACTTGAGCGAAAAATAGAACAAAAAGCAGATGACGTCGTCTCTTTTCAATTGCTGCAACATCGACGCGAAATGGAAGAAATGCTCCAATATATCCAACAGCTCGAACAGCGCATTATTGAACTTGAACGGCAAAAACAAACCGAACCGATCATCGAACAACCAACAAAACAAAAACGACGAGGCATCATCAGCTTCTTTTTATAAAAACTCCCCCTGCCTATGAAGGCGAGGGGGAGTTTGTTCACTTTCCAATGAGTTGTAATGCTTTTTTCAATTGTTCGTCGTATCGTTCGTCGCGAACTGCTTCCATCACTTTTGTTTGCAATACATTAGCCGTTTGCTTATCAATTTTCCCTGTCGCTTGTAATCCGTTTGCTTTTTGGAACGCTTGAACGGCCTGTTCTGTTTGTTTGCTAAAGTAGCCGTCTTCACGCCCTGGATCAAAACCGAGACCTTTTAACATTTGTTGCGCGCTTTTCACTTGTTCGTTATTCATGTCATATGCTAAAGGCTTGTCGATTTGAAGCGGATGCGCATAGAAAAAGTCAGGCTGTTTCACTTTGACATCTGGTTCAATTCCTTTTTCATGAATCCAATTTCCATTTGGGGTCAGCCACTTATATAACGTTAATTTAATATGGCTTCCGTCATTCATTGGCAACGCTTGTTGAACCGTTCCTTTTCCAAACGTTTTTTCACCAACGAGCATATACCCGCCCGCTTCTTTTAACGCCGCCGCTAAAATTTCCGATGCCGACGCGCTTCCGTTATCGATTAAAACGATAATAGGATATGGTTTTTTGTTCGTCATATTTGAGAAAAATCGTTGTTTATCGCCGTCGCGCTCTTCAATTTGTACATAAGGTTTTTCTTTTGTCACAAGCTCTTTTAAAATGTCTTCCACACTTTGCAAGTAGCCGCCCGGATTGCCACGTACATCAATGATCAACCCTGCGACGCCTTTTTCCTCAAATTCTGCTAACTTCTTTTTAAAATCTTCCGCCGTTTTTTCCGCAAACGATGTAATTTCAATATAGCCGATTTGCTTGCCGTTTGCTTGTTTGATGGATGCATATACCGTTTCAATTGGAATTTCATCGCGCACGACTTCAATCGTCAATACGCCGCTTACTCCCGGTCGAACGATTTCTAAGCGAGCGACCGTTCCTTTTTTGCCGCGAATTTTCAATACCGCTTCATATAAATCAAGACCTTCTAAACTTTCGCCATTCACTTTAATAATTTGATCGTTCGGACGAAGCCCGGCTTTTTCTGCAGGCGATCCTTTAAACGGCGCAACAATCGTCACTTTGCCGTCAACCATGCTTACTTCCGCTCCAATTCCTTCAAAAGAAGAATCGAGCGACTCGTTAAATCGTTCCGCTGTTTCTTTATCCATATAAACGGAATACGGATCTTTTAACGTCGCAATCATTCCTTGAATGGCTCCGTCAATAAGCTGTTTGTCATCGACATCATGAACGTATTTTTGTTTAATCATGCTGTATGCTTGTTCGATTTTTTGAAGCTCTTCATTCGCTGGCTTCTCCGTTGTCGTTGGGATATTGATCGTCATCGTTGACGTATCGGAAGAAAGCGACTGCATGCCGACATACGTCACCCCTGAACCGAACAACATCGATAAAGCCATGAGTGCTGCGATTGTTTTTTTGTTCATTGTTTGCCTCCTCACCCTTCGATACATGAAAGGCATCGCACCGTGTGCGATGCCTGTTTATTTTCATTATATGAATAGCTTGTACCGTTCATAACTATGATAAAGATGTATTTATTTTACACCGATCGCGCCACTTTCTCAACCAATACGTAAAAGCACAGCAAACAAGCTGTGCTTTAGAATGGAATATATTTTAGCGGGTCTACTGCATTTGATTTCGATGCGTTCCAAGAACCGCGATGCAACTCAAAATGCAAGTGCGCACCGAACGAACGACCGGTGTTGCCCATATAGCCGATCATTTGTCCTTTGCTGACGTTTTGTCCTTCGCCAACAAGACGTGATTCTAAATGAGCATATACTGTCGTATATACTTGTCCATCAATGTAATGCATGATAAAAATAACGTTTCCGTAGCTTGATGAATAGTATGAGCGATACACGTAACCATCAGCTGCCGCAACGACAGGAACGCTAGCGCCGCGTTTACCGATGTCAATGCCGTAATGAAATTCACCCCAACGAGGTCCAAATGTCGATGTAATTGGCCCATTTGCCGGGCGCATAAACGCCCCATCTGACACAGGCGGCAAGCCCACGTCTGACGAGCCACGGCTCGATAATGACCGTTTTCGTGCTTCTTCCTGCTCTTTTTGGCGGCGAATCATTTGTTGCAATTGATTTTTCATCGCCGCTTCTTGTTTTTCAAGCAACTCTTTTTCTTCTTCTAAAGCCAGTTGTTTTTCCTCTTCATGCTTTTGCTCTTCTTTTAACTGCGCCATTAGTTTTTCTTTTTCTGCAATTTGTCCGTTCAACGCCTGTTTTAATTGTTGAAGCTCCGTTAGCTGTTTTTGCAAGCTAACTAGATTATTGTTTAATTGTTGTTCTTTCGCTTGTTTTAACGCCTTATCTGCCTCTTGCTCTTTAATGATTTGACGATCCGCTTCAAAAATGGTCGCAACTGCGCTCATTCGGTCGATAAAGTCGCTAAAACTTTTCGCTCCAAGCAATACGTCTAAATAACTGACTATGCCACCGCTTTCTTGCAGCGAGCGCGCCCGCTCTTTTAACAACTCATTGCGTTGCTCAATGCGGGCAGCGACTTCTTCAATTTCTTTTTTCAGCGCAATGATTTGTTGTTTCGTTTCCTCTATGCTTTGTTGTTTCGCACGAATGTTGGCGCTCGTTTCTTCTACCGCCAAATCGAGCTTTTTGATTTCCGCATTTACTTTTTCTTGTTCTGCTTTTAACCGTTCAATTTCTTGTTGCGACTGCTCTAATTTACTTTCAAGCGATGATTGTTTTTGTTGCACGCTTTTAATTTCTTGCTTCTTTTGTTGAATGTCGCGATTTGTTACCGCATATGCAGGCGCAGCAACACTTGTAAACAGCATCACGACTGCAACGATCGTTCCCCATCTGTTTCGCACCGTAAACCCCTCTCTCTTTCTATACTTTTAAAAATCGTCTCACTGACATCATGCTTCCCCACATGCCGATGCACGCTCCTAATAAAACGAGCACAGCTGCCAACTGCCATGCAAACGGATAAAACGGGAGAAGTTGAAAAAATGTATTTTTCAACTTCGGATACAATAAGTCAAACACGTACGAGTAAGCGGAAAGAACGATGGCGATCGGAATGACCGAACCGAAAATGCCAAGCCATAGCCCTTCAAGAAAAAACGGCCAGCGAATAAACCCGTTTGTCGCCCCTACTAATCTCATAATCTCAATTTCGCGACGGCGGGCAAAAATCGTAATTTTAATTGTGTTCGAGATGAGAAACATCGCTGTAAATAACAACCCGATAATAAGCGCTAATCCGATATTGCGAATCGTTTTCGTTGCAGCAAATAGTTTTTCAATTTGCCCTTTTCCGTATTTCACTTTGCCGACAGATGGCAACGGTTCAATTTGCTTTGCGATTTTTTCTGTATCAAGCGGATTTTTCGCTTTCACGATAAATACGTCGCTTAACGGGTTATCTTGTTCAAATAAGCGGAATGACTTTCCGTCTTCTCCGAAACTTTCAATCAACTTTTGCAATTCTTCGTCTTTCGATGAATACGTTACTTTTTCGACGCCAGAAAGAGCTTCTAGCTTCGCTCTGAGCGCATCTTTATCTGCTTCTGTCGCACTTAAATCGACGTGCACACGAATTTCGACGTCGCGCTCAATTTGCTTCGTTATATGTTGAATGTTGAGCATAATGACGAGAAATACACCAACAAGCAAGAGCGTCACCGTGACAGCACTAATGGACGCAAACGTCATCCAACCGTTTCGTCCGAGACTTTTTAAACTTTCACGAAAATGACGGCGAAGGGTGTTAAGTTTCATAGCCATATTCCCCCTTCACTTCATCGCGCGCAATTTTCCCGCGTTCAATCGCAATGACCCGCTTACGAATCGTATTCACAATTTCACGGTTATGCGTTGCCATCACAATCGTTGTTCCGCGATCGTTAATGCGCTCGAAAATGTCCATGATTTCCCACGATGTATCCGGATCCAAATTTCCTGTCGGTTCGTCCGCAATGACAATCGACGGATTGTTGACGATCGAACGCGCAATCGACACGCGCTGCTGTTCTCCACCCGACAATTCGTTTGGATAAAAGCGCGCTTTATGTTTTAGCCGCACTAAGTCAAGCACTTCCATGACGCGCTTGCGAATGTTTTTTGGCGATTCTTCAATAACTTCCAAAGCAAACGCGACGTTTTCATATACGGTTAACTTTGGAAGAAGCTTAAAGTCTTGAAAGACGATTCCGATGTTTCGACGAAGCAACGGTACTTTGCTGTCTTTGATATTCGCCAAGTTCACGCCGTTAATCATAATTTTTCCGCTTGTCGGTTTTTCTTCGCGATACATCATTTTAATAAACGTCGATTTCCCAGCGCCGCTCGGACCGACGACATATACAAATTCTCCTTGCTTAATACGAACAGAAATTCCATTTAATGCAATCACTCCGTTCGGATACGTTTTATATACATCTTGCATTTCAATCATAAGCAACCACCTAAGTATTCGATGTTTTTCTACATATTCCTGCAAAATTCTTACCTCGTTCATTATATCATCATTTCCGACAAAAAAGGGGGCGAATTTTATTTACAGTTATATTTCAAGAGTGTTACAAATGAAAAGAGGATGCTCCCACTGGCATCCTCCTACTTTTTGGCTGCTAACCATTCCGCTACTTTATCGACATCGTCGCCTTGGAGCAGACCGCCTGGCATACCGCCGCGACCGTTCGCGATAATATCTTTAATTTCGTCCTGTGAATATTTTCCGCCTACTTTATCAAGTGCAGGACCAACGCCACCTTCCAAGTTTTGTCCGTGGCAGCTTGCACATGATTTTTTGTAAACGGCTTCTGCAGCTGAAGCTGTGTCCCCACCGCCATTTGCTGGTTTTTCGCTCGCGCTATCCCCACCGCCACAGGCCGCCAACACGATCGCTGTGCCAGCAAATAAGCTAAGTAGCTTTTTCTTCATACGAAATCCCCCTTGTCAACATTTTCATACACTTCTATTATATCGCATCGTTTTTACGTTAGGCACGTTTAAATCCTTCACCAAGCACTTCCGCCGCATCCATAACGACGACAAATGCAGACGGATCAATGGTTTTCACTAATTGTTTCAATTTTGTGAACTCACTTTGTGCCACAACACACATGAGTAGCGTGCGCTCTTTTTCTGTATATCCGCCGTATGCATGTAGTTTTGTCACACCGCGGTCAATTTTATGCAAAATCGCTTCGCGCACTTGTTCTTCTTTTGTTGTAATAATCATCGCCATTTTTGAATTGCCGAAACCAACTTGGACAAAGTCAATTGTTTTACTTGTCACAAATAACGCAATTAATGCGTATAGCGCCCGTTCTAAATCAAACACAAACGCTGCTGTTAAAACAATTAAGCCATCAATTAAAATGACGCACGTCCCTAACGATAACCCTGTATATTTATGAATAATTTGAGCAGCTAAATCAGTTCCACCTGTCGATGCGCGACCGCGAAAAACGATGCCTAATCCTACGCCGACGCCGATGCCGCCAAATAATGCTCCAAGCAATGGATCGTGCGTTGCCGGCGCCACGTCATGTGTCAAATAAACGACAAACGGTAAAAAGGCGGTACCGACTAACGTTTTTACACCAAACTGCTTTCCGAGCAATAGCACACCTGCGATAAATAGCGGAATGTTAAGCGCCCATTGTACGTATGCTGGCTGCCATCCAAGCGTCGCATGTAAAATTGTACTGATGCCGCTTACCCCACCTGATGCGATGCGATTCGGAAGTAAAAATAAATTGAATGACACAGCCACAACAGCCGAGCCGACAAGAATATATACGTATTCTAGCACTTTTTCAACGAATGGATTTGTTATGTTGCTTCTTTTTCGCATGCTTCTCACCTTCCCTCGTGAGTATAGCATGCCCGATATAGGAAGTAAATGACATCGAATTAACGCAATAATGATTTAATATAGTGAAGTCAATATACATCTCCTCGATGTAAATCATTTGCTCGTGGTGATCAATGCGGAAAAGAATGCGGTATGTGCCAAGCACGTAAACGGTACAAACCTTGTGTCGTCTCATTTTTTTAATGTCTTCTTGAGGAGGAATGTGAAGCAATCCTTTTAACGCTATAGCTATCCGTTCTTGTACTTCTTTCTCTTGCTTAGCAAGAAACTTTACCGCTTCCTTACGGTAAATCAATTTGTAAGCCAAATTCACGTTTTGCATCACCACCAGTCACATATCCTTCATCTTTAGTCGTCAATATATAAAAAGGTGCCCATATCGGACACCTTACCCTTGTTTTAATTTTGAACGTAAATATGCGTCGATAAAGACATCAATTTCTCCGTCCATAACCGCTTGCACGTTTCCGACTTCAGTATTTGTGCGATGATCCTTTACAAGCGAGTACGGATGAAACACATAAGAACGAATTTGGCTTCCCCAGCCGATTTCTTTTTGTTCGCCGCGAATTTCTGCCAGCTCCGCCTGTTGTTCCTCTAGCTTCTTTTGATACAATTTCGCTTTTAACATATTCATCGCTTTTTCACGGTTTTTAATTTGCGAGCGTTCCGATTGGCATGTGACGACAATGCCCGTCGGAATGTGTGTAATGCGTACAGCTGAATCTGTCGTATTGACGTGCTGGCCGCCGGCACCGCTCGAACGGTACGTATCAACTTTTATTTCATCCGGGCGCACATCAATTTCAATGTTGTCATCAAATTCAGGTACAACTTCGCATGAAACGAACGACGTATGACGGCGACCAGAAGCATCAAACGGTGAAATGCGCACGAGGCGGTGGACGCCTTTTTCCGCTTTTAAATATCCATACGCATTATGCCCTTTAATTAACAACGTGACACTTTTAATTCCTGCTTCCTCACCCGGTAAATAATCGAGCGTTTCCACTTTATATCCTTTTTTCTCCGCCCAGCGCGTATACATGCGCAACAGCATCGACGCCCAATCTTGCGACTCTGTTCCACCTGCGCCAGGATGAAGTTCTAAAATGGCGTTATTTTTATCATACGGTTCATTTAACAACAATTGCAGTTCAAATTCACTAAAGTCTTTCGATAATTTTTTCGCCTCAGACACGAGCTCTTTTTGCAATTCTTCATCTGGCTCTTCTTTGACAAGCTCGTATGTCACTTCTAAATTTTCAAATCGCTCTTCAAGCGAACGAAACTCACCAACTAAATCTTTTAGCGCATTTGCTTCACTAATGACCGCTTGGGCAGCTTTTTGATCGTCCCAAAAATCTGGGGCAGACATTTGTGCTTCTAGCTGTTCAATGCGCGCTTCTTTCGTTTCGAGGTCAAAGAGACCCCCTAATATCCGCTAATCGCTTAGCCATTTTCTCAAGCTCTTGCTTAATTTCTACTAAATCGATCATGTCATTCACCTCAACCATTATTGTATTCAAACGTCATCACGAACGCAACATAACGAAAGCGAGGGAAAAGTCCCTCACTTATCGTCCACAGCAATGTTTATATTTTTTTCCGCTTCCGCACGGGCACGGTTCATTCCGACCAACTTCCACCGCTTTTTTCACCGGCTTGCGCTTCACTTCTTCGCCTTCTTTCGGATGGACCGCCTCACCTTTCGCCACTTCTTGTCGCTCAAGGTTGTTTTCGATTTCTGCCTTCATAATGTAACGTGCGACTTCTTCTTCAATGGAAGCGATCATCGCTTCAAACATCGCATATCCTTCCATTTGATATTCACGTAGCGGATCAATTTGACCGTACGCACGCAAATGAATACCTTGGCGCAACTGTTCCATCGCATCAATATGTTCCATCCATTTCATATCGACGGCACGCAAGACGATGACGCGCTCAAACTCGCGCATTTGCTCGGCTGGAATGCGGCTTTCTTTTTCATCGTAACGTGCGCGCACTTTATTCCAAATGAATTCAATCATTTCGTCTGGATCTTTACCACGCAAGTCGTTGATCGTCACATCTCCTTCAGAAAGAAGGTTCGCTTGCACATAATCAACAATGGCTTGCACGTTCCATTCTTCTGGCAATTCATCTTCTGGCGTATGCATGCGCACGACGCGCTCGATGACCGATTGAATCATTTTTTCAACGATATCGCGCAAGTTTTCCGAATCAAGCACTTGGAAACGTTGACGATAAATAATTTCACGTTGTTCACGCAATACGTCGTCGTACTGCAATAGTTGTTTACGTGCATCGAAGTTGTTTCCTTCGACACGTTTTTGTGCCGACTCAACCGCCTTTGAAACAATTTTACTTTGAATCGGCTGTGAATCGTCCATGCCTAAACGATCCATCATCGCCATCATATTTTCTGAACCGAAGCGACGCATGAGTTCATCTTCAAGCGACAAGTAAAATTGCGATACCCCCGGATCTCCTTGACGACCAGAACGACCGCGCAGCTGATTATCAATGCGGCGGCTTTCGTGACGTTCTGTCCCGATGACCGCTAAACCGCCAAGCTCACGCACCCCTTCGCCAAGTTTAATGTCCGTTCCGCGTCCTGCCATGTTCGTCGCAATCGTTACCGCACCTTTTTGACCTGCTTGAGCGATAATTTCTGCCTCTTTTGCATGGTTTTTCGCATTTAATACGTTATGGCGAATGCCGCGTTTCGTTAACATGCTTGACAACAATTCAGACGTTTCAATCGACACCGTACCGACGAGGACAGGTTGTCCTTTCGCATGACGTTCCGCAATATCCTCGACAACTGCACGAAACTTTCCTTCCATCGTACGATAAATTAAATCTGGACGATCATCACGAATGACCGGTTTATTTGTCGGAATGACGACAACTTGCATATTGTAAATGTTGCGAAACTCTTCTTCTTCTGTTTTCGCTGTTCCCGTCATCCCCGCAAGCTTCTCGTACATACGGAAATAGTTTTGGAACGTAATCGTCGCAAGCGTCATCGATTCGTTTTGAATCTCAAGTCCTTCTTTTGCTTCGATCGCTTGATGAAGCCCATCGCTATATCGGCGTCCGCGCATGAGGCGACCGGTAAACGGGTCAACGATGACGATTTTTCCGTCTTCAACGACATAATCGACGTCGCGCTGCATGACAACGTGCGCACGCAATGCTTGGTTAATATGATGGTTTAACGTCACATGTTTTAAATCGAATAAGTTATCGATTCCAAACGCGCGCTCTGCTTTGTTCATTCCTTCTTCCGTGAGCTGCACGCTTTTCGTTTTTTCATCGTACGTATAATCGACATCCCGTTTTAATGTACGGACGAACGCATTCGCTTGAATGTACAATTTTGTAGACTTTTGCGCTGTGCCTGAAATAATGAGCGGTGTACGTGCTTCATCAATTAAAATCGAGTCAACTTCGTCAATAATCGCATAATGAAGCGGGCGTTGCACCATATGTTCTTTATATAGCACCATGTTATCGCGCAAATAATCGAAACCAAATTCGTTATTCGTTCCATATGTAATATCAGCGTTATAAGCCGCCTGCTTTTCTTCGCGCGACATATTGCTTAAATTCAGTCCGACAGATAAACCTAAAAACTGATACAATCTGCCCATTTCAGTCGCGTCGCGGCTTGCTAAGTATTCGTTTACTGTCACGACATGGACGCCTTTTCCTGTTAACGCATTTAAATAGACAGGCATCGTCGCGGTTAACGTTTTTCCTTCCCCTGTCTTCATTTCAGCGATGTTGCCTTCATGAAGCGCAATGCCCCCCATTAATTGCACCTTATACGGATACATGCCAAGCACACGCTTTGCTGCTTCGCGAACGACCGCAAACGCCTCAACAAGTAAATCATCAAGCGTCTCGCCTTTTTCAAGACGCGCCTTAAACTCTTCTGTTTTTTGACGCAATTCGTCATCGGAAAGCTGCGCCATTTGCGGACCGAGCGCATCAATTTCATTCGCGATTTTTTCTAATCGCGCAATTTGCCGTTTATTCGGATCAAACACTTTTTTTAACATTCCAAGCATACAAAAACGCCCCTTGCTTATATAGTCGCTAATTACCATCATATCACTTACAAGAAAAGGTGACAACTCATACGAAAAGGGGATGGGGAAAAAAGAAAAAACCAGCTTCCTCGCTGGATTACACTTGCGATTGTAGTTGCTCGATAGAGGCTTCGACTCTGAGTGAGCGTTTGTTGAGGGCGTAAATTTCAAATCCTTTTTCATCGATCTTTTTATAAATGTTTTCCAATAATGTACCCACATCGTTCGCTAGTTGAATTTCTAAACGATGCACTGTTTCTTTTACGTCGCCTAGTTGTGTTTCGACATGCTCAAGACGCTTTTTGACATCGCACATTTCTTTCTCAAGGCGACTGATGCGCTCATTTGTTTCTTTCATTTCTTGTTCAAGCGCAGCTAGCCGACTTTCCATTTTAGCAAACCGTTTGTCAATCTGGGCAAAGCGACCATCAATTTGCGCAAATCTTTCGCGCACTTCTTGTTGAAATTGAAAAAAATGACTCTCAATACTCGTCAACTTCCCTAAAATTTCGCGTAAAATCGCTTCCACCCTCTTTCACATTATACCACCCTCTGTCTTATGTCGACAGAGGGCGGGAGGATTAGTTCGCTTCAATTAAGCCATATTTGCCGTCTTTTCGTTTATAAACGACGTTTGTGCGGTTTGTTTCCGCATTAATAAAGACGTAAAAGTTATGACCAAGCATATTCATTTGTAAAATCGCTTCTTCACTATCCATCGGTTTTAAGCTAAAACGTTTCGTACGTACAACTTCAAACTCTTCTTCCTCGTGCTCTTCTGTTGCGACAGGAGCAGTTGTTGTGAGCGTCACACCATTTGCTTCTTTTTCGCGCATTTTTCGGTTCACTTTCGTTTTATGTTTACGAATTTGGCGTTCGAGTTTATCGACGACCAAATCGATTGCCGCATACATATCGTCGTGGCGCTCTTCCGCACGCAATACAATTTGTGGCATTGGGATCGTTACTTCAATTTTCGATTGTTTATCGTTATATACTTTTAAATTAACGTGAACAGTAACTCCTTCAGTCGTTTCAAAATAACGTTCTAATTTCCCAATTTTTTTCTCAACATACTCTCGAATTGCTTGTGTAACCTCGATGTTTTCTCCACGAACGTTGTATTTCATACGCTGTTCCTCCTTTTATGAAAGGTTAGTTACTTATTTCTACAATTCCCTACAAAACTCCTTCTCAATCGTCACATTTTTTGTGAAAAAATGATGAACAAAACGATGGATAATTATGCTATAATTTATAGATGATGAAAGGCGTTCGTATTTTTCTACTGAGGTGTTATCGCATGCGGAAAGTGCACATATTTGAAGCAAAAAGCGGCGATGTGCTCGCTGTCGACATTTATGGACCAAACGGAGCTGTTTTGCTTGCCAAAGGGGTAAAACTAACCGACTCATACATTCGTGGATTGAGGGAAAGCGGCATTCGCCATATTTATATTCACGATATTTTCACATTCGATATTGAAGAAAGTCCGACGATCAGCCCGGTTGTGCGGCAACAAGCGGTAAAAAAAGTGTATGAAACGATGACGGAACTCATCGAAGAACAAAAAGCTGTTCAACGCGTATCTTCGCTAGATCTCGGGCAAGAATATCAAAAAATATTTAAAGAAATTTTAGATTATTTATTGAGCCGCGAAAATTTGCTTATTAACTTATCAGATCTCGTTATTTCAAAAGGGTATTTTTTTCATCATTCAGTCAATGTAGCAACAATCGCAGGCGTTATCGGCTTAGCTAAAGGATACTCTTCACAGCAACTACTAGACCTAGGAGTGGGAGCGCTCTTATTCGATATTGGCATGACGCAAATTCCGAGTGCACTTTGGGCGAAAAAAGGGCCTCTTAGCCCTGATGAACGTCGAATTATATCCCATCATACAGAGTTTGGATTTGAACTATTGAAAAAGCAAAATAATATTTCACCGTCTTCCGCTTACTGTGCCTTACAACATCATGAACGTTTTGACGGTAGCGGTTACCCACACAAAGCAGCCGGCAAATACATTCACGAATTCGCGCGCATTATTGCGATTGCAGACGTATTCGATGCGCTTACTTCGCCGCGCGACCACCGCCAACAACATTCGCCACACGAAGCGGCCGAATATTTATGCGCAGCTGGCAACACGTTATTTGATTACGAGCTCATTAAAACGTTTTTGAAGTACGTCGCCATTTACCCGCTCGGCACAAACATCGTATTAAATACAGGATATCGCGGCGTCGTCTCGAAAATTTTCCCTGAATATCCGCTTCGTCCTGTCGTTCGTATTTTACAAAACCCAAACGGTGAAACGCTAAAATCACCATTTGAAATCGACTTGCGAAAAGAAGTAAATGTTACAATTACAGAGGCGTTTTAAATAATAGAAGGTGCGATCTGCTCGCACCTTCTATATATTACTGCTCAATATACGGACGAAGATGTTGCATCACGCTTACTTTCCACGCTTCAAACGCTGGTGCTAAATGTTTTTCAACGACTTGTTGCTTTGCGTTCGTGTCGTGCAGCTTTCCGTCTAACTTCCACGCTTCCTCGATGACAGAAGCAAAACGCTTCAACTCGTGCAACACCGCTTCCTCCCCAGCAAAAAATTGTGCGAATGACCGCTCGTTTACCGCATCAATTTGATCGAACGCTTCTAAAATGTCAGCAAGCACAGCATCTCCTTGCGTCCGCTCATAATCCACAAAACTTTCCTTAACGTACTGAAATCCTTCTTCGATCGTATCTAGTAACGTCGCATATTGACGAACGACTGTTAATTGTTCTGGAGTTAATTGTAACATATTCATACCTACCTTCGTTTATCATAAAACATGCCGTCTATGGATAACGGTTCATACAAATCATGATAGCGATGAGCTGCCTCTTTTGTTTGTTTCATTTGTTTTAAATCTTGTTGAATTTGTTGTTTCAGTTGGCGGAGAAGTTCATTTGCCTCCCGATCGAGCGCAATCAGCTCTTTCCCCATTTGTTTTTGTTCATCTGTCAGCGTATCGGGAAGTAGCTTGAGCAGCTGTTCCCGCTTTTCAAGCAACTCTTCAATTTGCTCAATGACTGCATCACGTCCATCTTTTTCAATAGGCTGATGAAGGCATGCAACTAACGCTTTCGTTGCTTGCAAAAGCTCCGCAACGACGTTCATTACACTTGACCGCCTTGTGCATATTGACGTTGACGATTCAATTGAATCACTTGCTTCCACGTATCACGAAACTCTTTGACGTACCCTTCGATTTCTTCCAAAATTACGATGTCGCTTTTAATATTTGCTTCCACTAATCGGCGATACATATAGTCATACATCGTCATCATCGATTTGGCTACTTCATATTCCATATTAAGCGTGACCATCAACTCTTGAATAATTTTTTGCGCTTTTAATAAATTTGTATTGCGCGCTTCAATGTTTTTTTCTTCAATCGCTTTTTTCGCTTGTGCAATAAACTTTAAGCAACCGTTATAAAGCATAAGCGTCAATTCCCCCGGCGACGCTGTTTGCACCGCGTTTGTTTGATAAGACTGATATGGGTTCATCGTTCAACCTCCTAATTATTGTCCTCCGCCGCCAAAAGCGTTCATGAGATACATACTTTGCTCATTCGAGCGCTGGATCGCCTTTTCCATCGCTGTGAACTGGCGCCAATAACGATCCTCAATATCCTTTAATCGATCTTCAAAAGCATCAATTCGTTTATCTAAATCGTTTAAGCTTTTTCCGATTTCAAACTGGTTGTTTGTCCAAATCGTTTTCCCAGCTTTCGTTTCAATTTTTCCAATCGTACTCTTGATCGTATCACGCAAACGTTGCGCGATGCCTTTTGTATCGAAATCAGATCCGCTCGCGTTAAACAATTGATAAATGGCATTCGGATCTTTTTCAATTGCGTCCCGCAACTTTGTTTCATCAATAATAAGCTTTCCGTTTTCTAAATAATTGCTTGATGTCGTAATCCCAATTTCCGAAAGCGTATCATAGTTTGTATTAACCGATGGGTCACTAACTTTACTGTAAATGTCCAAGCGCATTTGGCTTAAGCCGCTGGATAAAATCGAATCGCGGCGAAGCAGTCCGCTTTTCGCTTTTTCTTCCCATAGCTCAATTTGCTTTTCCGTCATCGCTTCTTTTTGCTCATCCGTCAGCGGTAAATAGTCGCGATACCGCTCTTCCGATAATTTAGCATTGATTTTCCCGATAGTTTCGTTATATTTGTCGACGAAGCCTTTGATTATATTGAACATTGCATCTGTATCGTTTGTTGTTGTAACAGAAGCGGTTCCTTCCTTTTTTAGCGTGTAAGTAACATTATTAATAGTAAACGTATTCGTTGAACGTGATGTCGCAAGACCGTTAATCGTAAATTGCGCATCCTCTCCTGCCGTTTTCCCCGTCAATTCCGCACCATTCGCAGCCCCCGTAAACCCGAGCTGTTGGAAAAACGAAGCAGTCGTTGCGTCCCCCATCACTAAACTTGCCGCTGCCCCCGTATCTTTCTTCATAATCGAGATTTTTCCTGTCTTTGTATCATGAAACACACTAATGCCAAGGTCACTGTTGCTGTTTAATTGAGCAATAACCGAATCCAACGATGAATTCGCTGCAATTGTAATGGTTACAGGGTTTGTTGGGCTCGTTCCGTCCCCATTTGTTACGTTAATTTTCAGCGTCGTATCTGTACCGCTTGGTGTATAACTAGCTGAAGAAGCTTCAGAAACCCAAGTGGCCGACGTAGCGACTTTCGTAACCGTTAAATTCGTGCTAATATTCGCTGCAGAAGCATTCGCTGTTGCCGTCACAACACTCTCATCAGAACTTGTTGTCTTTTTTTTGAGCATATTGCTTTGCAGCGTTAAGTTATTAAAAATATAACTATCCAAATCTTGAAGCAACGCATTCATCGAACGATAATCATCACGTTGCCATTCTAAAATTTGCTTTTTTTGATATAGCTTATCAAGCGGCATGCGCTCCGCTTTCATCAGATCGCTGACGAGTTGATCAATATCCATTCCGCTCGCCAATCCGCCAATCCGCATTGTGCTCATATGTGCCACCTCCTAAATTTTTCGATCAACAATCAACCCGACAAACTTCATCATCGCCGCGTACATATCTAATAGCTTTTTCGGCGGAATTTCGCGAACCACTTCTTTCGTTCGTTCATCAATAAGCTGAACATAGTACTCTTTCAAATCTTCATGTACGTTAAACTTTAACGACGTATGGCTCGGCTGTAAAAATTCGTTCATTCCCTTGACGATTTCTTCAAGCTTTTCTTTTGAAATGCGTTCTTCTTCTTGTTTTGCGTTCATTTGTTGTAGAGTGGTTTGTTCTTGCTTTGGCTGTTCTTTTGGGCGCTCCGCCGCTTTTTCGCTCGCCGTCTTTTCATACATATATGTGGAAGAAAGAGAAGAAGAAATGCGTTCAATCATCACCGTTCGCTCCTTTGCATATACGTTCCTACTGTTTATATCGGATAGAAGAAGGGAAGTTTGAAGGGAGCGAAAGAAAAAACCTCTCGTCATTAGAGAGGCTGCCACATTCAAGCTTTATTGCATCGTTGCTACTGTTTCAATGTCTTTAATCGCTCACTCGCCTTTTCATACCCTTCGTGTGCCGATTGCTCGTAAAAATGGATCGCTCTCTCCATTTGTCCCGTTGTTTCGTAAAATACACCAAGATTATATGCGGCTAAAAAACTGCCCGTTCCACGAACACGATCATACTGATCTGTTTCCCCAATTTGCAGACAACGAATAAAAGATTTCTCAATCATCGGAAATAAATGCACGTATTGATTCATATGATAAAAAATGGCGTCCATATAAAATAGTCCACATGCGAAATGGAAATCCGAGGAGTCATCTAATCTCCCTTGTTCTGCTGCGATCACTTGCAATCCTCGCTCAAACGAACGATTAGCAATAATCGTATATAAATAGTCAACAACTAAACTATGACGATACGACGCATAAAGAGGAACAAGACGATAACTTTCCTCAAAATACTTTTCCGCCATGTTAAATTGCTGCAAAAGTTTGTACTGTTTGCCAACTTGATATAAAACATAATCGTCAGTTGGATGTTGTTGTAGCTCTTGCAGTAACAGATCTAAGTTTCGCTCCGTTTTGTTCGTATGAACGTACCCATCATGATATACTTCTACATCAATATTTTGGCGTGGAAAAGGCGAATCGACTTGTTCGTGAACTTTACCGACGTATGTGACGCCTTTAGGAAGCAAACGCGATAAATAAGATTGGGCATATCGTCTCTCGCCATTTTGAATAAATTCGTTAACCATTTTAATACGTCCGATAGCGCGCTCATTTGTTTCAATAAAATGTCTGATGATGCTCTTACAGTCGTTTACAATATATTCATCAGCGTCAAGCACAAGATTCCAATCGCACGTTGATTGCATAAGCGCATAGTTGCGTGCTGCCGAGAAATCATTTGCCCACTCAAAATCAAACACTTTTGCTCCAAATGAGTAAGCAATACTTTTTGTCCCATCAGTAGAGCCCGTATCAACAATAACGATGTCATCAACGATTTTGTGGACGCTTCGCAAGCAACGAGCTAAATGTTTCTCTTCATTTTTTACGATCATAACTAAAGCTACCGTTTTCAACGTTTCACCTCATCCGCAGACAAAAAGTATTGTAGCGCTTCATGCCATGGGCGAAGAAGCGTGAATCCATTTAACTTTAAAGCCATATGATTGAGCACAGAATAAGCCGGCCGAGAGGCTAATCGCGGATAATCTTCTGTTCGACAACGCTGAATGCGAACATCGGCACGAATTTGAGCAAAAATCGCCTCAGCAAACTCGTACCATGAACAATAATCGGTATTCGATATATGATATAACCCGTATTTTTCTGTTTCGACAAGTTCACATATTTTTTGGGCTAAATCAACTGCATAAGTTGGACAACCATACTGGTCACCAACGACAAAAATTTCTTTTTTTTCTTTCGCTAATTGCAACATTGTCTTCACAAAATTATTTCCATTAGCCCCAAACACCCACGATGTCCGCACAATAAAAAACTTCGAATGAAAATCACGCACAAACTGTTCGCCTGCTAACTTACTTTTCCCATAAATATTGATCGGATGGGGGCTAGCAAATTCGTCATATGGTTCTTTTCCTCTGCCATCGAACACGTAATCTGTACTTATATACACAAGCTTCGCACCTACTTTTTCAGCAGCGACAGCGACATTTCTCGTTCCATACGCATTAATTAAAAAAGCTCGCTCTTTTTCTTTCTCCGCTTCGTCAACTTTTGTATATGCAGCCGCATGAATGACGACATGTGGGCGGATATTTGTAAATACATCTTTCACTTGCCGATCATCTGTAACATCAAGCTCGTCTTTTCCATATCCATACACGTCCCACCCAAATTGCCGCAATTGCTTAACGGCTTCTGTACCAAGCTGCCCTTTCGCTCCGGTAACGACAACTCTCTCACTTCTCATTTTCTTTCACCGTATTGTTTTTTATAATACGCCATATATTCCCCAGATTTCATTCGCTTCCACCATTCTTGGTTGTTCACATACCATCGAATCGTTTCCTCAACCCCTTGATTGAACGTATAACGAGGTTCCCAACCGAGTTCCGTTCTGATCTTCGCTGCATTAATCGCATAGCGCCGATCATGTCCTGGACGGTCAGGAACATATTTAATGAGCGATTTACATACACCAAGTTTTTCAACAATCAGATGGACAATTTCATTGTTTGTTCGTTCATTGTGTCCACCAATGTTGTATACTTCTCCTGCTTTTCCTTTATGAACGACTAAATCAATCGCTGCGCAATGGTCGAGAACATGAAGCCAGTCGCGAACATGTCGACCGTCTCCATAAATCGGAAGTTCTTTTCCTTCTAAAGCGTTTGTAATCATTAACGGAATAAGCTTTTCTGGAAATTGGTAAGGACCGTAGTTATTTGAACAGCGAGTAATATTAACGTTTAGCCCATACGTTTCGTGATATGCCCTTACAAGCAAATCCGCGCTCGCTTTGCTTGCCGAATAAGGACTGTTCGGAGCTAATGGAGTTTCCTCGGTGAAATATCCCGTTTCTCCTAAACTGCCATACACTTCATCAGTTGAAATTTGCACATATTTTTGAATGCCGTTCGCTTTAGCGACATTTAACAATACTTGCGTGCCAAGTACATTCGTTTTTACAAAAGCGGCTGGATCAACAATGCTGCGATCGACATGTGATTCAGCAGCAAAATTAACGATGACATCAATGGCATATGCTTTCACAACATAATCAACAAGCTGAGCGTTACAAATATCCCCTTTCACAAAAGTATAGCGTTCATTTGTTTGCACATCTTGTAGACTTTCTAAATTCCCTGCATACGTTAGTAAGTCATAGTTCACAATTTTATAATTGTCGTACTTATTTAACATATAGCGAATAAAATTGCTGCCAATAAAACCAGCACCACCAGTCACAAGAATATTCATGGCGTTCTCTCCCAAGTAAAATTAATATGTGCATCATCCAAAAGCGGAAGGTTCGCATCCTTCTCAGATAAAATCGCTTCCGTCACAGGCCAGTCGATTTTTAATTTTGAATCATTCCAAAAAATCCCTCTATCCAATTGTGCTGAGTAATGCTCATCTACCTTATATTGCACTTCTGTATTCGGTACTAATGTACAAAAGCCGTGCGCGAACCCCTTAGGCACAAAAAGCATTCTTTTGTTATACTCGCTTAAAATAAAACTGCGCCACTTTCCAAACGTCGGGGAGCCTTTACGAATGTCTACAACGACATCATAAATCACACCGCGTGTTACGCGCACAAGCTTTGCTTGCGCTTGCGGATGAAGTTGATAATGTAAGCCGCGTACTGTTCCTGCTTTTTCCGAAAGAGAATGGTTATCTTGAATAAATTTTACTGAAATGCCTAATTCATTTAAAGTACGCTCATTGAAACTCTCCATGAAAAACCCCCGAGCGTCTTCATGCACAATCGGCTCTAGTAAAACAACCGCATCAAAATCCGTTTGTATGACTCGCATGTACGTCACCTTTTTTAATTTTTCATGTTTTTATTAAACCATTGCCCGAAATCAATATCTTTCGCTAGCTCATTTGCCCGCAAATAAGATGCGTGCGTCCCCGCATCCGTCCACCACCCTTGCAATACGTCATATGTTAATTCATTGCGAGCAATGTAAGCATTATTTACATCAGTAATTTCTAGTTCTCCGCGGGCGGACGGTTTTAGTTTGCGTATAATATCAAATACGCTTGGATCATACATATAAATGCCCGTTACCGCATAACCGCTTTTCGGCTTTTTCGGTTTTTCCTCAATGCTTTTAATTCGTTCGCCGTCTAATTCAGGAACACCAAAGCGCTCTGGATCACTCACTTCTTTAATTAAAATTTTCGCGCCCGTCTGTTGTTTTTTAAAATTTCCTACATATGGGACGATGCTGTCTGAAAAAACGTTATCCCCTAAAATGACTGTCATGAGATCATTACCAACAAACGCTTCACACAGCCCAAGCGCCTGTGCAATGCCGCCTGCTTGATCTTGTACTTTATAAGTAAACTGAACGCCAAACTCCGAACCGCTTCCAAGCAAATTCACTACATCCCCCATATGCTCACGCCCAGTGACGATCAAAATATCGCTCATTCCTGCTTCTTTTAGCTTGTAAATGGCGTGATAAATCATTGGATATTTGCCGACTGGAAGTAAATGTTTATTTGTCACTTTTGTGAGAGGATACAGACGCGAGCCTGTCCCTCCCGCGAGGATGATGCCTTTCATATGATTAAGCACCTCTTTATTTAACTTTAGAATCCAATAAATGACTGAATAGTCTCCACAATTTGTGACTCACTCAATCCAAATTTTTCTCTAATATATGCCTGGCTACCGACAAAGTGCGAATATTGGTCTGGGATCGCTATTCGCTTAAATTTTACCCCCCTGCCACTTTCCGCAATTTGTTCAGCCACAATACTACCCAAACCACCAATAATATTATGCTCCTCTAAAGTAATAATTGGAAGTTCACTGTCAATTAACTCTGCCACTTTTAGGTGATCAAAAGGTTTTAGTGTATGAAAACTAATAAGTGAACATTTTACTCCTTGGCGTCTGAACACTTGAGCAACTTTATATCCAACATCTAACATGTTGCTTGTTGTCAAGATGGCAAACTGATCTCCTTCATGAACGACAACTGATTTTCCAATTTGAATTTCCGTATCATCAGGATGAATTTGTGGCTCACCGCTTTTAGCTAAGCGAATATACATCGGTCCTTGATACGTCACACTTTCTTGCACAATCCCCTTAACTTCCAACGGGTCTCCAGGGCAACAAACCGTCATATTCGGTAGTGCTCTCATAACTGCAATATCCTCAATAGCATGATGAGTAGCGCCTGCAGACCCATAGGAAAAACCGGCACCCACTCCGACTAATCGCACTTTTGTATTCATGTAGGCAACATCGATCCTTACTTGTTCAAAACAACGCATGGTTACAAAGGGAATAATACTATATACGTACACTATTTTTCCAGATAGAGCTAAACCAGTTGCTACACCTACCGCATTTTGCTCAGCGATCCCAACATTTAAGAATCTGTCAGGAAATTCTTCAGCGAAAGGCTCTAGGACTGAAAAACCTAGATCTGGGGTAATTAGAAATATATTCGGATTTTGTCTTGCCTCTTTGATAAGAGATTCAATAAATGTTTTTCTCATAACGCGCCTTCCAGCTCGCTTCGCGCCAATAAATATTCATCTTTGTTTGGGGATTTGTAGTGCCACTCCAACTTATTTTCCATGAAAGACACTCCCTTTCCTTTTATCGTATGAGCAATGATTGCTTTTGGCTTATCGGAAGGTCGTTTTAATTCTTTTTCTAATTCATCGACATTATGACCATTCACTTCTATCGCATTCCATCCAAAAGCAGACCATCTTTCATGTAAATTTTTTTGATTGATCACTTCGTTTGTTTCTCCAAATCCTTGAAGTTTATTATAATCTATAATTGCCGTCAAATTAGCCAACTGAAGATGAGAAGCTAACATAACGGCCTCCCATACGCTTCCCTCATTACACTCTCCGTCCCCAAGTAAAACATAAACGTTGCTTTTTTGATTTGCTATCGCCATTCCTATCCCAATAGACAACCCATGTCCAAGTGATCCGCCCGAACATTCTATACCCGAAGCAGATTTCATATCTAAATGACCTGGCAAACTTCCACCGTCCACATAATATTCTTCTAATTTTTTTTTATCGAAAAATCCCCTTTCACCTAAAGTAGCATATAAGGCTACACTACCATGAGCTTTACTCAGAATAAATTTATCATCAACTACTAAGTCAAATTGAGTTCCCCTAATTTTTAAAATTCGGAAGTATAACGTGTACAATATCTCAACGATTGAAAAACACGATCCAATATGTGATGAACGAGATGTATACATCATGTCCAATATCGATTTTCTAATATTTTTAGTGATTTGTACATCTTCCATCATCCTCACCCCTCTTTGATCGATACAATTTCCCCGCTGTATTTGTATTGATTCCTCAGCAACTCACTAATTTCCTTTTCGTAAGACGTTGCAAAAATAGCAATTGCATCTGGAGAATGTTCTTCTATTAACTGGGGTGGAACGATCTTACTGCCTATGCCGTTTAACGTCTTTCCATGCAACAAAGGATTGCTATCATATATGTACGGTATATTTTCGTTTGTTAAATTCGAACATCCTAAAATAGTAAACGTCCGATGAGATGCACCAAATCCGTGAACTATCTTATTTTGTGCATTCATCCGAGAAACTTTATCACTCAAAAGAGTATAGTATTGGTCGTATGCATCAAAAAATGACTTTATTTTGCTACGATCCAATTGCCTTTCTTCTTTCGTGAAAACATTTCCAGTTTCACCTTTCTTGTACACGCCGAAAATGGCTCCGCCATGAATATCGACACATTTCATGTACACAGGGGTCAGAGAGACTTTCGAAAGCAAATAGTTTAGTGTTTGCTCTGAAAAGTAATTTAGATGTTCATGAAAAATATTCGAGTAATTTTTCTGAATAATCATCTCGTTTAGGCTAGGTACTTCCACAATAACAATTCCATTTTCCTCAAGAACCTCATCGATAAGTTGCACAAACCCTTCTAACTCATGTATATGTTCTAATACATGCCTAACAATAACGCAGTCGTACTTCGTCCTTGAGTCATTTACGTATTCTCTATTAAAAAATCTCGGTTCTAAATTCACTTCAAATTTCCTAGCATCTTCGCATAGCTTATGGGAAGGCTCCACTCCGAATATTTCATTGCCACCAAAATCCCTTAAATATTTGAGCAACACACCATTGCTAGCACCTATTTCAAAAATACGCTTGCTCTCTAATTTAAACACTTCAACCAACTTCCGAGCCACCCATATCAAATGCTGCTCATAAGACAATGCTGAATTACCAATAAAATGGTACTGTTCGTATATAGAAGGATTGATCGTTTCCCTTAGCTGCACTAATCCACATTCATCACATAGTACGACTGTTAACGGTACATTTACGTGATGATGATCCGAATAAGAGTCAAAATATATACCTGCAACGGGTAATGACTTATTATGATATAATTCATCTAATTTCGTACTCCCACAAAGGCGACAATGTTCTGTAACATGATATTTTTTCATGCTAAACTTTCCTTCCCTCATTTTTTAGCATCCATTTTAAAACTCTCCTAATCCCTTCCCTCAAGTCAACATCTAAAATCGGAGCAAGAGCTCGCACTTTCTCAATGTTTGGACACGATATATTCGGACTTCCAACGAGATGAGAAGGCACTTTACCTCTAATTTTCACTTCTACGTTTTTCTTTAAGATTTCTTTCCCTTCCTCAGAAACAATGTCAGCTAGCTCCTTAATAGAAACGAGCTGATCGCTACCGATGTTGTAACATTCTCCGATATTCCCCTTGAAAATGACAGATAATATTTGGGAAATAGCAGTAGCAATATAACAAAATCCTCGCTTTGCCATGCCATCACTCAATATTTCAATGCTTTTCCCTTCCATCATATTATTTATAAAATCAGCCCAAACCCTACTATCATTTTTTTTAAATCCCGGTCCAAACACATGAATTGGGCGAATGATTTTTACAGGAACGTTGTATTGACGATAATAAGTTAAACATAATACTTCCGCAAATTTTTTTGATTCTACATAACACCCTCTCGGATGTAGGTGATTACTTCGCCCCACATAATCTTCTGGTGTAGGAACAACTTCTGGGTTCCCGTAAATCTCTCCGGAGCTAACATACAAGAAACATTTCAACTTATTACTATCTACTGAATGCCTTAAAAAGTAATCAGCTCCTTTAATATTCGAATAAATTGTACCGATTGGGTCACTTAAATACGCTTTAGGGGCAGCATTAGATGCGGCATGGATAACATAGTCATAATCCGATAAATTCGGGATACAAAACTCTTCACTCAGATCTGCTTTTAGAAACGAAATATAATCTTTACCATACATCCATCCGATGATTGGATGTTCTTCAATATTCTCCGTTCGGTGAACAACTGTTATTTCAATTTCACTCGATTCTCTCTGCTCATTTATCCATCCAAGAAATGCAGCCAAATACCCGCCGATAATTCCCGTACCTCCAGTAATCAGCCATTTAGTTCCGCGAAAATTTTTACAATCTACATAAGAAAAGATATCCGAAAAATCCTTCTCTACAATTTCATCCATTGTTTAAGCTCCACCTCGCTGTGAGACAAAATCATAAAATTTTTTAATCACATATTCCAACATTTCTTCGGTCAAACCTGGATAAACACCAATCCAAAACGTGTTATTCAACACGTAATCCGTATTTTTTAATTCTCCAACTACTTTGTAGCCACTTCCCTCCATGCGCAACCCGTCAAAACACGGATGTTTCAAAATGTTACCAGCAAACAACATTCGTGTTTGAATTCCATTCTCCTCTAAATAATGAATTATCTCTTGTCTCGTAAATGGAGCATCTTCTCTTACTGTAACTAAAAACCCAAACCAACTTGGATCAGAATTTTTTGATGGCTCTGGTAAAATGAAATATCCTTCTAATCCTCTTAAGGCATCCCTCAACTTCGCCCAATTATCCTTTCGCTTCTCCACAAAATAAAGGATCTTGTCAATTTGTGCGCAACCGATCGCTGCCTGCATATCAGTCACTTTTAAGTTGTAGCCGAAATGAGAATATGTGTATTTGTGATCATAACCATAAGGCAGTTCGCCTAATTGTTGATCAAATCGCCTGCGACACGTATTATCTTTTCCAGATGGACACCAACAATCTCTTCCCCAATCTCGAAGCGACTCAATAATCCGTTTTAGTAATGCGTTGTTCGTATACACAGCTCCACCTTCGCCCATAGTGATATGATGAGGAGGATAGAAGCTAGAAGTTCCAATATCCCCTATAGTACCTGTATAGCGCCAGTCACCTTTATAAAAATACTTTGATCCGAGGGCGTCACAATTATCTTCTATGAGCCACAGACCATGGCGATCACAAAAGTCTTTAACGACCTCCAAATCAAAAGGATTTCCTAATGTGTGCGCAATAATGACCGCTTTCGTCCTCTCAGATAGCGCTTCTTCCAACAACGAGCAATCAATGTTATAAGTAGGTAATTCGATGTCAACAAAAACAGGCACTGCCCCATATTGTATGAGCGGAGCAATGGTTGTGGGAAAACTACACGCAACGGTGATTACCTCATCTCCCCGTTTCACTCTTCTTTCACCTAAAAGTGGAGATGTTAGTGCCATAAAGGCTAACAAGTTCGCTGATGAGCCTGAGTTAGTCAAAGAACAATATTTAACACCAAGAAACTTTGCAAATTTCTCCTCAAATTGTTTTGCATATCTCCCTGTTGTCAACCAAAAATCGAGCGAAGAATCAATAAGATTTATGATTTCCTTCTCATCAAATACTCTTCCTGCATAAGGAATCGTGTCACCTTCTTTAAATTTTGCTTCATTTTTTACTCTATGAACTTCTTGATAATACTGCACTGCTGCTTCAATGACTTTTTTTCGTAACAACGTTTCTCTTTCATTAAAGTCCATTATTATTTTCACCCTCTAGTTGTCACTCATATATTGATTTATTTGCTTCAAACATACAGTAGAAATATCTCTTCCATCCACATACCATTCAAACCATTCGATTGTCTTATCGAGGGATTGCTCAATTCTCCATTTGGGCTTCCAACGTAATTTTTCCCTCGCTTTGGACCAATCTAACCTCAAATAGTTGGACTCAACGAATCCCTCATCATCACTAGCAATCATATAATTAATCCCATCCCTCCATTTTTGATCAATGTACTGAACAATCCATTCTACTGTTCGATCATTTTCCTGCGGACCAAAATTCCATGCCCCGCTATAATCTTTTCCATGTACATACATATGTTCCGCTAAAGTCAAATATCCGCCCAAAGCTTCTAAAACGTGCTGCCAAGGCCGAATTGCATTAGGATTCCTAATAATGAGCTTTTCCTGATTCATAATCGCCCGAAAACAATCCGGAATTAACCGCTCTTTCGCCCAATCTCCTCCACCTATAACATTTCCAGCCCGAGCAGTAGCAATCGATACACGTTCACACGTAGAGAAAAAAGAAGCTTGATACGCTTGGGTAACGAATTCAGCACACACTTTGCTGCTAGAGTAGGGATCTCTACCTCCGAGTGAATCAATTTCACGGTATGCCCAGACCCATTCTTTGTTTTCATAACATTTGTCTGTCGTTATATTAACAACCACTTTAACAGATTCACATTTTCTTACACATTCTAACAGATGGACTGTTCCCATAACATTTGTTTCATACGTTTCTATTGGATTGCGGTAAGATTCACGTACTAATGGCTGTGCAGCCAAATGAAAAACAATATCAGGCTCGAACGATAACAAACTTTCCTCAAGTTGAGCATAATCACGAATATCACCGAAATAACAATCTACAGAGCGATCTAAACGCGCTAAGTAAAAGAGGGAGTGAGACTCGACAGGCGGCAACGCATATCCTCGAACAATTGCTCCCATACTATTCAACCAAAGAGAAAGCCAAGATCCTTTGAAACCTGTATGTCCAGTAATAAATACTTTTTTTCCATTCCAAAACTCTTTTCTCATCTATTCACCTCCATACTTTCCAAGGAGCTCTACCACTATCCCATAATTCCTCTAGATTTCTTTTGTCTCTAAGAGTATCCATTGGATGCCAAAATCCCTCATGTTTATAGGCTACCAACTGACGATCATTTGATAAATCTTGTAACGGTCCTTGCTCAAGCACAGTATGATCTCCTTCTAAGTAATCAAATACCTCTGGTTCGAAAACAAAAAAACCAGCGTTAATCCAATGACCATCTCCTTTCGGCTTTTCCTGGAAACCAACAACTTCGTTATATGGTGATAACGACAACGCTCCGAACCTTCCAGCAGGTTGAACTGAAGTAACTGTTGCATATCTTCCGTGATTTCGGTGATAAACTACTAATTCTTGAATGTTTACATCTGACACTCCATCTCCGTAAGTAACTAAAAAGGGCTCATTACCAATATAAGGTTGGATTCGCTTAATTCGTCCTCCCGTCATTGTGTGAAGCCCAGTATTGACAAGCGTGACCCTCCAAGGCTCAGCGGAATGATGATGTATGATTTGCTGATTATTGTTTCTAAAATCAAATGTCACATCCGATTCATGCAAAAAGTAATGAGCAAAATATTCCTTGATATAGTATCCTTTATACCCAAGACAAATAATAAAGTCATTAAAACCGTAATAAGAATACAATTTCATAATATGCCACAATATAGGCTTTCCACCTATTTCTACCATTGGTTTTGGTCTCAAATGCGATTCTTCACTAATTCTCGTCCCGAAGCCACCTGCTAGTATGACCACTTTCATAATTGTTTGCTACTCCCTTATGAATTTTGTTGGTAACCTACTTCTTGGCGAATTCTCTCGAAAACGGCTTTAGCTTCTTCGAAATACGGTTCGTCCTTATAATAATTAAAAAATATTTGATCGAAATTCTCCAGACTTACTGGAATATTATTTTTTAAAATGTAGCGATACCAATAAAAAATAGTTGTTTCAAGCATTTTCTTCTTTTCTTCCCTGATTGTCTTTGAAGTAATATGTGAAATTGGCTCTCGACCCTTGAAATAATTTAAAATGTCGATATAATTTTTCACAAAAACTTCCCCATAATTATATCCACTTATATCATTTCCTTCTTGAGTAAAAATCGCATCACGAATAATACAAAAGTGTGGGTTTTGTTGTAAAATTTTATACTGAATATAAACTTGGTTAATGAAACTCCCTATAAACAATGTTGGATCCTCGATATTCAAATAATAATCTTTTCGGAACATGACGGATGACATAAAGGTACAATATATAGACGTTTCTTTACAGTATTCATCCAATCCCTTCCCTAAAATCACATCTTTTTTATCCTTCAAAACTTCCATGAAAAACAGGGAACATTGTGGGTGCTTATCCACTATTTGAGTAATGCGTTGCAAGGCTCCTTGCTTAAAATAATCGTCATCCCCATGCAAAAAGATGTAAGTACCAGTCGCTCTCTTAATACTTTCAATAATATTTCTCTCTGATCCGATGTTCTCTTGATTTCGGAAATATTTTATATTAGGATAACGTGCAGCATAAGCCTTCACTATCTCTTCGGTACGATCTGTTGAGGCATTATCAGAAACAATAACTTCTACTAATTCCGAATCTACTTGTGTGACAATAGAGATAATGCTTTTTTCTACTTCTTTAGCTCGATTATATGTTGGAATACATATTGAAATGAGCGGACGATCCTTTTTCCTTAACAACGGTACGGATGTTGATATTAAATATGTTTGGCAAAACTTCTCGCGTTCTTTATCATACGCTGTCCCTAAATGAATAACTCCACAATCATGTAAGCACCAAGGAGTTTCTTGTTTAGGCACGACAACCTTATATCCTCTCTTTATAAACTCTAAACTGTGGGAAGCATCATAAAAATGCCACCCCCTAAACACGTCTTCACGCCATGGAAGATCATATTGAGTAACCATAATGAGTCCATCAACGATCTGAACTGATGCAAAATCTTCATCAACTTCCCTAAAGCTAAGCAACTTCATTTTCCCGGTGTGACTATCGTACACTTTTCCTACCTTCGCTTCACTTTCCCACCATACACCGCTAAATGGGATTGATTGTGCTCCAGCAACACCGATCATCCCTATCTCTTTATCCGAACTGAAAATGTTTAAAACATCGCTTATAAAATGTTTATTCACAATAAACACATCTTGGTGCAAATACACTTTATATTTCGCATCTGTTTTTTTCATCCCTTCGTTATACCCAGAAGTGATGCTTTTTGCTCCTTCAATTGCTATAATTTCGATTTCGTATCCGTCCGGCACGTGAAGCGATCTCACATAACGGACAGATTCCTCATATAACTCCCGATTATTGACGCAATAAATAAATGCAACTTTTTTATCATTCATCATTCAAACTCTCCTCTTGCGATCTTTAACAGCTCCATCACTTGCTCATCAGGATGTTGAACTTTTCGTAAAAATGTTTCCGCTAGTGCATGTTCCCCATAAGTAAGAAGCACATATCCTAAGTTATATAACGTATCCTCATTTGTCGGCTCTTTTTCATAAGCGAGCTGCAAATATGGCAATACGTGGTCATGCACTCCTTGTTCAAAACACGCGATCGCAATGCTTTGAAGCACTTTTACTTTATGAATGATGCTCGTATGAATCACTTCTTTAATGAACGGCTCATCAAATTCGCCGCAAGCAAGTCGATCAACCAACAGTTGCTTTGCCTCATCAACATCGACATCAAACTCGAGACGACGCAACAAAAATGTAAGCTGCTGCGCCTTTTTCAATGATTGTTCGTTAATTTCCTCAAACAACTTTCTCACTTCATCATCTGGTTGGCGAATGAATGACAAATATCGATTCGCCAGCTCCTTCTCACCATAAGAGTTCAACACAAAAGCTAAATTGTATAACGTATCTGTATCATCTTGACATAACTCAAACGCTGCTTGTAAATAAGGTAAAACGTGTTCATGATAGCCATGCGCAAAATTTTCGATTGCAAGTTCATTTAATAATTCAACCGCATGATCTATTGTTTTTATTATATCGACCACTTCGTTAGTAGAAAAACGATGTAACTGTTGTAAAACATGGTGGCGGTCTTTTTTACATACGAAAGCGTCAATGAGTTTCCTTATATCCTCATTTTGCTTATAAGCGCGTACAACAAACGATTTTGGCACAAGTGAAAATTGAATATCCTCTCCATACAAAGCTTTCAGATGGTTGACTAATCGATGTTTGTCATCGTCTTCTGAAGTGGCTAAGCCTCTAACAAACATCAATAGCGAATGCCGTTTAAACAAATCACCTAATTGACCTAAGCTATATACATTGTGACGTTCAAATGGATTCTGTCCAGCGATCAGTTCTTCAATCACTCGGAAATGCCCTGCATTTTGCACATGAGCAACAAATTGCCCATTCGGCTTGAGATGTTCAACAACAAACCGAAGCAAGTCATCATCTAAAGCGAACGCACGACTGCTATATAAAATAACGTCAAATATTTGTTTCTTTATCTCACAATCATCCAAGTCATTCGCCACGTATGCACAACGTTTGGCTTCTTTTATCGCAAATGCATTTTGTTCTACACCGTACAACGTAGCATGTGGGTACTCTTGTTTCATTTTCAACAACGTTGCTCCTGCACCGCAACCGATATGCAACACATTGACACTCGTTTGGCGATCAATTGAAATTTGATTTAGCATATCCGTTTCTATGTCATACGCTTCCGCATCAACGTCCCATTTTTCTTCGAATTTTTTTTGATTATCTCGCAACA
The DNA here is from genome assembly GCF_000836725.1 of Anoxybacillus thermarum. Taxonomy (GTDB): domain Bacteria; phylum Bacillota; class Bacilli; order Bacillales; family Anoxybacillaceae; genus Anoxybacillus; species Anoxybacillus thermarum. Next base: position 1,668 of record NZ_JXTH01000009.1, on the reverse strand, counting down.
ACTTCGAATAACCGCTGCCATCATCTTTCCATGATACGCTGCCATAATGGTGGATAAATGTGTCTTTACATAGTATTAAACGATAACCAGCTTGTCTCAAACGAACAGAGTAATCGTCATCTTCAAAATTTCCCGGTGTAAACCGCTCATCGAGCAGCCCTACTTTATCGGCCGCTTCTTTTTTGATGAGCATGCAAAATCCAATCAATTTTAACCTTTCTTCCCATTTATTTGGGTCTAAAACATTATATTGGGAAGCGAACGCGTGCATTTCATTAATCGACGTATAGCTTACTGGAATCGCAGAATAATAAGCAGCAGAATTTGTAACCGGTCCGACCGCCCCGATGTCATCTGCGCTGTGTAAGCAAACTAGCAAATGATCAAGCCAATTCTTTGTAACGATGACATCGTTATTTAATAAAAGAATGTTCTCTCCCGTTGCGACTTGTATTCCTTGATTACATCCTTTTGGAAAACCAACATTTTCGTTGTTAAAAATCGTCCGTATATCTTTTTGTGATCGTAACCATTCCACTGTTCCGTCTGTAGAGTGATTATCCACGACAATGATTTCATACGTTCCTTCTCTCGTATATTGGCGAATACTTTCGATGCATTGCTTCGTATAATCTAACTTATTATGAGTTAGTATGATGATGCTTGTTTTCATTTTGCTTCCCCTTTTATTTTTCTTTCTGCTTCAACCATTCGCTGTCCGGATATAATTGTTTCGCTTGTTGAACGATTTTTCTTCTTTCTTCACTCATCCCACATATATCCATCAGTTCGATGACATATTTATACAAACGAAAATCGTGATGACCGAAGCTAATCGCTAATAGACCGTACTGCATCGCTTCCACAATCTCATTTTTTGCTACTAACGCTTCCATCACATTGACAAACGCACCCGCATCCCAATCGTTCATATTATCGACTGAACGATATAGTTGGAGCGCTACATCCATAAATTCATAGCGATGAAGCAAGTGTGCGATTTGAATATGAACAGATGGGGCAAACCGATTTTTCAAAGCAAGAAATTGCTCAAACAGCTCGTACTCTTTTAGCTGAATCGTTCGTTCGAGTAAAAATAAGTAAAACATCGATTCAGGTGCTTGTTCATGCTCATTCAACATAAACAGCAAAAACTCTTTCTCTTTTTGATCGGAAACAAGATGAAGCAACAAACGAACGACATCCAATTGATTCGTTTTGAATGCCAAGACTAATAAATCGTAAGAGTCTAAACTGCCCGAACGAACATACGTCTGTAAATCGGCCACAGAACTTTTCAATATTTTCTGTAAGGCGTCGTCATAAGCATTTTGTAACATATTTGCTTTAATTTCAAATCCACGTTGAATGACGAGTCAGTCAAGACTTTGTGGAGAACATTTTTTCGGTTCACTACGGGTGTTGTCAATCACTAGTTAGCGAACCATTTTCAGGAATTGATATCGTAAGCGCTTTTGGACTCTCATCCCTCATCTTGAAGTGATGATATTGTATTCCATTTTTTTACACCCAACCAAAATCCCGAAGCGCCGACAACGCTTGATGGATCGGCGTCCCGGATGACCGCTGCAGACACGGTAGATTCTGACGCACCACATCTGCCCACAACCGTCCTGCCTTCCGTTTGGCCTGTTCAACCCGCTTGGA
>NZ_JXTH01000008.1 GCF_000836725.1 Anoxybacillus thermarum | reverse complement strand
AAATGAGCGGTAACTCTTGCATCCGATACATCTTTATGCTAGTATAAACGTTGTGACTTACGTCGCACGTAAAACGATGTTCCGCTGCTATGAACGATAAACATAAGCATGAGCATCTGTTGGAAGGAGATGAATATGATGCATCATTTAATTCAAGAAATTACAAAAGAACAACTACGTAACGATCTTCCTGAATTCCGCCCTGGTGACACAGTGCGCGTTCACGTAAAAGTTGTCGAAGGAAACCGTGAGCGTATCCAAGTATTTGAGGGCGTTGTCATCAAGCGTCGTGGTGGTGGAATTAGCGAAACATTTACAGTACGTAAAGTATCTTACGGTGTAGGTGTTGAGCGTACATTCCCATTACACACGCCGAAGATTGCTAAATTAGAAGTTGTTCGTCGCGGTAAAGTTCGTCGCGCGAAATTGTACTACTTGCGTCAACTCCGCGGTAAAGCAGCACGCATCAAAGAAATCATCTAACAAAAGAAATGATTGCGAGGAGCTTGATCATCAAGCTCCTTTTTCAACATTCATCATATAGGTGGGAGACGGATGGAAAAACAAAAAAACGAATGGTTTGAATGGCTGAAAGCAATTGTGATTGCAGTGGCGTTAGCAGGAGGCATTCGCTATTTTATTTTTGCCCCGATTATCGTTGAAGGGGAATCGATGATGCCGACATTACATAACCAAGATCGTATGATCGTGAATAAAGTGGCATACAAAATTGGCGAACCAGAACGATTTGATATTATTGTGTTTCACGCGGAAGAAGGAAAAGATTATATTAAGCGCGTCATTGGGCTGCCGGGCGATCGCATTGAATATAAAAATGATACGTTATACGTGAACGGAAAGCCGTATAAAGAGCCTTATTTAGACGAAGAGAAAAAGCAAGTATTTGACGGCCCGCTAACAGAGTCGTTTACACTTGAAGAACTATGGGGACAAAAAACAGTTCCAGAAGGTCATTTATTCGTGCTCGGAGATAATCGTCGATACAGCAAAGATAGCCGTCATATCGGCTTTATTCCAATGGATAAAGTCGTAGGCAAAACGTCGATCGTCTATTGGCCCCTTTCTGATGCGCGAATTGTTGAATAACATCATACAAAGTAGGTGGCAGCAATGACGATTCAATGGTTTCCCGGCCATATGGCGAAGGCGAAGCGAGAAGTAACAGAAAAATTAAAGCTCATTGATATCGTATTTGAACTTGTTGATGCGCGCATTCCGATGTCATCCCGCAATCCGTTAATTGATGAAATTGTCGCAAATAAGCCGCGCATCATGTTGTTAAATAAAGCGGATATGGCTGACCCAGACGTCACAAAGCAATGGATTGATTTTTTCGCTGCGCAACAAATCGAAGCGATTGCGATCGACTCGCAAAGCGGAACGGGCGTGAAGCAAATTGTGACGGTCGCAAAAGAGAAGTTGCGCCCAAAGTTTGAAAAAATGATGGCTAAAGGAATTAAACGTCCTCGCGCCATGCGCGCGTTAATTGTCGGTATCCCAAACGTCGGGAAATCGACGCTCATTAACCGACTGGCGGGAAAACATATCGCCAAAACTGGCGATACACCAGGAGTGACGAAAGCACAACAATGGATTAAAGTCGGCAAAGAACTTGAGCTGCTTGATACGCCAGGGATTTTATGGCCGAAGTTTGAGGACGAAGAGGTCGGATTCAAGCTTGCGACAACAGGGGCAATCAAAGATACGATTTTAAATTTACAAGATGTTGCCGTATATGCATTGCGCTTTTTAGCTGCCCATTATCCTGACCGTTTAAAAGAACGGTACGCGCTTTCAGATATTCCAGAAGACATTGTTGTATTGTTTGATGAAATCGGGAAAAGACGAGGTTGTTTAGCTGCTGGAGGCGTCGTGGATTACGATAAAGTAGCTGAGCTTGTGTTGCGCGATATTCGCACAGAAAAATTAGGACGGCTCAGTTTTGATCGCCTGTAAGGTTCGCATAAGCGGGCCTTTATTTTTTTGCCAATTTGCCGATATAACATGTAAGGAGTGATCGAGCGTGAATATGCAAGAGATCAAACAACGACTACAAACGATTCACGATGAAACAGATGAATGGTTTCAACAACTATTACATGATGAGCGAAAAGGTGTCCAACGCCTCATTCAACAATGGTATAAACAAAAAGAAGCAGAAAAACGCGAACGGGAACGTTTTTCGCATATGTTGCAATATGAACAGGCGCTATATGAAAAAGGAGTGCGCTACATCGCTGGCGTAGATGAAGTTGGACGTGGTCCGCTCGCTGGCCCGGTCGTTGCCGCTGCGGTCATTTTGCCGAAAGACGTGTTTTTACCTCATTTGGACGATTCGAAAAAACTATCGGAAACGAAGCGGGAGCAATTGTTTTCTATTATTCAGCAAACGGCGCTTGCGATCGGCATCGGCATTGTGAGCGCCCGTGAAATTGATGAGTTAAACATTTACGAAGCGACGAAAAAAGCGATGGTGCAAGCCGTTCAAGCACTTCCGATCGCTCCCGAACATTTGCTTATTGATGCGATGCACATTCCGCTATCTATTCCGCAAACATCCATCATTAAAGGAGATGCGCACAGTGCATCCATTGCTGCAAGCTCCATTATAGCAAAAGTGACGCGCGATCGGATGATGAAACAGCTAGGTGAGAAATATCCACAATATGGATTTGAAAAACATATGGGGTACGGAACGAAAGCGCATGTCCAAGCAATTGAACGATATGGTGTCATGGAAGAACATCGTCGTTCTTTTGCACCAATTCGTGAGCGAATGAAACGAGGGGAATGAAATGAACGTCCAATGGCTGCGTACGTTAGTTGACGATCGGCAAGCGGTCCGCCTGCCGAAAGGGCCGACGTTTCAAGTTGGCGATATGATTTACGGGAAAATCGAAAAAATCAATGAAGATCAAACAGCGCTCGTTCGCATCGGAAGTTATACGCTGACAGCAGAATTGCATTCACCTGTCAAAGAAGGTAGAACATATACGTTTCAAGTGCAAAAGACGATGCCGCTTGAGCTGAACATATTGCCGCGTCCAGCAAAACTGACAGATGAAGAAAGCGTCATTCGCCATTTTCGTCTACCAGAGAATGAACAAACGAAATCGCTCGTTCGTTGGATGATGAATGAATCATTTTCGTTTAAAAAGAATGATATGGCGCTCATTCGGCAATGGTTGCGAACAGGCGGTGAAAAAGAGGTGCAAGCAATCAAATGGCTATTGATGCACGATTTGCCGCTTCACGACGATGTGTTTCGTGCGCTTGTTACTTTACAACATGATAAGCCGTTATATGAACAACGGCTTATGCTTGCGTCGCTCATTGATCGCGCTCATCCGAAAGGGGCATTAGCGACACTTTCTGCTCATTTACGCCATATACCAACACTTTCCTCTTTTTCGCCTGAACATATGCAACGATTGCTCGAAGAAACGATGAAACAACAAGATGAATGGCTCGTTTTATTGCAAACAGGAGCAGAAGAAGCAACAGGTGAGTTAAAAGCGGAGATTACCTCATTACTTGATCGGATGAAAGCATATCAGTTGTTATCAACAAACAACCATTCACTTCAACATATATTTACTCAATTTCCGTTATTCATTGGGACGCATGCAACGGATGTGACGATTCAATGGCGCGGAAAACAACGGGAAAACGGAAAAATGGATACAGACTATTGTCGCATTTTATTTTATTTGACGATGGCGACGTTAAAAGAAACGATCGTAGACGTTCATATTCAACAACGCATCGTTCATATTTCGATCATCAACGACACGCCCTATGTAGAACTGTACGCATCCACCCTTGAGCCGTCGCTAAAGGAGAAGCTTGCTGAACATGGCTACACGCTTTCTGCCGTTTCCGTTAAACAGCCGATGAACAAGCGAAGCGAACGGTTACTTGTTGAACCATTTTCTTATAAAGGAGTCGATTATCGCGTATGAAACGAAAACGTGCCGTTGCTTTGTCGTACAACGAACAACATATTGCCCCCGTCGTTGTCGCAAAAGGGGAAGGAATGGTCGCCGAGCGCATCATTGAACGTGCGAAACAATACGACGTCCCGATTTACGAAGATCAAACGCTCGCTACAATGCTTAGTCAATTACAATTGAACGAAACGATTCCAGAGGAGCTGTACAAAGTCGTTGCTGAAGTATTTGCGTTTGTTTATCAAATAGAAAAAAGGATAGAGGAGCGCTCGTGACCGTCGCTTCTTTTTCTTTTGTTAAAGAATTTTCTGTCTAAATGGTAGACAACTGACAAAGTATCATTATACAATGAAAGCGCTAGTACTTTTATTTTTATACATAGGAGGATGGGGTATGAATATTCATGAGTATCAAGGAAAAGAGATCCTCAGAAGCTACGGAGTGAGCGTGCCGAACGGCCGTGTGGCGTTTACGGTTGAAGAAGCGGTCGAGGCGGCGAAAGAGCTTGGCAGTAGCGTTTGTGTCGTCAAAGCGCAAATTCATGCCGGCGGTCGCGGAAAAGCAGGGGGTGTAAAAGTCGCAAAAAGTTTAGAAGAAGTTCGTACATATGCGAGCGAATTGCTCGGAAAAGTGCTTGTGACGCATCAAACAGGTCCAGAAGGAAAAGAAGTGAAACGTCTTTTGATCGAAGAGGGATGCGACATTAAAAAAGAATATTACATCGGGCTTGTTGTTGACCGTGCGACGTCCCGCGTAGTATTAATGGGATCAGAAGAAGGCGGAACAGAAATCGAAGAAGTAGCGGCAAAAACGCCGGAGAAAATTTTTAAAGAGTATATCGATCCAGCTGTCGGCTTACAAGCGTTCCAAGCGCGCCGCATGGCGTTTAACATCAACATTCCGAAAGAGCTTGTCAACCAAGCGGTCAAATTTATGTTAGGCTTATATCAAGTATTCGTCGAAAAAGATTGCTCGATCGCTGAAATTAACCCGCTCGTTGTTACAGGAGACGGAAAAGTGATGGCGCTTGATGCGAAGTTAAACTTTGATTCAAACGCGTTATATCGCCATAAAGACATTTTAGAATATCGCGATTTGGACGAAGAAGATCCAAAAGAAATTGAAGCATCAAAATACGATTTAAACTACATTTCGCTTGACGGAAACATCGGCTGCATGGTCAACGGTGCTGGCTTAGCGATGGCGACGATGGATATTATTAAATATTATGGCGGCGAGCCAGCAAACTTTTTAGATGTTGGTGGCGGTGCGACGACAGAGAAAGTAACAGAAGCGTTTAAAATCATTTTATCCGACCCGAATGTCAAAGGTATTTTCGTTAACATTTTCGGGGGCATTATGAAATGCGACGTCATCGCTAACGGAATTGTTGAGGCAACGAAACAAGTTGGCTTAAATCTTCCGCTTGTCGTTCGTTTAGAAGGAACGAACGTGGAATTAGGGAAAAAGATTTTAGAAGAGTCCGGATTAAATATTACAGCCGCTGAATCGATGGCAGACGGCGCGCAAAAAATCGTTTCGCTAGTAAGCTAATAGAAGGGATGGGAGAAACGTGAGCGTTTTTGTTAATAAAGATACGAAAGTAATCGTGCAAGGAATTACAGGTTCACAAGGATTGTTCCATACAAAACAAATGATCGAATACGGTACAAACATTGTTGGCGGTGTCACACCAGGAAAAGGTGGAACAGAAGTAGAAGGTGTGCCTGTATTTGATACGGTGTCTGAAGCGGTTGAAAAAACAGGAGCGAACGCTTCCGTCATCTATGTTCCGCCGGCATTTGCTGCGGATGCCATTATGGAAGCTGTCGATGCAGAAATCGATTTAGTCGTTTGTATTACAGAAGGCATTCCGGTATTGGACATGGTAAAAGTGAAGCGCTATATGGAAGGGAAGAAAACGCGCTTAATCGGACCAAACTGCCCTGGTATTATTACACCGGAAGAATGTAAAATCGGCATTATGCCAGGTTACATTCATAAAAAAGGTCACGTCGGTATCGTTTCGCGCTCCGGTACGCTAACGTACGAAGCTGTTCATCAGTTAACACAAGCGGGAATCGGTCAATCAACTGCGGTCGGCATTGGCGGTGACCCAGTCAACGGCACAAACTTTATCGACGTATTAAAAGCGTTTAACGAAGATGAAGATACGTACGCAGTCATTATGATCGGTGAGATTGGCGGAACAGCGGAAGAAGAAGCGGCAGAATGGGTAAAAGCAAACATGACAAAACCGGTTGTCGGCTTTATCGGCGGCCAAACAGCTCCTCCAGGAAAGCGCATGGGACATGCGGGTGCGATTATTTCTGGTGGCAAAGGAACAGCCGCAGAAAAAATTCAAACGATGACAGCATGCGGCATTAAAGTTGCTGAAACGCCATCTGTGATCGGCGAAACGCTCATCTCTGTATTAAAAGAACGCGGTTTATACGAGAAATGTAAAACGCATTAATCGTTCAATCGTCCTAAGGAGCAGACCTTAGGACGATTTTTATCAAAGGAGGGATATGATGTACGATACAGATCGCGAAAGGCTTATTCATTTGCATCATTGTCGTGGGATCGGATGGAAAAGCATCGCGCGCTTGCTTCATGTTGATCCATCCCTTACCTCGATTTTTCATCTTTCTTCTCATCAACTTCAACGATTACTGGCTATCCCCGAAAAACATTTCGCTGCTTTTTTCCATGATTTGCATTGTCACAAATTGAAACGTATGATAAAAACATATGAGGAGCAAAACATTCATATTGTAACAATTAAGGACGATGAATACCCAGAGTGGCTTAAACATATATACGATCCGCCTTGGGTACTATATGCGAAAGGAAACGTGCAATTGTTGAAGCGAAAAAAATTAATAAGCGTCGTCGGGACACGAACACCAACCCGTCAAGGAATGGCGGCGATGCACATCGTTCTTCCGCCGCTCATCCAACACGGGTGGGTCATTGTGAGCGGATTAGCGAAAGGTGTCGATGCCGAAGCGCATCGTTTATGTTTACGCCATAACGGTGAAACAATTGCGGTGATGGCAGGGGGATTGCGTTATATATATCCTCCTGAAAACGAATCATTATTTCGACAATTAGCGACAACACAACTCGTTATTTCTGAGTATCCGCCGTTTGTTCGCCCACAAACATGGCATTTTCCGATGCGCAACCGGATCATTAGCGGTTTGTCTGTTGGCACGCTTGTCGTGCAGGCGAAAGAGCGAAGCGGCTCGCTCATTACTGCTCATTTTGCGCTACAACAAGGAAGAGACGTGTTTGCGATCCCAGGTGACATCACGACAAAAGAAGCGCACGGGACGAACCGGTTAATCCAACAAGGAGCGAAATTAATCTTATCAAGCGACGATATCGAAGAAGAATTTCGACATCTTTTTACATGAGCGAAAGAAAAAATCGAAAAATGATGTTTGACAAATGAACGAATCATCATTAATAATAATGAAGATTTTATTTTACGAATTACCTCTTAAGGGAGGACAAAATGATGTCAGACTACTTAGTCATTGTAGAGTCGCCAGCAAAGGCGAAAACGATTGAAAGATACTTAGGAAAAAAGTATAAAGTAAAAGCATCGATGGGGCATGTGCGCGATTTGCCAAAAAGTCAAATGGGCGTTGATATACAAAACGATTATGAACCGAAGTATATTACGATTCGCGGCAAAGGTTCGGTCATTAAAGAGTTGAAAACAGCAGCGAAAAAGGCAAAAAAAGTATTTCTTGCCGCCGACCCGGATCGCGAAGGGGAAGCGATCGCTTGGCATTTAGCACATTTGCTTGATTTAAATACCGACTCCCCATGTCGCGTTGTATTTAACGAAATTACAAAAGATGCGATTAAACAGTCGTTTGAACAACCGCGCGCCATTAATATGCATTTAGTTCATGCACAACAAGCGCGGCGCGTGCTCGATCGCCTTGTCGGCTACAACATTAGCCCGTTGCTTTGGAAAAAAGTAAAAAAAGGGTTGAGCGCAGGGCGTGTGCAATCTGTTGCGCTTCGCCTAATTATTGATCGTGAAAAAGAAATTCAATCGTTTCAACCAGAAGAATATTGGACGATTCAAGGGACGTTTGTCAAAGGCAATGACACATTTGAAGCGCAATTTTATCGTCTAGACAACGAAACGTTCGATTTAAAAACAGAACAAGATGTACAACATGTGTTAAGCCATATGCAAGGCAATGAATTTGTCGTCACAGCGGTAACGAAAAAAGAGCGAAAGCGCAATCCGGTTGCACCATTCATTACATCGTCATTGCAACAAGAGGCTGCACGGAAGTTGAATTTTCGCACGAAAAAGACGATGATGGTTGCACAACAGCTGTACGAAGGAATTGATCTGGGAAGCGAAGGAACCGTCGGTTTAATTACATATATGCGTACAGACTCCACGCGCGTATCTGAGAGCGCTCAACAAGAGGCGATTCAGTATATTGAACAGACGTTCGGTACATCATATGTAGCGACAGAAAAAAGAAAAGAAAAACAAAAGTCGAACGCGCAAGATGCGCACGAAGCAATTCGCCCAACGTCCGTCTGGCGTCATCCGAGTGCCATTAAACCGCATGTGACACGCGATCAATATCAGCTGTACAAACTCATTTGGGAGCGCTTTATCGCCAGTCAAATGGCCCCAGCTTTGCTCGATACGGTCGCCGTAGAGCTTTCAAACGGTTCAGTCGTCTTTCGTGCGACTGGCTCGACCGTCAAATTTCCAGGCTTTATGAAAGTATATGTGGAAGGAACAGACGATCCGAAAGATGAACAGCAACGATTATTGCCAGACTTTGTGGAAGGGGAGCGCGTATTTAGTAAAGATATTGAAGGAAAGCAACATTTCACACAGCCGCCACCGCGTTATACGGAAGCTCGCCTTGTCAAGACGTTAGAAGAGCTCGGCATCGGTCGTCCATCGACATATGCCCCGACGCTCGATACGATTCAAAAGCGCAATTATGTGACGCTTGAGAACAAACGATTTGTTCCAACAGAGCTTGGGGAAATTGTCCTTGATTTAATGATGCAATTTTTCCCGGAAATTTTAGACGTCGAGTTTACAGCGAAAATGGAAAAAAACTTAGACGACATCGAAGAAGGGAAAGTCGAATGGGTACGCATCATTGACGAATTTTATCGCGAGTTTGAAAAACGGTTAAAAGTGGCTGAAGTTGAAATGGAAAAAGTCGAAATAGCAGACGAATCAGCCGATGTCGATTGCGATGTATGCGGAAGCCCAATGGTATATAAAATGGGGCGTTTCGGAAAGTTTATCGCTTGTTCGAATTTCCCACAATGCCGCAATACAAAAGCGATCGTCAAACATATCGGTGTGACATGTCCGCGCTGTCATGAAGGAAACATCGTCGAACGAAAAAGCAAAAAGAAGCGCATGTTTTATGGTTGCGATCGTTTTCCAACGTGCGATTTCGTTTCATGGGATAAACCAATTAATCGACCGTGCCCAAAATGCGGGGGCATGCTCGTTGAGAAAAAAGGGAAAAAGACCGTGCACGTTCAATGTACACAATGTGAATATAACGAACAACAGTAAGGTGAGGCGAATACCCTCACCCATTTTATCGAGGAGGGAATATGGATGGAAGTAACAGTCATTGGAGCAGGATTGGCAGGAAGTGAGGCGGCATGGCAACTCGCGAAGCGCGGCATTCGCGTCAAATTATATGAAATGCGCCCGGTGAAACAAACTCCCGCGCATCATACAGACAAGTTTGCAGAACTCGTATGCAGCAACTCTCTTCGCGCAAATACGTTAACGAATGCAGTCGGTGTATTAAAAGAAGAAATGCGGCGTTTAGATTCCGTCATTATGAAAGCAGCGGACTCTTGTTCCGTGCCAGCTGGTGGCGCTTTAGCTGTCGACCGTCACGAATTTGCAGCGAAAGTTACAGACATGGTAGCGAATCATCCGAATGTGACGGTTGTGCGTGAAGAAGTAATAACAATTCCAACAGGCCCAACGATTATTGCGACAGGTCCGTTAACATCGCAGCCGCTTTCGGAACAGCTTCAAGCGTTGACAGGGGAAGAATATTTATATTTTTACGATGCGGCTGCACCGATTGTTGAGAAAGAAAGTATTGATATGGAAAAAGTGTATATAAAGTCCCGCTACGACAAAGGGGAAGCAGCATACATTAATTGCCCGATGACAGAAGAAGAGTTTGACCGATTTTATGATGCGCTCATTTCTGCTGAAACGGTCCCTTTAAAGGAGTTTGAAAAAGAAATTTATTTTGAAGGATGTATGCCAATTGAAGTGATGGCCCGGCGCGGCAAAAAGACGTTGCTATTTGGTCCGATGAAGCCCGTCGGTTTAGAAGACCCGCGTACAGGGAAACGCCCTTTCGCCGTCGTCCAACTTCGTCAAGACGATGCGGCAGGAACGTTGTACAATATTGTCGGGTTTCAAACGCATTTAAAATGGGGTGCGCAAAAAGAAGTCATTCGCTTGATCCCAGGGCTTGAGCAAGCAGAAATTGTACGATACGGCGTGATGCACCGCAATACGTTTATTAATTCCCCGAAGTTATTAAAACCGACATATCAATATAAAGAAAGAGAAGATTTATTTTTTGCAGGACAAATGACCGGGGTTGAAGGGTATGTTGAGTCAGCAGCATCAGGACTTGTGGCGGGGATTAATGCTGCCCACTATGTGCTCGGAAAAGAACTTGTCGTATTTCCACAAGAAACGGCCATCGGAAGCATGGCGCATTATATTACATCGGCGAACCCGAAACATTTTCAACCGATGAATGCGAATTTCGGCTTATTTGCACCGCTCGACGAGCCAATGAAAGATAAAAAGAAAAAAAATGAACGATATGCGCAACGGGCATTAGAAACGATTCAGAATTTTTTAAAAAAATGGTGAAATTCGTTGCAAGAGCTACTAAATTATGCTACTATTTAGTAGCTCTTGTGAGGTGATCGAATGGAGAATGTGAATTTTACGTTAAATTTGTTCATTGAATATTTACAAATAGAAAAAAATTATTCAGAATATACAATTGCGTGTTATAAGCATGATATTGGCGAATTTTTTGAATTTATGGAGCGTGAACAAATCAAACAGTTGCAAGAAGTGTCTTACGGCGACGTTCGCTTGTTTTTAACAGAGCTTCATAAGCGTCAACAATCAAGCCGTTCGATTGCCCGGAAAATGTCGAGCATGCGCAGCTTTTATAAATTTTTAGTGCGGGAGAAAATTGTTTCTGAAAATCCGTTCGCGCTTGCATCGTTGCCAAAAAAAGAACAGAAAATTCCACATTTTTTGTATCCTGATGAATTAGAACAGTTGTTTGTTGTCAATGATTTGAATACAGCGATCGGTCAACGAAATCAAGCGATCATTGAACTATTATACGCAACAGGTGTTCGTGTAAGTGAATGTTGTAACATTCGCTTATCGCACATTGATTTCTCTGTATGTACGATTTTAGTTTACGGAAAGGGAAATAAGCAACGATATGTCCCGTTTGGTACGTATGCAAAAGAAGCGCTTGAACGATATATACAAGACGGACGTCAGCAACTTGTAAGCAAGGCGAAAGCGCCGACGGATGTGCTTTTTTTAAATGCGCGTGGTGGAGCATTAACGCCAAGAGGGGTACGTCACATTTTAAACGACATCGTTGAACAAGCTGCCCTTTCTTTGAAAGTTAGTCCCCATGTGTTTCGTCATACGTTTGCGACGCATTTATTAAATGAAGGTGCTGATTTACGTTCTGTGCAAGAATTGTTAGGCCATGCGCATCTTTCGTCAACACAAGTGTATACACATGTAACGAAAGATCATTTGCGCCACGTTTATTTACATTCTCACCCGCGTGCATAAAAAGGAGGATGGGTTATGAGTCAATTTCATGCGACGACGATTTTTGCGATTCGCCATCAAGGAAAAGGAGCGATGGCGGGCGATGGCCAAGTGACGTTCGGCAATGCCGTAGTAATGAAACATACAGCGCGGAAAATTCGTAAACTTTTTCACGGCAAAGTGTTAGCTGGTTTTGCAGGGGCGGTAGCTGATGCGTTTACGCTATTTGAGATGTTTGAAGGAAAGTTAGAAGAATATAACGGAAATTTACAACGGGCGGCGGTTGAGCTAGCAAAAGAATGGCGGAGCGATAAAGTGTTGCGCCGATTAGAAGCGATGTTAATTGTCATGGATGAAACGCATCTCTTGCTCATTTCTGGAACAGGCGAAGTCATTGAACCGGATGATGACATGTTAGCGATTGGCTCCGGTGGTAACTATGCGTTAGCAGCTGGTCGGGCATTGAAGACGTATGCAGGTGAACATTTCACAGCGAAGCAAATTGCGGAAGCGGCATTAAAAGTAGCGAGCGATATTTGCGTGTACACAAACGATTCCATTATCGTTGAAGAGCTGTAGAGGAGGGAACGGCATGTTGACGCCAAAACAAATTGTTGAAAAGCTTGATCAATTTATCGTCGGTCAGCATGAAGCGAAAAAAGCGGTAGCGATTGCATTAAGAAATCGTTATCGCCGCAGTTTATTAGATGAAAAATTGCGCGATGAAGTCGTGCCGAAAAACATTTTAATGATTGGACCAACGGGTGTTGGAAAAACAGAAATTGCACGGCGATTAGCGAAACTTGTTGGCGCTCCATTCGTAAAAGTAGAGGCAACGAAATTTACGGAAGTCGGTTATGTCGGTCGCGACGTAGAGTCGATGGTGCGTGATCTCGTTGAGACGTCTGTGCGCATCGTGAAAGAGAAAAAAATGAACGAGGTAAAAGAACAAGCGGAACAATTGGCGAACAAACGGCTTGTTGAACTGCTTGTACCAGGGAAAACAAAACAACCGATGAAAAATCCATTTGAACTTTTGTTCGGCGGTGCAGTAGAACAACAAACGACAAATGGAAGCGACGATCAACAACTTGCTGAAAGACGAAGACAAGTTGCATGGCAATTGGCAAATGGACAGTTAGAAAACGAAGTAGTGACGGTCGAAATCGAAGAACAGCAACCGTCCATGTTTGACTTATTTCAAGGCGCTGGTTTGGAGCAAATGGGCGTCAATATGCAAGATATGTTAAGTAGCTTTATGCCGAAAAAGAGAAAAAAACGAAAATTAAAAGTAAAAGAAGCGCGCCACGTGCTTGCCAACGAAGAAGCGCAAAAGTTGATCGATATGGACGAAGTAACGCAAGAAGCGATTCGACTCGCAGAGCAATCAGGCATCATTTTTATTGATGAAATTGATAAAATTGCTCGAAAAGGGCAGGCTGGTTCATCAGCTGACGTTTCGCGTGAAGGGGTGCAACGCGACATTTTGCCGATTGTGGAAGGGTCAACTGTCATGACGAAATACGGACCGGTAAAAACCGACTATATTTTATTTATTGCTGCTGGGGCGTTTCATATGGCGAAACCGTCCGACTTAATTCCAGAATTGCAAGGGCGTTTTCCGATTCGCGTTGAATTAACGAAACTCACAGTAGATGATTTTGTAAAAATATTAGTTGAACCGAACAATGCGCTGTTAAAACAGTATATCGCTTTACTTGCTACAGAGGGTATACAACTTGAATTTTCTGACGATGCTATTCGTAAAATCGCAGAAGTCGCTTTTGAAGTGAATCAACAAACAGATAACATCGGCGCACGCCGCCTTCATACAATTATGGAAAAATTGTTAGAAGACTTATTGTATGAAGCACCAGACGTACATCTTGAAAAGGTCGTGATTACTCCACAATATGTGGAACAAAAACTAGGGAACATTGTAAGAAATAAAGATTTAAGTCAGTTTATTTTATAAGGAGGATGCGATATGAACTTACTTGAAAAAACGAGAAAAATTAATGCAATGCTGCAAAATGCGGCCGGAAAGCCTGTAAACTTTAAAGAGATGGCAGAAACGCTTTGCGAAGTCATTGAAGCAAACATTTTCGTTGTGAGCCGTCGCGGAAAGTTGCTCGGCTTTGCGATTAAACAAACGATTGAAAATGAACGAATGAAAAAAATGTTAGCGGATCGTCAATTCCCAGAAGAGTATACGAAAAACTTATTTCATATTACAGAAACATCGCCAAACCTTGATATTAATAGCGAGTATACGGCATTTCCAATTGAAAATAAAGACTTATTTAAAAATGGCTTAACGACGATCGTGCCGATTATCGGTGGCGGGGAACGCCTTGGAACGCTCATTTTATCTCGATTAGATAAAGAGTTCCACGATGATGATTTAATTTTGGCTGAATACGGAGCGACAGTTGTTGGAATGGAAATTTTGCGTGAAAAAGCGGAAGAAATTGAAGAAGAAGCGCGCAGCAAGGCAGTTGTGCAAATGGCGATCAGCTCTCTTTCATATAGTGAATTAGAAGCAATTGAGCATATTTTTGAAGAATTAGATGGGACAGAAGGCTTGCTCGTTGCAAGTAAAATTGCTGATCGTGTCGGCATTACGCGTTCAGTCATTGTCAACGCGCTTCGTAAACTAGAAAGCGCTGGAGTCATCGAATCCCGCTCGCTCGGAATGAAAGGAACGTACATTAAAGTATTAAACGATAAGTTTTTAACGGAACTCGAGAAGTTAAAACATCATTAAAACAAAAAGGCATCTTTCTCGTGAAGATGCCTCTTTTGTTAAAGTATGTGAAAAATAGTCCAATGTTCCCTATATACATAACATAAATAATTTTTTACAATAGAGGTGTATTGTCGAACGGTGTCTTTACAAGGAGGAATATGCCGTGAAATTGTTTTCAAATACATTCCAAATATTAGAACAAGGATTAAATTATTCATCGTTAAAGCAAAAAGTAATCGCAAACAATATTGCGAATGTCGATACACCAAATTTTCAAGCGAAAGATGTTCAGTTTCGTACGGAATTTCAGCAAGCGTTGCAAGCGTATCGTACCGATCCTCGTCACTTTGAGTTTAAAGGAAGTACAAACAAATTTTTCGTGACAACTAAAAATGATCTCGTTTACAATCATAATAAGAATAATGTCGATCTCGATAAAGAAATGTCGGATTTAGCGCAAAACCAAATTTACTACAACGCGTTAGTTGAACGTTTAAACGGAAAGTTTAACTCCTTAAAAACGGTCATTAAGGGAGGAAAATAATACATGTTTCAAAGTTTCAATGTGTCCGCCTCTGCGTTAACCGCTCAGCGGTTGCGTATGGATGTCATTTCAGCAAATATGGCAAACGTCGATACGACTCGCGCCAAAATGGTCGATGGAAAGTGGCAGCCGTATCGCCGGAAAATGGTTGTCATGCAACCGAACGAGTCGTTTTCTTCTTTTTTGAATCAAGCGATGAACGAGCGATCAACAGGTGGGGTGAAAGTGACGAAAATTGTCGAAGATCAAACCCCATTTAAACTTGTATATGATCCATCTCATCCCGATGCAGATGAGAACGGATATGTGCAGTTGCCAAACGTTGATCCGTTAAAAGAAATGGTTGATTTAATGAGCGCTACGCGCTCGTATGAGGCGAATGTGACGGTGTTAAACGCAACGAAAGGGATGTTAATGAAGGCGCTAGAAATCGGGAAATAGGGGGATAAACGATGATTGATCGCATTCAACGTACATTACCATCAGCTGTACAGCAGCAAGCGATAAAGCCTGCGGAAGCACAACGGGCATTTTCGCAATTTTTAAAAGAAGCGATAAACGAAGTAAATAAACAGCAAATTGAATCTGATTTGCTCACGACAAAGTTAGCAAAAGGAGAAAACGTTGACTTACACAACGTGATGATCGCTTCGCAAAAAGCGAGCGTGTCGCTTCAATTAGCGATTGAAGTACGCAATAAAGTCATTGAAGCATATCAAGAAGTGATGAGAATGCAAGTATAATGGACCTCAAGAGATAGCGGAGGAAGCATATGAGCGAGCAATTAAAACAAGCGATAGAACGATTGAAATTGTTTTGGAGCGGGAGAACAAAGCAGCAAAAAGCGATGGCCCTAGGGCTTGTCGGGCTAGTAGTCGTCACCGTTGCGCTTACTGCTTTTTTTGCGACGCGAACGAACTTTGTTCCTCTCTATAGCAATTTATCGGCGCAAGAAGCAGGACAAATTAAAGCGACGCTTGATCAGCGCGGTATTGAGTCGCAGGTTGCCGATAACGGCACGACGATTTTAGTGCCTGAACAGCTTGTTAACACATTAAAAGTTGAACTAGCTGCAGAAGGCATTCCGGATAGCGGAAGTATTGATTACTCTTTTTTCGGAAAAAACTCCGGTTTCGGGATGACGGATAATGAATTTAACGTGTTGAAAATTGAGGCGATGCAAACAGAGCTCGCTAATTTAATAAAAAGTATCGACGGGGTAGAAGATGCAAAGGTGATGATTAATCTACCCCAGCCGACCATCTTTGTTGGTGACCAACAGGAAGAGGCATCTGCGTCCATCGTTTTGAAAACGAAGGCAGGATATAAGTTTAATGAACAGCAAATTAAATCGCTATATCACCTTGTTTCCAAAAGCGTGCCGAATCTCCCTACTGAAAATATCGTCATTATGAATCAATATTTTGAGTACTTTGATTTAAAAAATGAAGAAAATTTTTCGTCAGGCAAAACGTTTGCTGAACAATACGAAGTGAAACAACAAATTGAGCGCGACATTCAACGCCGCGTCCAACAAATGTTAGGAACGATGATCGGACAAGATAAAGTTGTTGTTTCCGTTACAGCAGACGTGGATTTTACGCAAGAAAACCGTCAAGAAGAACTTGTTGAGCCAGTCGATAAAGAAAATATGGAAGGCATCGCAGTGAGCGTGCAGCGCATTACTGAAACATTTTCTGGAAAAGGAGCTCAAGCAGGTGGTACGGTAGGAACGGGAGAAAACGCTGTACCAGGATATGAAGGTGCCAACGGCGAGACAAATGGGGATTATGAGCGAATTGAAGAAACAATTAATAACGAGGTTAATAGAATAAAAAGAGAAATTGTAGCAAGTCCTTATAAAATAAAAGATTTAGGCATTCAAGTGATGGTTGAGCCGCCAACACCAAACGATCCGAACTCACTTCCGGCTCAAACGGTGGATGACATTACAAAAATTTTAGGGACGATCGTGCGTACATCGGTTGATAAAGATGTGGCTGGACAATGGACAGACACCGATTTACAAAACCGCGTCGTCGTTTCTGTACAACCGTTCAACGGAAAAGTGCAGTTTGACGAGCAAACATCAGCCATTCCGACATGGGCATATATTGCTGGTGGCGTGGCAATCGTGTTGTTACTTGCTTTGATCGTCTTTTTATGGTTGCGCAAACGGAAAAAAGAAGAAATGGACGAACGACCATTGCAAGAAGAGCAAGTGGCAGTACAAATTCCAGATGTAAACGAAGAAGTAGAAACGGAGGCTACATTGCGACGGAAGCAGCTTGAAAAGCTCGCAAAAGAAAAACCGGAAGAATTTGCAAAATTGTTAAGAACATGGCTTGCTGAGGAATAAAGGAGGGGATTGTATGGCAAAACGCGATCCAAAAGAGTTAACAGGAAAACAAAAAGCAGCCATTCTCCTCATTTCATTAGGACCAGACGTTTCAGCATCAGTATATAAACATTTATCGGAAGAAGAAATCGAAAAGCTCACACTTGAAATTTCTAACGTTCGTCAAGTTGATGGCGAGAAAAAAGAAATGATTTTAGAAGAGTTTCACCAAATCGCCTTAGCACAAGATTACATTTCACAAGGCGGTATTGCTTACGCGAAACAAGTGCTTGAAAAAGCGCTAGGACCAGAGCAAGCGATGAACATTATTAATCGTCTAACTTCCGCGTTGCAAGTGCGCCCGTTTGATTTCGCACGCAAGGCGGACCCTGCGCAAATTTTAAACTTTTTGCAAAACGAACATCCACAAACGATTGCGCTCGTGCTGTCGTATTTAGACCCGGCGCAAGCGGGACAAATTTTGTCCGCGTTACCACAAGAAATGCAAGCGGATGTCGCACGTCGCATTGCGTTAATGGATCGCACATCGCCAGAAATGATTAATGAAGTTGAGCAAGTGCTCGAACGGAAACTATCGACGACAGTTGTACAAGATTATACGCAAACGGGTGGCATTGAAGCGGTTGTCGAAGTGTTAAACGGTGTCGATCGCGCAACAGAACGAACAATTTTAGATGCGCTTGAAATTCAAGACCCAGAATTAGCAGAAGAAATTAAAAAGCGCATGTTTGTCTTTGAAGATATCGTTACGCTTGATAATCGCGCTATTCAACGTGTCATTCGCGAAGTGGACAATGCCGACTTGTTGCTTGCGTTGAAAGTGTCTAGCGATGAAGTGAAAGAAGTCGTGTTCCGCAATATGTCTTCACGCATGGCGGAAACGTTTAAAGAAGAAATGGAGTTTATGGGTCCTGTTCGCCTTCGCGACGTAGAGGAGGCGCAATCGCGTATTGTTGCGGTTATTCGTCGTCTCGAAGAAGCGGGTGAAATTGTCGTCGCTCGCGGTGGAGGAGATGATATTATTGTCTAAGTTAATTAAAGCCTCGTTTGCTAGAACGTGTACGGAACAACGAGCCGTCATTCAAGTAAAAAAAGTGTTGCCAGACGTGCAACAAGAAGAACACGAGCAATATGACGAAACGATGACAGCGCACGCACAAATGATCGTTGAACAAGCAGAACAGGAAGCGGCAAACATTCGCCAAGAAGCGGATATGTATTACGCATCTGTTCAACAACAAATTGCCGAAGAACAAAGGCAATGGGAAGAAGAACGAAGCCGATGGATTGAACAAGCGCGTCAAGAAGGATACGCCATCGGCTTAGAGCAAGGGCGCCAAGACGGATTTCAACAGTACATGGAAACGATCCAAGAAGCAAAACAAATCGTGCAGTCAGCAAATGAACAATTTTATCATATGTTGCAGTCGGCTGATGAAACGATTTTGCTTATCGCGTGCAAAGTGGCAGAACGAATTATCGGTGAACGTCTTGCTGAAAATAAAGAACATTTTCTCGGTCTTGTGAAGCAAGTCATTAAAGAAGTTCGTGAACATGAAGAAGTGAAAATATACGTTCATCCGACTTACTATGCCGCTGTTGCCCGCCAAAAAGAGGAGCTAAAAGCGCTATTTAGTCAAGACGTTCATTTATTTATTTACCCGGATGAAACATTGGCGGAGACGAGTTGTATTGTTGAATCGCCGTTCGGCCGCATTGATGCAAGCGTTGACACACAGCTTGAGCAATTGAAGTTACAATTGCTCGAGCGAATCGAGGGGGAAAGTGAATGAATTGGCAAGCGCTCATCAATGAAATTGATCTGCTCGATCCATATAAACGATTTGGCAAAGTGACGCGCGTCATCGGCTTAATGATTGAAGCGAAAGGACCGGAAAGCTCGATCGGAGATGTATGCTACATTCATATTGGTCATAAAAAAAAGAAAAAAATTCAAGCCGAAGTCGTTGGATTTCGCGATGAATACGTACTATTAATGCCATATGCAACGGTTCAAGATATTGCCCCCGGTTGCATTGTCGAAGCAGCGGGTGCCCCTCTTGAAATCAAAGTAGGTACTGCGCTTGTCGGACGTGTCATTGACGCATTAGGTGCTCCACTCGATGATCAGCCGCTTCCGAAAGGGCTGACGGCTGTTCCGATCGATCGTCAACCGCCAAATCCAATGACGCGTCCACCGATTGCGGAGCCCATTGAAGTCGGGGTGAAAATGATCGACAGTTTGCTTACGGTTGGAAAAGGGCAACGCGTTGGCATTTTTGCTGGGTCTGGCGTTGGAAAAAGTACATTAATGGGAATGATTGCCCGCAACACAAACGCTGATTTAAACGTCATTGCTCTTATTGGGGAACGTGGACGTGAAGTGCGAGAGTTTATTGAACGTGACCTCGGGCCAGAAGGATTAAAACGTTCCATTGTCGTTGTTGCGACGTCCGATCAACCAGCGCTCATGCGCATTAAAGGGGCGTATACAGCGACAGCCATTGCCGAGTATTTTCGAGACCAAGGGTTGAACGTCATGTTTATGATGGATTCTGTTACACGCGTGGCAATGGCGCAACGTGAAGTCGGATTAGCCATCGGAGAACCACCGACGACGAAAGGATATACACCGTCTGTTTTCGCTATGTTACCAAAACTGCTTGAACGGACGGGAACGAATGAACACGGAACGATTACTGCTTTTTATACGGTGCTCGTTGACGGCGATGATATGAATGAGCCGATTGCAGATACCGTTCGCGGTATTCTGGATGGACATTTCGTATTAGAACGACAACTAGCAAACAAAGGACAATATCCAGCAATTAACGTATTAAAAAGCGTCAGCCGCGTCATGAACTACATCGTAACGCCAGAGCATCGCAAAATGGCGGAAAAATTGCGCGAGCTGCTTGCGACATACGTTCAGTCTGAAGATTTAATTCAAATTGGTGCATATAAACGAGGGTCGTCGCGGGAAATTGATGAAGCCATTCGCTATTATCCAAAAATTATTTCGTTTTTAAAGCAAGATGTTCATGAATCATACACAATAAACGAAAGCGTTCAACAGTTGTTTCAACTTATTGAACAAGGGTGAATAAACGATGACACCATTTAAATTAACAAAAATTTTAAACTTAAAAGAACATGAAAAACAAAAAGCATTGCACGAATATGAAGAGGCGCGCAGCCGATTTGAAGAAGTGGCGGAAAAACTATATCACTTTTTAAAGCAAAAAGAAGATTATGAAGAACAACATAAACAACAACTACAATTAGGATTAGCGATTCAACATATTCGTTCGTTTCAACAATTTATGGGTAATTTGCAACGCGTTATCGACCATTATCAACATCTTGTCATGCAAGCCCGTCAACAAATGGAGTTGAAACAACTGAAGTTAGTTGAATTGAATGTAGAAGTGAAAAAATACGAAAAAATAAAAGAAAGATATGACGAAATGATTGCGACACAAATGCGAATCGCAGAACAAAAGCAGATGGACGATATTTCAATACAGCAATATTGCCATCGAGAAACAAGGTGAGCGTCAATGGAGCAGTTTGGAAAAGAAGAAGAAACGAAAAAAACAAGTAAGTTTCAATGGTTTCTTTTTGTCGTGTTTATTCCACTTTTATTTACGATTTCGGTTGTTTTGCTTATTTTAACATTCTCCGGTATTAACGTATTTGAACAAGGGAAAAAATATGCGAGTCAATTGCCGTTCGTATCGCAATGGATTGAAGGAACGGAAGCAAATGAAAAAAAGAAACTACAACAACAAATCGTTGAGCTAAAAGCAACGATTGTCGAAAAAGAGAAACAACTAACAAAAGCGAACGATGCGCTCAAAGAAAAAGAAGGGGAAATGGATGCACTGAAACAAGAAATTGCGCGCCTGAAAGCAGAGAAGGAACAAGCTCAACAACCTACAACTACACCGTCGGCAGAGCAAACGAATGCTTCACGTGTAGACGTTGTAAAAATGTATGAAACAATGTCCCCAAAAAAAGCAGCAGAAATTATTCCGCAAATGTCGGATCGCGAAGCTGTCGATTTGCTATCGCAGTTAAAAACAGATAAAGCGGCAGCCATTTTAGAAAAAATGGATGCGGCAAACGCTGCAAAATATACGAGCCTGCTTGCGAAAAGATCGAATAATTGAAAGGAGGTGAAAAAATGAATATCGTATCGGTTTCCCTCATGGCGCCATCTAGCGGACAAAATCAACAAATCGCAGCGCAAACGGGCGACAGCAACGCATTTGCCCATATCATCGCATCGCTGCGCCAAGAAACAAAAACGTTACAACCATTTGTTGAGGCGCCAGAAATAGCGCAAACTGTCGATTGGGAACAGCTACAACAATGGTTTGCACAACTTCCTGTTTATGACGGGTACGCAGAAAAGCAAACGTTATCCAACGATGCCGTTCAAGCGTTTCTCTCCCTTTTGCCAGAAGAAACGAAAAATGACATGATTGAACGGTTTTCATCTGGGCAACCGCTTGAAATGATGTTTTCGCCAAAAGATGAGCGAAATGTAGAAGATGAGCTTATGCTTGTTTTGGCATTATTCCAACTGGAGCAAAAACAATGGACGATTCCAGAGCCGATTATCGAACAAGTGCGCCAAATGATGCAAACAACATTTGGAATGCGTAATGAGCAAAGCGGCACAATTACAGCGATGCTGCAGGCATTAACAAAAGAAATGAACGAAAGCGAAAAGCGAACGAATGATTATATGCCAAAACAAGTTCAAAGCCTTTTGAAAGATGTGCCTCTCACCGTACCGCATCAAAAAGAGGAAAAGATGAACACAAAAGCTGTATCATTGCCCGAAGATGGGCGAATAAACATGAAAGCTGTATCTTTGTCAAAAGACGTGGGAATAAACACGAGAGCTGTATCATTGCCCGAAGATGGGCGAATAAACATGAAAGCTGTATCTTTGTCAAAAGACGTGGGAATAAACACAAAAGCTGCATCATGGTCAGAAGATGGGCAAATAAACACGAGAGCTGTATC
This sequence comes from Anoxybacillus thermarum, assembly GCF_000836725.1. Taxonomy (GTDB): domain Bacteria; phylum Bacillota; class Bacilli; order Bacillales; family Anoxybacillaceae; genus Anoxybacillus; species Anoxybacillus thermarum. Next base: position 40,920 of record NZ_JXTH01000008.1, on the reverse strand, counting down.
ATTGCCCGAAGATGGGCGGATGAATACGACAAATGCTCTTTTATTCAAGCAAGGGACACAAGCTATGCAAAAAGAGTTTTTATCGCCATTACAAGTACCAAAAGAGCTTGTCACATTACAACAAGAGAGTAAACAATCAGTAGCCCGCTTATATGAACATGTTTTACATGTCGGGCAGCAAACAAATGAACATGCACCGATGGGGCTAAAAACGATCGATACAACAAAAGATACGCCTTTTGTTACGCAGTTTGAACGCATTTTGCGAACAAGTAAACTGACGCAATGGAAAAATGGTAATACACAAATGCTTATTCGTTTGCATCCGGAACATTTAGGGTATGTCACAATTAAGCTCATTCAACAAAAAGGAAAATTGACTGCAAAAATGATTACATCAACCGATGCGGCGAAACAGTTGGTTGAACAACATATTCATCAGCTGTCACATATTGTTGATCATATTACTGTTGAGAAGTTCCATGTATTTGATGAAGCAAAATTTCGCGACCATTCATTCCAACAACAAAAACAGCAGCACCAAGAACAACAAAAAGAACAAAAGAAACAACATGACGAATCTTTTGATGAGTGGTTGAAAGAATGGATTGACTTTGAAAAGAGGTGATGAACGTGACAGCTATCGATCCGAGTTTATTTTTGTCACAGCGTCAAACACAACAAAGAGAAACAGGAAAAAGCTCATTAGGAAAAGATGATTTTTTAAAAATTTTAATTGCCCAATTGCAGCATCAAGATCCGTTAAACCCGATGGAAGACCGTGAATTTATTTCGCAAATGGCGAATTTTTCATCGCTCGAGCAAATGGTCAATATGTCGAATATGATGGGCAAGTTTATTGAATCGCAAACAAGTACATCAGAAAAGCTTGCGAGCACATTAGATGCGTTGCAAAAACTTATGCAACAACAGGTTGCACCGTCGCTTGCTCAATATAGCGAATGGATTGGCAAAACGGTCACATGGGATGAACAAAGCGGCGTTGTGAAAGCGATCGTTCAAAAAGGAACGGAAGTATGGTTAGAGCTTGAACAAGGGGAAACCGTTTTAGCCTCTCGCGTCACAAAAGTGTCGCAATAAAGGAGGTGAGCGAATGAATCGCATTCAATTTTTCCCGCATACTCCGCTTATTCCGTCAAAAAAACAGACGGTCGTTTCAACAGAGCGACAATCGTTTCGGGATGAGCTTACGAAGGCTGAACAAACGTTAAAAATAAGCAAACATGCCCAACAACGATTGCAAGAACGAAATATTTATATTAACGATGAACAATGGGAAATGATCGGACAAAAAATCGTTGAAGCAAAACAAAAAGGTGTGCGCGACTCACTCGTCATTACAGATGAAGCGGCACTGATTGTCAGCGCTGTGAATCAAACGGTCATTACGGCGATGAATCGCGAAGAAGCGCAAACACAACTGTTCACAAACATTAATGGTGCGATTATTATATAAGGCTGGACCTTCATTGGAAGCCTTCGAGCGTGCGGAATGACAGAAGCCGCTCAAACGATGAAAAGGAGAGGATTATATGTTACGTTCCATGTTCACTGGCATTGGCGGTATTCGCAACTTTCAATATAAATTAGACGTGATTGGTAACAATATTTCTAACGTCAATACGTATGGCTATAAAAAAGCGCGCGTCACATTTAAAGATCTCGTTTCCCAACAAATTTCCGCGGCGACATCATCAACAGGAACGCGCGGAGGAATTAACGGGAAACAAATCGGACTAGGAAGCGGCCTCGGTTCAATCGAAACGATTCATACGCAAGGATCGACGCAAACGACATCGCGTCCGCTTGACTTAGCACTCGGCGGCGACGGATTTTTCATCGTCGGTTCGATTAACGATGTGACGTTAATTAGTATGGATGGACCGGCTGGGAAATTAGGAACAAATAAAGTCAATACAGGTGTGCCGATTGATCGTGTATTTAACTTAAGTTTTACACGTGCCGGAAACTTTTATTTAGATGAGTACGGTTACATCGTCAACTCGGACGGACAATATTTAATTGGCGAAGCAGCGATTAAAGATGTAGATACGGTCATTGCAAACGCTCCACATGTTGCTCAAGCTAGACGTGACTTAGAAACATTTCTTAACAGTGCAAATGGCCTCGTAAACTTTATAAAAAAATGGAAAGAAGAGTTTACGAAAGACTCTGATAACAATCCGGCTACACAAACTGATTTTATTAATTTTATTCAAAACTTTAACAGTGAGCTAAAAAGCTTAAATGAGAAAATTACAGGAAAAGAGGATCCAAATGATACAACGCCTGCGTCAGCTGGAACATACTTTAATGATCGTGTATCTCCGAAAGCAAGCATTAACCCGGTTCCGCTTCTTCCTGAAAACGAAGCAGATTGGCCGGATACGCTGGCGGAAGCAGAAAAAATGATGGGTCCATACTTAGAAGGAATTAGTGGCTTTGTCGAAAGCGTCCAGCAAGTGTTGCAAGATTATAGTGAGCCAAAATACGGCAACGTGACAAGCTTTGAACCGGGGTTAATTCAAATTCCGAAAACAGCGAAAAGCTTTGGAATTACAGCGGACGGAAAAGTGACGTTCATTGATAGCAACGGACAGTTAAAAATTGCAGGTCAAATTTTGTTGGCACAATTTCCAAACCCGACTGGTTTAGAAAAAATGGGCGGCAATACGTTTAAAGAAACGAACAACTCCGGTAAGCTCGATCGAAATGCGGATGGTCTAATGATTAATGAATTGTCGCGTCCTGGTTTAAACGGTGCGGGCGAAATTATTTCAGGAGCGCTTGAAATGTCGAACGTGGACTTATCTGAAGAATTTACAGAAATGATCGTTGCCCAGCGCGGCTTCCAAGCAAATACGCGCATTATTACAACGTCGGACGAAATTTTACAAGAGCTTGTTAACTTGAAGAAATAATAAATAAAGGGGGGACGGGGGCGTTTGCCCCCGATACATAATGATTCGATTAACGCGGTTAAACGGCAAACCTTTTACGTTAAACGCCATTTACATAGAGCAAGTTGAAGCGTTCCCCGATACGACGATTACGTTAACGAATGGCAAAAAGTTTGTCGTGCGGGAGTCTGTTGAAGATGTTATGTTATTAGTAGAAACGTTTTATCGCAACATTTCTGTTCTCGGATTAAGGAGAGATGCGGAGGGATCCGACGTTGAAAGACAATAAAATGTTAAAAATGATGCTTATTGTGATGGGGGTTATTACGCTCGTTAGCGTCGTTGCACTTGTTGTAGTTATGAAGTTTATGGGGAACGATGAGCCGAAAGAACCGACGGTCGATGAAATTGTTGCAAGCTCATTTGATGTACCGGAAATGATGACGAATTTAATGGATGGCAGCTTTATTAAAATTGCGTTTAAAATTCAAACAGATAGCGAAAAAGCAAAAGAAGAAGCCGAGAAACGCGATTTTCAAATTAAAAATATCATTATTGAAGAATTGTCAGAAATGACGGCGGAACAGTTTAAAGGAAAACAAGGAAAACTGCTTTTGGAGAAAAAATTGCGTGAACGCATTAATGAACTGATGCAAGAAGGAAAAGTTGAGAAAATTTATATAACCTCCTTTATTCTCCAGTAAATAAAATGAATAGGAGTAGGAGGTGAGAACGGTGTCAGGAGAAGTTTTATCGCAAAGTGAAATAGATGCGTTGCTGGCGGCGCTATCTGCTGGAGAGATGAGCGCTGATGAGTTAAAAAAGGAAGAAGCAGAGAAAAAAGTAAAAGTGTATGACTTTAAACGGGCATTGCGGTTTTCAAAAGATCAAATTCGCAGTTTAACGCGCATACACGAAAACTTCGCCCGATTATTAACAACATTTTTTTCAGCGCAGTTGCGCACATATGTACAAATTTCTGTCGCATCGGCTGACCAACTGCCGTATGAGGAATTTATTCGTTCCATTCCGAAAATGACGATTTTAACAGTATTTGAAGTCCCTCCACTTGATGGACGCGTGCTGTTAGAAGTGAACCCAAACATCGCTTATGCGATGCTTGATCGCGTATTAGGCGGCAGAGGGGTAAGTTTGAACAAAATTGAAAACTTAACAGAAATCGAAACGAAAATTATGTCAAATTTGTTCGAAAAAGCGTTTAGCAACTTGCGTGAAGCGTGGGAGTCGGTGGCGGATATTGACCCGATGTTGACAGATTTTGAAGTAAATCCACAGTTTTTACAAATGGTATCACCAAATGAGACGGTTGTTGTTATTTCATTAAATACACAAATTGGTGATACGAGCGGCATGATTAATATTTGTATTCCGCATGTTGTGTTAGAACCAATTATTCCGAAATTATCGGTTCATTATTGGATGCAAACGCAAAAAAAAGCGCGCGAACCAGAGGAAGTGGCGACGTTACAAAAGCGATTAAAACAAACAAAAGTGCCGATGATCGCAGAGCTTGGCACATCGACCATTTCTATCCAAGAATTTTTACAACTTTCCGTTGGCGATGTCATTCAACTCGATCAAACCGTGCGCGATCCGCTTGTGATCAAAGTAGGAGATGTGCCGAAATTTATTGGACAGCCCGGAAAAATGAATAAACGATTAGCCGTACAAATTTTAGATGTGATAAAGGGGGAAGACGGCGATGATGAGTGACGATATGTTATCTCAAGACGAGATTGATGCGTTGTTGCGAGGAATTGACGAAGACCCGATGCCGTCTAGCACAATGTCGATTGATGAAGTGTTAACACCGATCGAACAAGATGCACTTGGTGAAATTGGAAACATTTCGTTTGGTAGTTCAGCGACAGCGCTCTCGATGTTATTAAATCAAAAAGTGGAAATTACAACACCGAGCGTTTCACTCATTGAGCGTTCACGAGTGGCAGAAGAGTTTCCACATCCGTATGTGGCGATTCAAGTGAGCTATACGGAAGGATTTTTAGGAACGAATTTGCTTGTGATTAAGCAGTCTGACGCGGCCATTATTGCTGATTTAATGATGGGCGGAGACGGAACAAATCCACCAGCGTTCATGGATGAAATTCAGCTAAGTGCCGTGCAAGAAGCGATGAACCAAATGATGGGTTCTGCAGCCACATCGATGTCGACGATTTTTAGTAAAAAAGTCGATATTTCTCCACCGAGTTTACATTTGCTTGATTTATCAGAAGGAGAAGGGTTTGAATATTTACCACCGGATGATGTGCTTGTAAAAGTATCGTTTCGTTTAAAAGTAGGCAACTTAATTGATTCGAACATTATGCAGCTGCTTCCGATTCATTTTGCGAAAGAATTAGTCGAAAATTTATTAAATCCGTCTAGTACAAACGCACAAACATCAGCTACAATAAATACGAATGAGCCACGTCAAACCGCGCCATCCGCACAAACACAACAAGCGCCTTCACCGGCTCAACAAACGCAAAAAGAAGCTCCTCAACATGTAGGAACCGGAGCTGTGCAGCAGCCTGTCAACGTTCAGCCTGTTGCTTTTGCAAGTTTTGAACCAGCGCCATTGCCAGAGACGGAATCGCGCAATCTCGACATGTTGCTTGACATTCCGTTGCAAGTAACGGTAGAACTTGGCCGAACGAAGCGCTCTGTTCAAGATATTTTAAGTTTATCGTCAGGGTCCATTATCGAACTCGATAAGCTGGCTGGTGAACCGGTTGACATTTTAGTAAACAATAAATTGATCGCCAAAGGCGAAGTCGTTGTCATCGATGAAAATTTTGGCGTGCGCGTGACAAGCATTATTAGCCAGAGCGATCGATTAAACAAATTACGATAATTTGGGAGGTTATTGGAGAATGGCGAGAATTTTAATTGTTGATGATGCAGCATTTATGAGAATGATGATTAAAGATATTTTAACGAAAAACGGACATGAAGTCGTTGCTGAGGCAGCTGATGGAGCGCAAGCGGTAGAAAAATATAAAGAGTTTCGTCCAGACTTAGTCACAATGGACATTACGATGCCAGAAATGGACGGCATTACAGCGTTGAAAGAAATTAAAAAAATTGATAGCAACGCAAAAGTCATTATGTGTTCGGCCATGGGGCAACAAGCGATGGTTATTGATGCGATTCAAGCAGGAGCAAAAGACTTTATCGTCAAGCCGTTCCAAGCAGATCGCGTCATTGAAGCCATTAATAAAACGCTCGGTTAGAGGTGGAATTCATTGCGCTATATTCGCATCATGATGTTGTGCGCGTTCGTTGTTCTGCAAGCAGTTTCCCCTGCTTTTGCAGAACAAACGAATAGCGTTAAAGAATGTGTAGAGCATCCAGAAAAGTGTAAAGAACAACAGAAGAACGAGGCAACGAAAGCGGAAACAGTTGTCCAGCCGGATCCGATTACGTTTTCGGATTTTGCCAAACTAATCGCTGCAACGGCTTTTGTTGTGTTTTTGTTATATGCTCTTTTAAAATGGCTAAATAAACAAAACCGATTTTATGAGCGAAAAGGGCTTATTCAACATTTAGGCGGGACAAGTTTAGGAACGAATCGAACGATTCAAATTGTGAAAGTTGGTCGACGTGTGTTTGTCGTCGGTGTAGGGGAATCGATCCATTTATTGAAAGAAATTACGGACGAACAAGAAATCGAGGAGTTGCTGAAGCAACATGAAGCGCGGCTTGATTCATTGCTTGATACGAGCGTATGGAAATTGCTCCAGTCGCTTTGGCAGCGAAAAGCGAGCGAACCTCGTTTTCGCCAGTTATTTGATCGCGAGTTACAACGGCTAGCTGAAGAGCGAAAAAAAGCGATGAGAGCGCTAGAAAAAGAAAGGGATCCACATGAATGAAGTGATGCAGTTTTTTAACAATAGTGCCCCTGACAATGTAGCGACATCTGTGAAGCTGTTATTGTTGTTAACCGTGTTGTCGATTGCACCGGGCATTTTAATTATGGTGACATCGTTTACGCGCATCGTCATCGTCTTGTCGTTTGTCAGAACAGCGCTCGGCACGCAACAAATGCCGCCAAACCAAGTGATCATCGGGCTATCGCTATTTTTAACATTTTTTATTATGGCACCGACATTTCAACAAATTAACCGTGATGCTCTACAGCCGTTATTTGATGAAAAAATTAACTTAGAACAAGCATACGAACGAGCCGAAGCACCATTAAAAGATTTTATGAGCAAACATACGCGGCAAAAAGATTTAGCTTTATTTTTAAGCTACGCAGGGGCTGAACAGCCAAAAACAGTGCAAGAGATTCCGATGTCCGCTCTTGTACCTGCTTTTGCGATTAGCGAGTTGAAAACGGCTTTTCAAATCGGCTTTATGTTATTCATCCCGTTTTTAGTGATTGATATGATCGTTGCCAGTGTATTAATGTCGATGGGGATGATGATGTTGCCGCCAGTCATGATTTCGTTGCCGTTTAAAATTTTATTATTTGTTCTTGTAGACGGTTGGTATTTAGTTGTGAAATCATTATTAGAAAGCTTTTAAAGTAGGTGGGAAAAATGAGTCCCGATTTTGTCATTCAAGTGGCGGAACGCGGTGTGTATATGGTGCTCGTCATATGTGGGCCGCTCATGTTGCTTGCGCTTGCGGTCGGATTGTTTGTCAGCATTTTGCAAGCAACGACGCAAATTCAAGAACAGACGTTAGCGTTTGTTCCAAAAATTGTCGCTGTCCTCATCGGTCTCGTTTTTTTCGGGCCGTGGATGCTTTCGCGCATGATTTCGTATGCATACAATATTTTTAGTAACTTAAGTAAATTTGTAGGATGAAGCGTATGGAGTTATACACGTATGTACCAACGTTTTTGCTTATTTTTGCGCGCGTCGCTTCCTTTTTTGCGACGATGCCGCTTTTCTCTTATCGAAACGTGCCAAACGTTCATAAAATCGGTTTTGCCTTTTTCATTAGTTGGATCATGTTTTTTTCACTTGATCCGAAACCGATCGATATTGACGGAATGTATATGATGTTGCTAATCAAAGAAGTGCTTATCGGGCTGTTGATTGGGCTTGTTGCGTTTATTATCATGTCGTCGATTCAAATTGCGGGCGGACTCATTGATTTTCAAATGGGATTTGCCATTGCAAACGTCATCGATCCACAAACAGGCGCACAAAGCCCATTAATGGGACAATATTTGTATACGATCGCTTTGTTTTTTTTACTTGCCGTCAATGGACATCATTTGTTGTTAGACGGTATTTTTTATAGTTATCAGTTTATTCCGCTCGAGCGTCTCATTTCTTTTGGAAATGGACAAATCGCAGAACAGGTGGTTCGTTTATTTCAAGCGATGTTTGTCATTGCGTTACAAATGGCCATTCCCATTGTCGGCTGTTTATTTTTAGTGGATGTAGCGCTTGGGATTGTTGCGCGCACCGTTCCGCAGATGAACATTTTTGTGATTGGATTACCCGTGAAAATTATCGTTAGTTTTGTTTTGTTCGTCATTGTATTTTCAAGCATGTTTGTCGTAACAAAACAACTGTTTGAATTCACTTTTACGTCGATGCGCGGCATGATGAAGCTGTTAGGGGGCGCGTAACGTGGGCTGGCTGTCGGTTGATTTACAGTTTTTCGCTGGAGAAAAAACGGAAAAAGCAACGCCGAGAAAACGGCAAGAAGTGCGCAAAAAAGGACAAGTAGCGAAGAGTGCTGATGCGACTGCTGCTTTTTTAATGCTCGTCGTTTTTCTCACTCTCTCGTTTTCCTCGGGCGTGTGGGGAGATGCAATTGTCCGACTGTTTCGTCAATCTTTTCAACATTATTTTTTTATGGATGTGACGGTTGATTCTGTGCAGCTGATTTTCGTTGATCTTCTTCGTCAGCTTGCAATGCTCGTTGGACCGATTTTTTTAGCCGCAATTGCCGCAGCGCTATTTGCCAATTTTGTGCAAGTTGGCTTTTTATTTACGACGGAACCGTTGCAAATGAAACTAAGTAAACTCGATCCGATTCAAGGATTCAAGCGCATTTTTTCGCTCCGTGCACTTGTCGAATTGTTAAAATCGATTTTAAAAGTGCTGTTTGTTGGCGTTGTAACATTTTCAGTTTTATGGTTGCACATGGAGGATATTTTATCGCTATCCCATAAATCGATCGGTGCTAGCGCGATCACGCTTGGACGTTTAACGATTCAAATGGGGCTCGTTGCTTCTGTCGCCTTACTTTTTCTTTCGATGTTTGATTATTTGTATCAACGGTACGATTTTGAAAAAAATATTCGTATGTCAAAACAAGATATCAAAGATGAATATAAAAAGACGGAAGGGGATCCCCTCATTAAATCGCGCATTAAGCAAAAACAGCGGGAAATGGCGATGCGCCGCATGATGCAAGAAGTGCCGAAAGCGGATGTTGTCATTACAAATCCAACGCATTTTGCTGTGGCGTTAAAGTATGATGAACAACAAGCAGATGCCCCGATCGTTGTCGCCAAAGGGGCGGACTATATGGCGCAAAAAATAAAAGATATTGCAAAAAAAAATGATGTGATCATTGTTGAAAACCGCCCGCTTGCGCGCGCATTATACGATCAAACAGATGTCGGGATGGTTATTCCGGAAGCCTTTTTTAAAGCGGTAGCAGAAATTTTAGCGTACGTTTATAAAACGAAAAATAAACTTTAATTCTTATGTATGTGAACAGGAGAGAACGTTTATGTCGGCAAGGGACTTATCTGTATTACTTATGGTTGTATTAATTGTAGCGATGCTCATCATCCCTCTACCATCATGGTTGCTCAGCATCCTCATTATTATGAATATTTCTCTTGCGTTGCTCGTTCTCTTAACATCGATGAATATGCGCGAACCGCTTCAATTTTCGATCTTCCCTTCGCTTCTCCTTTTGCTTACATTATTTCGCCTCGGTTTGAACGTTTCAACGACTCGCTCGATTTTGAGCAGAGGAGAAGCAGGGGGAGTCGTTGAAACGTTTGGAACGTTCGTCATCGGTGGAAATGTTGTTGTTGGTTTTGTTGTCTTTTTAATTTTAATTATTATTCAATTTGTCGTCATTACAAAAGGGGCGGAGCGCGTATCAGAAGTTGCGGCTCGTTTTACGCTCGATGCGATGCCGGGAAAACAAATGAGCATTGACGCCGATTTAAATGCCGGCATTATCTCCGAACAACAAGCGAGAGAACGACGTGAAAAAATTGCGCAAGAAGCGGATTTTTACGGTGCGATGGACGGAGCAAGTAAATTCGTAAAAGGCGACGCGATCGCAGGAATTATTATTGTATTAATTAACATGTTATTTGGAATCGTCATCGGCATGGTGCAACAAGGGATGGACATTGGGGAAGCAGCAAGAAGATATACGCTATTAACGGTTGGGGACGGAATTGTTAGCCAAATTCCGGCGTTATTAATTTCAACGGCCACAGGGATTGTTGTCACCCGTGCAGCCTCTGATGATAATTTAGGTGCCGACATTGTGCGGCAGCTGTTTGCGTATCCGAAAATGTTATACGTCACAGCGGGGACTATTTTTTTACTCGGGTTGTTTACCCCGATTAATGATTTGTTAACGATTCCGATTGCTTCTCTGCTTGCTTTCGGCGCATATCAATTGACAAAACAAGCTCGTGTGGCAGAAACAACAACAGAAGAGACAGAGGAAGAAATCGAAATGGATCAAATGAAAAGTCCAGAAAGTGTTGTGAGTTTATTAAGTGTCGATCCAATTGAATTTGAGTTTGGGTACGGACTCATTCCACTCGCTGACGCTAATCAAGGCGGAGATTTATTAGATCGTATCGTGATGATTCGGCGCCAACTTGCTTTAGAGCTTGGCATTGTCATTCCTGTTGTTCGCATTCGTGATAACATTCAACTGCAGCCGAATGAATATCGACTAAAAATTAAAGGAAATGAAGTGGCGCGTGGCGAGTTGTTGCTTGATCATTATTTAGCGATGAGCCCAGGCGTTGATGATGATTCCATTGAAGGAATCGATACGATTGAACCAGCGTTCGGCTTGCCAGCGAAATGGATTTCTGAAGAAATGAAAGAGCGAGCCGAAATGTTTGGATATACAGTCGTTGATCCGCCATCTGTCGTATCGACGCATATCACCGAACTGTTAAAAGCGCATGCGCATGAGTTACTCGGTCGTCAAGAAACGAAGCAGTTAATCGATCATGTCAAAGAGTCGTATCCAATTTTAGTCGAAGAAGTGACGCCAAATCCACTATCGGTTGGCGACATTCAAAAAGTGCTTGCGAATTTACTACGTGAAAAAGTATCAATCCGCAATTTGCCGGTTATTTTTGAAACGCTTGCTGATTTTGGAAGAATGACAACAGATCCAGATCTTTTAACAGAATACGTTCGTCAAGCGCTTGCACGTCAAATTACGAGCCAGTATGTTGTGGAAGGACAGCCGTTGCGTGTCATTACATTATCAGGAAAAGTTGAAAAAATGATTGCCGAAGGTGTGCAACAAACGGAACATGGTAATTATTTAGCGCTTGATCCGGTTGTTTCACAAGCGATTATTGAAGCAATAGCGATGCAAATTGAACAATTTCCGTTTCAAGATCAATCGCCAATTTTACTATGCTCTCCAGCTGTGCGCATGTATGTTAGACAATTAACCGAACGATATTTCCGTCACGTTCCGGTCTTGTCGTATAATGAACTTGAAGCAAATGTGGAAGTTCAAAGTGTTGGGGTGGTGAATGTGGAATGAAAGTAAAAAAGTTTGTTGCTTCGTCTATGCCAGAAGCGATGAAAATGATTCGCGCGGAACTTGGAAATGATGCCGTTATTTTAAATTCGAAAGTCGTACAAAAAAAGGGATTTCTTGGCCTGTTTTCCCGAAAAAATATTGAAGTGATTGCTGCCGTTGAACCAAAGCCAACCACTCCGCCTGTTCAAAAAATGAAAGAAAAACGAAAAGAGCGCGCAGAACCGTTGCGTGATGAACAGCTGTTAAAAGAAATTCATGAATTAAAAGCGACGATCCGCCAGTTGTCACAAGGAGGGGGGATTGAGCATTATCCCGCTCCGTTGAAAGCAATAGATGCCCATTTAATTGATCAAGAAATAAGCGATGATGTGCGAGCGATGTTCATGTCTACTTTGTTGCAACGATGGTACACATCGAGTGCGAACGGATCGTATGATGAAGTAAAGAAATGGCTTTATGAGGAAATTGTAAACACATTATCTTCTCTTTCGTTCGGGGGTATTTCTTTTCAAAAAAAATTCGTTAACGTTGTTGGGCCAACGGGGGTTGGGAAAACGACGACGCTGGCGAAAATGGCAGCTGATTGCGTTATTAAACATGGAAAAAAAGTGGCGTTTATTACGACGGATACGTATCGCATTGCGGCGATTGATCAACTAAAAACGTATGCAAAAATTTTAAACGTGCCAATTGAAGTATGTTACAATCTTGACGATTTCCGCCAAGCGAAAGAGAAGCTTACATCGTACGATATTGTTTTTATTGATACGGCCGGAAGAAATTTTCGCAACGTCCAATATGTGAACGATTTAAAAGAAATGATCGATTTTAACGAAGAAATGGAAACATTTCTTGTCTTATCGTTAACAGCGAAATGGCGAGATATGAAAGAAATTTATACACAGTTTTCCCTCATTCCGATTCATAAATTTATTTTCACGAAAATAGACGAAACGAGTCGACATGGGGCGATGTTAAATATGATGGTTCAATGCGGCATCGGTACAGCGTATATGACACACGGGCAAAACGTGCCAGACGATATCGTTGAAGCTACTCCACAACTTGTGGCAAATATGATTACCGGGGTCGAGCAACAATGATGAGAGATCAAGCGGAAAGCTTACGTTTACGTGTAAAAAAAATGCAAAGCGGTTCAGAAACGAAAGCGATTGCTGTGTTAAGTGGGAAAGGCGGCGTTGGAAAGTCGAACGTTTCGCTAAATTTTTCATTAGCGCTACGTCAACGGGGGAAACATGTATTGTTGTTTGATATGGATATTGGAATGGGAAATATCGACATTTTACTTGGACAAACGTCATCCCATACGATCATCGATATTTTTCGTCCAAATGTCACCATTCATGATATTATAAAGATAGGACCGAATGAGTTGGCGTTTATTGCAGGAGGAACGGGATTTACCGAAATTTTTCATATGGACGAACAACAAGTGGAATATTTTATTGAACAGTTACAACACGTTTCTGCGCAATATGATTACATTATTTTTGATATGGGGGCGGGGATGTCCGAAGATCGTCTTCAACTGTTAAAGGCGGTTGATGATATTTTCATCGTGACAACGCCTGAACCGACAGCTTTAACTGATGCATACGCAATGATGAAATACATTCATTTAGCGGATTCGCAACTTCCGATTTATGTGCTAGTGAATCGTGTTCGTTCGGACAAAGAAGGCATGGAAACGTTACAACGTTTAAAACAAGTAGCGAAACGTTTTTTAGGAAAAGAGCTACATGCTTTAGGATATGTGCCAGAAGATCGAACAGTAAGCACAGCTGTCATTCGCCAAACACCTTTTCTTTTGTTTGATCCGAGTGCTAAGGCGAGCAAGGCGCTCGTACAAATGACAGATCGCTATTTAGCAGATGAAGAGCATGAGGAGAAAGAGAAACGTCCGTTTCACTTTTTTGCCAAGCTGCGTCAATACTTTTTAGAAAGGTAGGTTATCATCGCCGTGAATAAAGCAAAAGTGCTTGTCGTTGATGACTCTGCTTTTATGCGAAAATTAATTAGCGACTTTTTGTCAGAACATCCGCGCTTGCACGTTGTCGGGACCGCTCGTGACGGACAAGAAGCGCTACAAAAAATTGAGCAATTACAACCGGATGTTGTTACGTTAGATGTTGAGATGCCTGTCATGAACGGGCTTGAAACGCTAAAGCATATTATGCAGAAACGACCGCTTCCTGTCGTGATGATTTCAAGCACGACGAAAGAAGGAGCGGAAAATACAATTTTAGCGTTGCAATACGGTGCCGTTGATTTTATCGCTAAACCATCAGGTGCCATCTCACTAGATTTATATAAAATTAAAGATAAAATGATCGAAAAGGTGCTTTTGGCAAGCGAAGCGAATTTGCGAACGGTAAAGACAAAGCAAAAAATGTCTATGTTGCCACAAAAGCAATATAGTAAAATAGAGGTAAGCGAACGACAACATGTGAGCGGAAAGAAAAAAATCATCGCAATCGGCACATCGACGGGTGGTCCGCGTGCGCTTCAGCACGTGTTAACGAAATTTCCAGCGACGATTGATGCGCCTATTTTAGTTGTGCAACATATGCCAAAAGGATTTACAAAATCGTTAGCGAACCGCCTCGATTCGTTATGCGATATTCGCGTGAAAGAAGCAGAAGACGGTGAAGTTATTCAAAAAGGGACGGCATATATCGCACCGGGTGGAAAACATTTATATGTCAAACGTGTCGGTACATCGCTTGCCATTCATCTTGATGAAGCAGCACCGCGCAACGGACATCGCCCTTCGGTTGACGTCATGTTTGAGTCGTTAAGCGCTCTAACAGATTACGAAAAAATTGCCGTCGTTATGACGGGAATGGGTTCAGACGGCACAGCAGGATTAAAACAGTTAAAAATGTCTGGTAAAACGTTTGTTATTGCAGAATCTGCTGAATCTTCAGTCGTATTCGGTATGCCAAAATCGGCCATTGCTGCGAACGTCGTTGATGAAATTGTTCATGTTGATGATATTGCTGAAGCGGCAATGAAGCACGTACAAGTTTGAGGGGGATAGGAACAATGGACATGAGTCAATACCTCGAAGTATTTATTGATGAAAGTAAAGAACATTTACAAACGATTAACGAACAATTGTTAGAGCTTGAAAAAAATCCAGATGACGTGTCGATCGTCAATGAAATTTTCCGTTCTGCCCATACGTTAAAAGGGATGTCAGCGACGATGGGGTTTGAGGACTTAGCTAATTTAACACACCAAATGGAAAATGTGCTCGACGCGATTCGCAATGGGAAAATTGCTGTGACACCTGAGTTGCTTGATGTCATTTTCCGTGCCGTTGACGATTTAGAAGCGATGGTTGTTTCCATTGCAGAAGGTGGGGATGGAAAGCGTGACGTTACAGCCGTTGTCGCGCAGTTAAAGCAAATCGAAAAAGGAGAAGTAGTTGTCGCTCCACAAAAAAGCAATGCAATCCAAGAGCAAACATACGATGAATTTGAATACACTATTTTAAAACAGTCAGCTGAGCAAGGATTTTATAGCTACGAAGTGAGCGTGAAATTGCGTTCCGACTGCTTATTAAAGGCAGCTCGTGTATTTATGATTTTTGAAGTCATTGAACAAATTGGTGAAGTGATCAAATCTGTTCCGTCAGTAGAAATGCTTGAAGCAGAACAATTTGACGATCAATTTGTCGTGACAGTTGTGACAAAAGTATCACAAGACGAATTACAAAAACGCATTATGAAAGTATCAGAAGTAGAAGAAGTAAATGTTCGGCCAGTTGATTTACATAAATCTGAAAACACGGTCGAACAAAAAGAAGAGCAGAAAAAGGAACAGAAAGAAGAAACAAAAACGGTTGAACAAACGGTCGATAAAAAACAAGAAACACAAGAAGAAAAGCAAACAGGAAAGCAAGTGAGCAATAAAACGATTCGCGTAAATATTGAGCGGCTCGATATATTAATGAATTTGTTCGAAGAGCTTGTCATTGATCGCGGGCGGTTGGAACAAATTTCACGCGAGCTAAACAACCCGGAATTACATGAAACGGTTGAACGCATGTCACGCATTTCAGGTGATTTGCAAAACATCATTTTAAATATGCGCATGGTGCCTGTTGAAACGGTATTTAACCGCTTCCCGCGCATGGTTCGCCAATTAGCTCGCGATTTAGGAAAGAAAATTAACCTTGAAATTATCGGGGCAGAAACGGAGCTTGACCGTACGGTGATTGATGAGATCGGCGATCCGCTTGTTCACTTATTGCGGAATGCGATCGACCACGGTATTGAAACGCCGGATGTGCGCCGTGCAAAAGGAAAGCCGGAAGAAGGGACAGTCAAGTTAAAAGCGTATCATAGCGGCAACCATGTATTTATTGAAATTGAAGATGACGGTGCGGGCATTAGCCGTGAAAAAGTGTTGAAAAAGGCGATTAGTAAAGGCATTATCTCCGAACAAAATGCGGCGAACTTAACGGATAAGCAAGTATATGAGCTGATTTTCGCTTCAGGCTTTTCGACAGCAGATAAAGTATCTGATATTTCTGGACGTGGCGTCGGCTTAGATGTCGTAAAAAACACAATTGAATCGCTTGGTGGTTCGGTATCGATTGATTCAGAGGAAGGCGTCGGCTCTATCTTTTCGATCCAACTACCGCTTACACTATCTATTATTTCTGTCATGTTAGTTGAAATTCAAAAGGAAAAATATGCAATTCCGTTGTCATCTATTATCGAAACGGCTATTGTGAAGAAAGAACATATTTTGCATGCTCATAACCAAAAAGTCATTGATTTCCGTGGAAAAGTTGTTCCGCTCTTATTCTTAAAAGATATTTTTGAAGTGCCTGTCGTCAAGGAAGAAGACGATTTCTTATCGGTCGTCATGGTACGGAAAGGTGAAAAAATGGCCGGACTTGTCGTCGATGCGTTTATTGGTCAACAAGAAGTGGTGTTAAAATCGCTTGGCAACTACTTAACGTCCGTGTTTGCGATTTCTGGAGCGACCATTTTAGGTGACGGGCAAGTGGCGCTCATTATTGACTGCAATGCGCTCATTAAGTAGGGACAAGCGAGAGGGGGAATATAATGTGGCTGAGCTGAAAGTGATTGTGTTTCAATTAAAAGACGAAGAATATGCCATTCCAGTTCAACAAGTGCGTTCAATTGAAAAAATTCAACATATTACGCGTGTTCCTCGCGTTCCGAAATATGTAAAAGGCGTCATTAATTTGCGCGGTGTTGTAACACCGATTATTGACTTGCGCATGCGTTTCGGTTTAGAGGAAGCTGCGTTTTCTGATCATACGCGCGTCATTATCGTTGCGCTCGATGATATGGAAGTTGGTTTCATTGTTGATGCGGCAAACGATGTCGTTGATATTTCAACAGAAGCGATTGAACCGCCACCAGAAGTAGTGGATACAACAACAGCGGAATACATTAACGGGGTTGTGAAAATTGGAAAACGCCTATTCATTTTATTAAACTTAGAAAAAGTATTAAAAACAGAGAAAGGATAAATTGTCCATGTCATATTTCGAACGGATGGATGCCGTCCATATGGACATACTAAAAGAGATTGGAAATATTGGTGCGGGTCACGCAGCAACAGCGTTATCAAAGCTGTTAAATAAAAAAATTGAAATGACGATTCCGGATGTGCGCATCATTTCATTTGATGAAATGATGGATATTGTTGGAGGAGCTGACAATGTCGTCGCCGCTGTTTTCCTGCGCATTGAAGGAGATGCGCCAGGCAATATGTTTTTCGTATTATCTATTGAACAAGCGGAACGATTTATTCAACAAATGATTGGCGATGAGCAGTTTAAACTAGAGCAAGATTGTTCGGAATTGTCGCTATCTGCGTTGCAAGAGCTAGGCAACATTTTAGCCGGTTCGTATTTATCGTCTTTATCAGATTTCACCCATTTAAATTTATATCCATCTGTTCCGGCGCTTAGCATTGATATGATTGGTGCGATTTTAAGCTATGGTTTAATTGAAATGTCGCGCGTCGGCGATCATGTCATTGTCGTTGATACAGCCATTCATGAAGAACATCAGCCTGATGATCGTGTAAAAGGACACTTTTTCCTACTCCCTGACCCTGAATCATTTCACATTATTTTTCGGGCTTTAGGTGTGGAACATGATGAGTGAAATTGTTCAAGTCGTCAAAGTAGGAATTGCTGACATGAATGTAGTAAAGGCACCACATGTCATTCGTACGTGTGGACTTGGCTCTTGCGTCGGTGTCGTTGTATACGATTTAGCAAAAGAAGTGGCAGGGATGGCGCATGTCATGCTCCCTGATTCATCGTTAGCAAAATCCGAAAAAATGAATGTAGCGAAATATGCCGACACTGCGATTGAAGAGTTAGTACGCCGAGTCATTGGAGCGGGGGGAAGAAATGGTCATTTGAAGGCAAAAATGGCTGGCGGTGCGCAAATGTTTCAATTTCGTACAGGTACGACAGATATGATGCGCATCGGACCGCGCAACGTTGAGGCTGTTCGTGAGCAGCTTCAACGTTTTCGCATCCCAATCGTTGCTGAAGACGTCGGAGGGAATAGTGGACGGACGATAGAATTTCATCCGAAAACAGGCATGTTGCTCATTCGCACAGTAAATCAAGGGGTACGGGAAATGTAATGGTTAGTACATGGAAATTTAATGTGATTTTTGCCTTATTTGGCTGTATCGTCGCTTTTTTTTCTTCATTATTGCAAAATAGTGTATGGACATCTATGATACGTTCGTTGATCGCATTTGTTGTTTTCTTTGTTTTTGCATTTATCATTCGTTGGATGACGGCGTTTATTCAAAAAGATGCATCCGTACAAAATATGTCGTTAACACCATCGGATGAAATGGAAGTGGAACAGATGATTGAAAGTTTAGACGAAGAAGAGCAACAAAAAGTAGCAGAGTATATTCGACAACTATTGAGGCAGGAAGAAAAGTAAATGAACGTTAACATTTAGGGGGGATGATATGATTGAGCAATGCTGGCAAAAGTGGATGGATGCCCGCGATCGCGACGCTTGCGATCAATTGATCGAAAAATACATGCCACTTGTCGATTATCATGTGCAACGTATTGCTTCATCCCTTCCGAAAAGCGTGAAAAGAGAAGATTTGAAAAGCTTAGCGCTGCTTGGGTTATATGATGCGCTAGAAAAGTTTGATCCATCACGCGATTTAAAATTTGATACGTATGCTTCTTTTCGCATTCGTGGCGCGATTTTAGACGGATTGCGCAAAGAAGACTGGCTTCCGCGCAGCGTACGAGACAAGGCGAAAAAAATAGAGGCAACAATTGAGCAGTTGCAACAAAAATATATGCGTGATGTCAGCGCCAAAGAAGTGGCAGAAGCATTAAACATTTCAGAAGATGAAGTGTATGCGGTGATGACCGAACAGTTTTTCGCCCATGTTTTATCGCTCGATGAGCGACCGTTTGATGATGACGATGATCAGCCGTCATTTACGATTCGCGATGATCGATCTCTGCCACCAGAAGAACATATGTTGCGTAAAGAACAAATTGAGCAATTAGTGAATATCATTCAACAGCTAAATGAAAAAGAACAGCTAGTGATTAGTTTATTTTACAAAGAGGAATTGACGTTTACAGAAATCGGGCATATTATGGGGCTGTCTACGTCACGAATTTCCCAAATTCACGCAAAAGCTTTATTTAAAATGCGCAAACTGATTGAGCAAGCGATATGACAGTCCTTCATCACTTTATGAAGGAAGTGAGAACATGAGTTTAAAATTAGTCGAGTTACAAGTGGCGTTGCCGAAAACGCATGAGCTCGGAAAATGGCAAGAACATATGCAACAGTACGGACAGCTTGCTCAGCAACAGCTTGCAACAGAAATGAAGAAACAAGATGAGCGCCTTCGGCAACAAGTGACGAGAGCGGAACAAAGCGAACGCGCAAAGTGGAAAAAACAGTCTGAGAAAAAAGAAAAAAGTAAACATCCTTACAAAGGAACACATATTGATTTTATCGGATAAGAGGGATGATATGACGACGTTTTTATGGTTGATCAGCTTCGTTTTGCATGGTGTCTCGCTTTTTCTCATTATTCTTTTGTCATTAAAATGGGCAAAAATTAAAGAGACAGAAAGAGAGCAAGCGGAGCTCATTCGCGAAATGGAAACGATGATGACGACATATTTAATGCAGTTTAAAGAGGAAAACGAACGATTTGTTAAACAAATGACATCATCGGCCGTTCGTCAAAAGAAAAAAGAAGCCTCTCCTCCATTTCGGGACGAACAAGTGCGACTTCCAGTTGAAGACGTTGTTGACCGAGTGGAATTATCAACAACTTCGCTGAAGGAAGAGGCGTCGCTCAAGTCGCTCGTTTCAGAAGCGTTAAAACTTCAACAACAAGGAAAAACAATAGATGAAATCGCGAAGGTGTTAAATCGGGGGAAGACAGAAATAGAGCTTTTGCTTAAATTTCACCAAAAGTAGTTGAATGTGCTTTTTAATTATGATATAGTTCTATTTGGTGTGAATACACACGCTCATCGATTTAAGCAACGGTGCTGCTTTGCAGTCTTGCTTAAAAATGACGTGGGCGGAGGAAAAAAACCATCTAGGAGGATGAAAGATGTCTGTTATTTCAATGAAACAGTTGCTTGAAGCAGGGGTTCACTTCGGGCATCAAACGCGTCGTTGGAACCCAAAAATGAAAAAATACATTTTCACTGAGCGCAATGGTATTTACATCATTGACTTGCAAAAAACAGTGAAAAAAGTAGAAGAAGCGTACAACTTCGTCAAAGAACTTGCGGAAAACGGCGGCAAAATTTTATTCGTTGGTACGAAAAAACAAGCGCAAGATTCTGTGAAAGAAGAAGCAGAACGTTCTGGCATGTTCTACGTAAACCAACGTTGGTTAGGTGGAACGTTAACAAACTTCGCAACAATCCAAAAACGTATTAAACGTTTAAAAGAGATCGAAAGAATGGCTGAAGACGGCACATTCGATGTATTGCCTAAAAAAGAAGTGGTAAAACTAAAGAAAGAATTAGAGCGTCTTGAAAAGTTTTTAGGCGGCATTAAAGAAATGAAAGAATTGCCAGATGCGTTATTTGTTATCGACCCACGCAAAGAGCGCATTGCCGTTGCAGAGGCTCGTAAATTAAACATTCCGATCATCGGAATCGTGGATACAAACTGCGATCCAGACGAAATCGACTACGTCATTCCTGCGAACGACGATGCGATTCGCGCTGTGAAGCTTCTTACAGCTAAAATTGCGGATGCGATTTTAGAAGCAAAACAAGGCGAAGAAGCCGTTGTCACAGCTGAGTAAACATGTGAAAGGTGATAAGAGGGGGAAGCCTTTTATCACCTTTTTTTAAGAAAAAACGGGCATACTAAGCATACAAACCGTTTCGGTTTGTGTACATACGATTTCGCACATAAAAAAGGAGGATGTTTCATATGGCAATTACTGCTCAAATGGTAAAAGAATTGCGCGAAAAAACAGGCGCAGGGATGATGGACTGCAAAAAAGCATTAACAGAAACAAACGGTGATATGGAAAAAGCGATCGACTGGCTTCGTGAAAAAGGAATGGCGAAAGCAGCGAAGAAAGCAGATCGTATTGCAGCGGAAGGAACAACGTTAATCGAAGTAGATGGAAATACAGCAGTGATTTTAGAAGTAAACTCTGAAACAGACTTCGTTGCGAAAAACGAAGGATTTAAAACATTAGTAAAAGAATTGGCTGACCATTTATTAAAGCATAAGCCTGCAACAGTCGAAGAAGCATTACAACAAAAAATGGATAACGGTGCGACAGTAGAAGAACATATCAATGCAGCGATCGCTAAAATTGGTGAAAAAATTACGTTACGTCGCTTTGCGGTTGTTGAAAAAGGAGACAACGCTGTATTTGGTGCATATTTACACATGGGCGGACGCATCGGCGTATTAACTGTGTTAGAAGGTACAACAAATAGCGACATTGCAAAAGATGTAGCGATGCACATTGCGGCAATTAATCCAAAATACGTGTCTCGCGATGAAGTATCTGCAGATGAAATCGCTCGCGAGCGCGAAGTGTTAAAACAACAAGCATTAAATGAAGGAAAGCCTGAAAATATCGTTGAAAAAATGGTTGAAGGCCGTTTAGGCAAATTTTTTGAAGACATTTGCTTACTTGAGCAAAGCTTCGTGAAAAATCCAGATGTGAAAGTGCGTCAATTTGTAGAGTCTAATGGCGCGACTGTGAAAAGCTTCATCCGTTACGAAGTAGGCGAAGGTATTGAAAAGCGCCAAGATAACTTCGCTGAAGAAGTTATGAGCCAAGTTCGTAAGTAATGAAGACAAATAGGGAACACATATGTGTTCCCTATTTTTAAAGAACGGTATGGAGGTTTACAATGGAAAGTCCAAAGTATAAACGTGTCGTTTTAAAACTAAGCGGTGAAGCGCTAGCGGGAGAGCAAGGATTTGGAATTAATCCGTCTGTCATTAAATCGATCGCTCAACAAGTAAAAGAAGTGGCAGAACTAGGAGTCGAAGTTGCCGTCGTCGTTGGGGGCGGAAACATTTGGCGTGGAAAAATTGGTAGCGAAATGGGGATGGACCGCGCCACAGCTGATTACATGGGAATGTTAGCAACGGTGATGAACTCGCTCGCGCTGCAAGATAGCTTAGAGCAGCTCGGTGTACAAACGCGTGTGCAAACGTCGATTGAAATGCGCCAAGTAGCCGAGCCGTACATTCGAAGAAGAGCGATTCGTCACTTAGAGAAAAAACGTGTCGTCATTTTTGCAGCAGGAACAGGAAACCCGTACTTTTCAACAGATACGACAGCCGCGCTTCGTGCTGCAGAAATTGAAGCGGACGTCATTTTAATGGCGAAAAACAACGTAGACGGTGTATATAGCGCCGATCCAAAAGTGGACAAAAATGCAGTCAAATATGATGAACTATCTTATTTAGATGTCATTAAACAAGGATTAGGCGTCATGGACTCGACTGCTTCATCGCTATGTATGGATAACGATATTCCACTCATTGTTTTCTCCATTATGGAAGAAGGAAATATTAAACGTGCTGTGTTAGGTGAAAATATCGGAACAATTGTAAGGGGGAAATAATATGCAAGTATTAACGAACGCAAAAGAAAAGATGGATAAAGCAGTTCAAGCTTTTTCACGTGAACTTGCAACAATTCGTGCAGGTCGTGCGAATCCTGCATTATTAGAAAAAATTACAGTCGATTACTACGGCATGCCAACGCCAATTATTCAATTAGCCGGCATTCAAGTGCCAGAAGCGCGCCTGCTTGTCATTCAACCGTATGACAAATCTGTATTGAAAGAAATCGAAAAGGCGATTTTAGCATCAGATTTAGGTTTAACACCTTCAAATGACGGTTCAGTCATTCGCATTGCGATTCCACCGCTTACTGAAGAGCGCCGCCGTGAACTCGTTAAGCTTGTGAAAAAATATGCTGAAGAAGCAAAAGTCGCTGTGCGCAACATTCGTCGCGACGCAAACGACGAGTTGAAAAAGCTAGAGAAAAACGGTGAAATTACTGAAGATGAATTGCGCGGCTATACAGAAGATATTCAGAAACTAACAGACGATCATATCGCAAAAATCGATGCGATTACGAAAGAAAAAGAGAAAGAAGTGATGGAAGTATAAGTCCCTCTATGTTTATAGAGGGTTTTTTGTTATAATTACGAAATAGGGCGCACAGCCTAATTACGATCGATCAAAGCTGGAGGACATGCGCTTATGTTTGAAAAGATGAAAAGATGGAAAAACAAAGAAGAAGTGTATTCAAAAGAAACCGTTTTACAAGGACCGATTCCTGCGCATGTGGCGATCATTATGGACGGAAACGGACGATGGGCGAAAAAACGTGCATTGCCACGGATGGCTGGACATTACGAAGGTATGCAAACGGTGCGAAAAATTACGCGCTTTGCCAACGAAATAGGTGTGGAAGTGTTAACGTTATATGCATTTTCAACAGAAAATTGGAAACGACCGAAAACAGAAGTCGATTATTTAATGCAGCTTCCTGAACAGTTTTTAACGACATTTTTGCCCGAGTTAATTGCAGAAAACGTACAAGTGCGCGTCATGGGACATAAAGACCAACTACCTTTACATACGTTGCGTGCAGTCGATCAGGCGATCGAACAGACGAAACAAAATACCGGTTTAATTTTAAACTTTGCCTTAAACTACGGAAGTCGTGCAGAAATTGTACATGCCGTTCAAAAACTTGTTGACGATGTACAAAACGGAGCGATTCAAGCAAGCGATGTCGATGAACAGTTGTTTCATTCTTATTTAATGACAAACGATTTGCCTGATCCTGATTTGCTTATTCGCACAAGCGGGGAAATTCGTTTAAGTAACTTTATGCTTTGGCAGTTAGCGTATACAGAGTTTTGGTTTACAGATGTATTATGGCCAGACTTCACAGAACAACACTTTTTACAGGCGGTACATGAATTTCAGCAACGTAGCCGCCGATTTGGAGGCGTATAATTTCATATGAAACAAAGAATTGTGACAGCAATTATTGCAGCTTCAGTCTTTTTACCGATCGTCATATATGGCGGATGGCCATTTTTAGTCTTAACGTATATACTCGCTACGATTGGTTTATTTGAACTTACTCGCATGAAAAAAATGTCGCTTTTTTCGTTTCCAAGCATCGTTAGTTTTCTTGTATTATGGCTCTTTTTATATCCGTATGAACATATGATAAACATATGGATCCTCATCATCGGACTCTTTTTGTTGCTCATTTATACGGTCATATCCAAAAACGCGTTTACGTTTGACGATGTTGGGTTTATGATTGCTTCTTTGCTATATGTAGGCGTTGGGTTTTATTCGTTTTTTCACGTGCGTGAAGCAGGGTTGTCGTATATTTTTTATGCGCTCTTTTTAATTTGGGCAACGGATAGCGGAGCGTACTTTATTGGTCGAGCGCTTGGAAAACGAAAACTGTGGGAGCACATTAGCCCGAACAAAACAGTTGAAGGTGCTATTGGAGGCATTTTATGTGCACTTTTTGTTGTCAGTGTTTATGAGTGGTTATTACCGTTTGCTCCATCTTTTCCAATGTTACTTATTGCGACAGTCATTTTATCTGTTTTCGGCCAGCTCGGTGACTTAGTGGAATCCGCGTTCAAACGGCATTATGGAGTAAAAGATTCAGGTGCTATTTTGCCGGGACATGGCGGCATTTTAGATCGCTTTGATAGTTTGTTGTTTATTTTACCAATTTTACACTTGTTTTACCTCATTGTTTAAAAAAGGAGTGGACAGCTTGCGAGCAATTAGTTTATTAGGAGCGACGGGCTCGATTGGAATGCAAACGTTAGACGTCATTCGTGCTCATGGCGATGCGTTTCGTCTCGTTGCTTTTTCAGCTGGACGAAATATAGAGCAGGCAAGAATCATCATTGAACAATTTTCACCAAAAGTTGTATGTGTTGCCCAAAAAGAAGATGCCGACATGTTGCAGAGGGAATATATTGGGCGAGTGCGCATCGTTTCAGGTGAAGATGGGCTCATTGAAGTGGCGACAGTTCAAGAAGCTGACATTGTCGTCAATGCGGTAGTAGGAAGCGTTGGACTAGTGCCTACGTTAAAAGCGATTGAGGCGAAAAAAACAATTGCGCTAGCTAATAAAGAAACGTTAGTTACCGCAGGCCATCTCGTCATGAAGCACGCGATCGATTACGGTGTGTCGATTTTGCCTGTGGACAGTGAACATTCCGCTATTTTCCAATGTTTACAAGGAGAACAACAAAAAAATATCGAATGTATTATTTTGACGGCATCAGGCGGCAGTTTTCGCGATCGCACGCGCGAGCAGCTAGAACATGTCACGGTCGAAGAAGCGCTAAAACATCCGAATTGGTCGATGGGAGCAAAAATTACGATCGACTCTGCAACGATGATGAATAAAGGGCTTGAAGTCATTGAAGCACATTGGTTGTTCCACCTACCGTACGAACAAATTGACGTTCTTCTACATAAAGAAAGCATCATTCATTCCATGGTGCAATTTCATGACGGAAGTGTCATTGCTCAGCTTGGAACGCCAGATATGCGCGTACCGATTCAATATGCGCTAACGTATCCTGATCGTTTTCCGCTACATATCGAACGACTGAACTTAGCACAAGTAGCCACGTTGCATTTTCAAAAAGTGGACATGAACCGGTTCCGTTGTTTACAATTTGCTTATGAGGCAGGAAAAATAGGTGGAACGATGCCGACCGTATTAAATGCAGCAAATGAAGAAGCAGTGGCAGCCTTTTTAGCCGGACGAATATCGTTTTTAGCGATTGAACAATGCATTGAACAAGCGATGGAGCGGCACGTGCCGATTGCTCATCCAGATCTTGAGACGATTCGCGAAGTCGATCGTGAAACGAGACAATATGTAAAATCACTACACATGTAAAAGGTGGTTGAAACGTTGGAAACAGTTATCGCTTTTATTGTCATTTTTGGTGCGCTTGTGTTTTTTCATGAATTAGGGCACTTCATTTTCGCGAAACGAGCAGGCATTTTATGTCGCGAATTTGCGATTGGATTCGGTCCGAAAGTATTTTCGATGAAAAAGGGAGAAACGACATATACGATTCGTTTGCTCCCGCTCGGCGGTTTTGTGCGCATGGCCGGTGAAGATCCAGAAATGATTGACGTGAAGCGCGGTCAAGTTGTCGGCTTATTGTTTCATGAAGACGGGAAAGTGAAAAAAGTGATCGTCAATCACAAAGACGAATATCCCGATGCGAAAATCATTGAAGTAGAACGCGCTGATTTTGAACATGAGTTATATATTGAAGGATATGAAGGCGATGATGAGCGTTTACAACGCTTTGAATTAAGCGATCGTGCTTATATCGTCATCGATCGAGAGGAAGTGCAAATTGCGCCTTACGATCGTCAATTTGGTTCCAAAACGCTCGGACAGCGCGCGATGGCCATTTTTGCTGGTCCGATGATGAATTTTATTTTAGCGCTTGTCATTTTCATTCTTATCGGACTGCTGCAAGGTTATCCGGTTGATAAACCAGTGATTGGTGAATTGACAGAGGATGGTGCTGCACGTCAAGCTGGGCTACAACAAGGGGATATCGTCATTTCCATTGATGGACAGCCGATGTCTTCTTGGACAGATGTTGTGACAATCATTCGAAAAAGCCCGGAAAAACCGCTTCAATTTCAAGTCAATCGCAACGGTCAAATGATTGATCTCACCGTCGCACCAGAAAAGAAAACAATCGAAGGCGAGACGATCGGTTTGATCGGTGTGTATGGACCGATGGAAAAGTCGTTTGTCGGAGCGATCAAACAAGGAGCGTTCGAGACGTATTATTGGACAAAAGAAATCATCGTTGGATTAGGTCATTTATTGACGGGGAAATTTTCTTTTGATATGTTGTCCGGACCTGTTGGCATTGCTGTTTCGACTCATAAAGTCGCTCAATCCGGCGTGTATTACTTAATGAAATGGGGAGCGATTTTAAGCATTAACTTAGGCATTATTAACTTGCTTCCACTTCCGGCGCTTGACGGAGGACGGTTAACGTTTTTTGCGATTGAAGCGTTGCGTGGAAAACCGATTGATCGTCAAAAAGAAGGTATTGTACACTTTATCGGTTTTGCCCTTCTTATGTTGCTTATGCTTGTTGTTACATGGAATGACATTCAAAAATTTTTCTTATAATTAAATGGAGTAAGAGGTGCTAAAAAAATGAAGCAAAGTATGTCGTTTATTCCTACATTACGTGAAGTACCGGCAGATGCGGAAATTAAAAGCCATCAACTGCTGCTTCGCGCCGGCTTTATTCGCCAAAATGCAAGCGGCGTGTATAGCTTTTTGCCACTTGGTAAGCGCGTGCTGCAAAAAATTGAAGCGATCATTCGCGAAGAAATGGAGCGTGCTGGTGCTATTGAACTGTTGATGCCAGCGCTTCAACAAGCGGAATTATGGCAAGAATCAGGCCGTTGGTATTCATACGGACCAGAATTAATGCGTTTAAAAGATCGTCACGATCGCGACTTTGCGCTCGGTGCGACACATGAAGAAGTCATTACGGCGCTCGTTCGTGATGAAGTGAAATCGTATAAACGGTTACCGCTTACGCTTTATCAAATTCAAACGAAGTTTCGCGATGAAAAACGTCCGCGCTTCGGTTTGCTTCGCGGTCGCGAATTTATTATGAAAGACGCGTATTCATTTCACGCTTCACAAGAAAGTTTAGACGAAGTGTACAATAAAATGTACGAAGCATATGCGAACGTGTTCCGACGTTGCGGATTAAATTTCCGTGCTGTCATTGCGGATTCTGGCGCAATGGGTGGCAAAGATACGCATGAATTTATGGTTTTATCCGATGTTGGTGAAGACACGATTGCATATTCAGATTCGTCTGATTATGCAGCGAACATTGAAATGGCGCCGGTGATTACGAATTATGAGCGTAGTGATGAACCGCATGCACCGCTTGAGAAAGTGCATACACCAGAACAACGTTCCATTGAAGAAGTAAGCCAATTTCTTCAAGTACCAAAAGAAAAATGCATCAAGTCGTTACTATTTAAAGTAGACGATCGCTATGTCCTCGTTCTTGTGCGCGGTGATCATGAAGTGAATGATGTAAAAGTAAAAAATATACTAGAAGCAACTGTTGTAGAATTGGCAACGCCAGAAGAAACGAAGCAAGTGATGAACTGTGAAATTGGTTCACTTGGCCCGATTGGTGTTCGTGATGGTGTCCTCGTTTTAGCTGACCATGCGGTAAAAGCGGTTGTCAACGGTGTGTGTGGAGCGAATGAAGCGCACTACCATTATAAAGGGGTCAATCCAGATCGTGATTTTTCTGCGCAATATGCAGATGTTCGTTTCATTCAAGAAGGAGATCCGTCACCAGATGGAAAAGGGACGATTCGTTTTGCGCGCGGAATTGAAGTTGGACACGTATTTAAACTCGGAACGCGTTATAGCGAAGCGATGAATGCGACGTATTTAGATGAAAACGGACGTACGCAGCCGATGATTATGGGGTGTTATGGTATCGGTGTATCGCGTACGCTTGCGGCAATTGCTGAGCAATATAACGATGAGCATGGACTCATATGGCCAACTGCGGTTGCTCCTTTCCACATTCACTTAATTTCTGTAAATCCAAAAGTGGACGAGCAACGAGAGCTTGCCGATGAATGGTATGTACGTTTGCAACAAGAAGGGTTCGAAGTGTTATATGACGATCGTGCCGAGCGTCCAGGAGTCAAATTTGCTGACAGCGATTTAATTGGGTTACCTGTGCGTGTAACAGTCGGAAAGCGTGCAAATGAAGGAATTGTTGAAGTAAAAGTACGAAAAACAGGTGAAACAGAAGAAGTACACGTGTCGCAATTAGTTGAAACGTTGCGCCGTTACTTATAGGCGGAGAGGGGGATCCCCCCCTCTTTCTGTCGTCTATCGCTCCCAAACGATGTATAAAAAAGAGAGGGAGGTGTACCGTTACATTTTTTGTAACGAACAATGATGAGGGAAGAACAAAAAGAACGATTTTCGATTTTATTACAACAACTACGGCTTTCTTCGCATATGGCAGATGACTTATTGCATGGACAAATTGAAAAAGTAGTTGTTGATAAACAAATGAAATGTTGGCACTTTTATTTTCGCTTTCCTACGATCTTACGGGCGCACGTATATGCTGAGTTTCGTAAACGACTAATCGAACAATTTCGCCATATTGCCCATGTGCAATGCACGATAGAAGTAGAGGATCAAACGTTTACTGCCGAAGATGTTGTGTCGTACTGGCCAATATTTGTTGACACGATTCAACAAGCATCGCCGCTTTTTTCACTACTTACACAACAGCAACCGGAAGTAAAAGGAACGAAAGTCACTGTACAAGCGCGTAATGAGGCAGAAGCGATCGCGTTAAAAAAGCGATTTGCGGAAATGTTCGCTGCGACGTATGTTTCTTTCGGATTTCCGCACTTGCAGTTAGAAGCTAGTGTAAAACACGATGAGCAGCAGTTTGAACAATTTTTAGCGCAAAAACAAAAAGAAGATGAAGAACGAGCGTTAGCCGCGTTTATGGAAGCAATGCCGAAACAAGAAGATCCTACTGTAAGTGAAACAAGCGGTCCGCTTGTGATCGGCTATCAAATTAAAGATGACGAACATATTCGTCCGCTCGATCAAATTGTAGAGGAAGAACGTCGCGTCACTGTGCAAGGATACATTTTTGATGCTGAAGCAAAAGAACTAAAAAGCGGACGTACGTTATTGACGTTAAAAATAACAGACTATACAAATTCGATTCTTGTCAAAATGTTCTCACGCGATAAAGAAGACGCCGAACTTATGCAGCGTGTAAAAAAAGGAATGTGGATAAAAGTGCGCGGCAGCGTGCAAAATGACACATTCGTGCGCGATCTTGTGCTTATTGCGAACGATTTGAATGAAGTGAAACCGAATGAACGTCAAGATACAGCGGAAGAAAAACGGGTAGAATTGCACGTTCATACTCAAATGAGCCAAATGGATGCGGTCGCTTCCATTACAAAGCTTGTCGAACAAGCGAAAAAATGGGGGCATGAAGCAATTGCTGTAACGGATCATGCGGTCGTTCAATCGTTTCCGGAAGCATATAGTGCCGGAAAAAAATATGGTGTAAAAATTTTATATGGACTAGAGGCAAATATTGTCGATGACGGGGTACCAATCGCTTATAATGAAGCTCATCGACGGCTAATGGACGATACGTTTGTCGTATTTGACGTGGAAACGACAGGGCTTTCTGCTGTATATGATACAATTATTGAATTAGCAGCGGTCAAAGTAAAAAACGGGGAAATTATCGACCGTTTTGAGTCGTTTGCAAATCCGCATCATCCGCTTTCCGCAACGACAATCGAATTGACGAAAATTACAGATGACATGTTAAAAGACGCGCCAGATGTCGAAGAAGTGTTAGAAAAGTTTTATCATTGGATCGATGATTGTGTGCTCGTTGCTCATAATGCGACGTTTGACATCGGTTTTTTAAATGCAGGATTTAAAAAGATGAATCGAGGTAAAGTAACGAATCCGGTTATTGATACACTTGAACTTGCTCGCTATTTATATCCAGAGTTAAAAAACCATCGTTTAAATACGCTTTGCAAAAAATTTAATATTGAATTAACCCAGCACCATCGCGCGATTTATGACGCAGAGGCGACAGGATATTTACTTATTCATTTGGCGAAAGAACTTGATGAAAAAGGAATTCAATATCTCGACCAATTAAACGAAGCATCGAAAGAACAAGGGGCGTTCCAACGTTCCCGACCGTTTCATGCAACGTTGCTTGTACAAAATGAAGTCGGTTTAAAAAATTTATTTAAACTCGTATCGTTTTCACATGTGAACTATTTTTATCGCGTGCCACGCATCCCACGTTCCGTATTGCAACAACATCGCGAAGGCATTTTAGTCGGATCAGGTTGCGATAAAGGCGAGTTATTTGAAGCGATGATGCAAAAAGGAGTCGAAGAAGCGGAGGCGATTGCACCATTTTACGACTTTCTTGAAGTACATCCGCCAGAAGTATATGCGCCGCTTATTGAGATGGAATACGTACGCGATGAAGCAGCACTCAAAGAAATTATTACAAACATTGTGCAACTTGGCGAACGGCTCGGCATTCCGGTTGTTGCGACTGGAAATGTGCATTACATCAATCGAGAAGATAAAATATATCGCAAAATCTTAATTCATTCACAATCTGGTGGAAATTCGTTAAATCGCCACGAATTGCCAAATGTTCATTTTCGTACGACAAACGAAATGTTAGAAGCGTTTTCATTTCTTGGTGAACAAAAAGCAAAAGAAATTGTTGTGACAAATACGAAAAAAATCGCTCATTTAATCGGAGAAGTGAAACCGATTAAAGATGAATTGTACACACCGAAAATTGAAGGAGCGGACGAAGAAATTCGTCGGATGAGCTATGAACGTGCGAAAAGTATTTATGGTGACCCGCTTCCAGACATCGTTGAAAAACGGTTAGAAAAAGAATTAAAAAGCATTATTGGTCACGGGTTTGCAGTCATTTATTTAATTTCTCATAAACTTGTAAAGAAATCGCTTGATGACGGATATCTTGTCGGTTCACGCGGCTCGGTTGGCTCATCGTTTGTCGCAACGATGACGGAGATCACGGAAGTGAACCCGCTTCCACCGCATTATGTTTGTCCGAACTGTAAACATTCCGAGTTTTTCGATGACGGTTCGGTCGGCTCAGGATTTGACCTGCCGGATAAAAACTGCCCGAAATGTGGCGTTCGATACAATAAAGACGGTCACGATATTCCGTTCGAGACGTTTTTAGGGTTTAAAGGAGATAAAGTGCCAGATATCGATTTAAACTTTTCGGGTGAGTATCAACCGCAAGCGCATAACTATACGAAAGTGTTATTCGGTGAAGATAACGTATATCGTGCAGGAACGATCGGTACTGTCGCTGACAAAACGGCATACGGATTCGTCAAAGGGTATATAAACGATCACAACCTTCATGTGCGCGGGGTGGAAATTGATCGTTTAGCTGCAGGATGTACAGGAGTGAAACGAACGACTGGGCAACATCCAGGTGGGATTATCGTCGTGCCAGATTACATGGATATTTATGACTTTACGCCGATTCAATATCCAGCCGACGATACGAGCGCGGAGTGGCGCACGACGCATTTTGACTTCCACTCTATTCATGATAACTTGTTGAAACTCGATATTCTCGGACACGACGATCCAACGGTCATTCGGATGTTGCAAGATTTAAGTGGAATTGATCCGAAGACGATACCGACAGACGATCCGGAAGTGATGAAAATTTTTAGTAGTACAGAATCGCTTGGCGTGACGCCGGAACAAATTATGTGCAATACCGGAACACTTGGTATTCCAGAGTTTGGTACAAGATTTGTTCGTCAAATGTTAGAGGAAACAAAACCGAAAACATTTTCAGAACTTGTACAAATTTCCGGGTTATCGCATGGAACGGACGTTTGGCTCGGCAATGCACAAGAGCTTATTCAAAATGGGACATGTACGCTATCTGAAGTCATTGGATGTCGTGACGACATTATGGTGTATTTAATTTATCGTGGGTTAGAGCCGTCGTTAGCATTTAAAATTATGGAGTCCGTTCGAAAAGGGAAAGGGTTAACGCCTGAGTTTGAAGAAGAAATGCGCAAACATGATGTGCCAGAATGGTACATTGAATCATGTAAAAAAATTAAATACATGTTCCCGAAAGCGCATGCTGCTGCTTACGTGCTCATGGCTGTTCGCATCGCGTACTTTAAAGTTCACCATCCGCTTCTTTATTACGCATCGTATTTTACTGTGCGTGCAGAAGATTTTGATTTAGATGCGATGATTCAAGGGTCTGCTGCGATTCGTAAACGAATTGAAGAAATTCAAGCAAAAGGGCTCGATGCGTCCCCGAAAGAAAAAAGCTTGTTGACTGTGCTTGAAATTGCTCTTGAAATGTGCGAACGAGGATTTTCGTTCAAAAATATTGATTTGTATCGTTCACAAGCAACAGAGTTCATTATTGATGGAAATTCGCTAATTCCGCCGTTTAATGCGATTCCTGGACTAGGAACAAACGTGGCTCAAAGTATTGTACGCGCACGTGAAGAAGGCGAGTTTTTATCGAAAGAAGATTTGCAACAACGCGGCAAAGTATCGAAAACGATTTTAGAATATCTCGAAAGCCGTGGGTGCTTACAGTCGCTACCGGATCACAATCAATTATCACTCTTTTGAATGAGTTGCAATTTTTTTGCCAATATGTTATAGTTCTAGTTGAAATGGTAAAGATAATGGACAAAAAGAGTGGGGAAACCCACTCTTTCGTATTGATTCGAGATTCCTTGCCAACCGCAAGGGATTTTCTTGCAGTTAGGAGGACCAACATGAAAAAAGTGACGCACATCGTTGAGGAGCTCGTTACCCCGATCGTGACAGATATGGGTTTAGAACTTGTCGACATTGAATATGTGAAAGAAGGAAAGAATTGGTTTTTGCGCGTCTTTATTGATTCACCAACTGGAATTGATATCGATCAATGCGGTGTCGTAAGCGAACGATTAAGTGAAAAGCTTGATGAAATCGATCCGATTCCGCACAATTATTTTTTAGAAGTATCGTCACCGGGAGCAGAACGTCCGCTTAAAAAGGCGAAAGATTTTGAACGCGCCGTTGGGAAAAACGTTTATGTGAAAACGTATGAGCCAATTGATGGCCAAAAAGAATTTGAAGGACTATTAACTGCATTTGATGGTCAAACGGTGACCGTAGAAATAAAAGTCAAAACAAAGAAAAAAATAGTGACCATTCCATACGAAAAAGTAGCTAGTGCACGGCTAGCTGTCATTTTCTCTTAATTCACATTAAAGGGGGACGACCGGTTCATGAATACAGAGTTGTTGGATGCCCTAACGGCGCTCGAGCGCGATAAAGGCATTAGTAAAGAAGTGTTAATTGAAGCGATTGAGGCGGCTATTGTGTCCGCTTATAAACGCAATTTTAATCAAGCGCAAAACGTTCGCGTCGATTTTAATCAAGAGACAGGAACGATTCGCGTATTTGCTCGCAAAGAAGTAGTCGATGAAGTGTACGATTCACGCTTAGAAATTTCGCTTGATGAAGCGAAGCGAATCAATCCAAATTATCAAGTAGGCGATGTCGTTGAAATTGAAGTGACGCCGAAAAACTTCGGACGTATTGCTGCACAAACAGCAAAGCAAGTCGTCACGCAACGCGTTCGCGAAGCAGAGCGCGGAGTCATTTATGCCGAATTTGTTGACCGAGAAGAAGATATTATGACAGGTATTGTTCAGCGGACGGATTCGAAATTTATTTATGTCAGCCTCGGCAAAATTGAGGCGTTGCTTCCGGTGAGCGAACAAATGCCGAATGAAACGTATAAGCCACATGATCGCATTAAAGTGTACATTACAAAAGTCGAAAAAACGACCAAAGGTCCACAAATTTACGTATCTCGCACGCATCCAGGTTTATTAAAGCGATTGTTTGAATTAGAAGTGCCAGAAATTTATGACGGTACAGTAGAAATTAAATCGGTCGCACGCGAAGCAGGAGATCGTTCAAAAATTTCTGTTCATTCCGATAACCCAGAAGTCGATCCGGTTGGCGCGTGTGTTGGACCTAAAGGACAACGGGTACAAGCGATCGTAAACGAGTTAAAAGGCGAAAAAATCGACATCGTTCGTTGGTCAGCGGATCCAGTTGAATTTGTCGCTAATGCGTTAAGCCCATCCAAAGTGCTTGATGTCATTGTCAACGAAGAAGAAAAAGCAACAACGGTCATCGTACCAGATTATCAACTTTCGCTTGCCATTGGGAAACGTGGGCAAAACGCTCGTTTAGCAGCGAAATTAACAAATTGGAAAATTGATATTAAAAGTCAGTCTGAAGCGGAGCAATTAGGTATTTACCCTCGTTCTTCATCATCGTTCCAAGTTGACGAAGAGGAGATTAGTGAGGTGGAATAATATGCCGAAAAAAATTCCGATGCGCAAATGTGTTGTCACAGGGGAAATGAAGCCGAAAAAAGAGCTTATTCGCATCGTTCGTTCAAAAGAAGGCGACGTATCAATTGACCCGACAGGAAAAAAAGCGGGACGCGGTGCATACATTACGCTAAGTAAAGAATGCATTTTGCTTGCGAAAAAGAAAAATACGCTTGCGCATCATTTGAAAGCGACTATTGACGATTCGATTTACGAACAGCTATTACAGCTCGCTGAGAAGGAGAATGGAGAAACAAATGAATCATAAACCGTGGGCTTCTTTTCTCGGATTAGCGAATCGCGCGCGCAAAGTTATTTCGGGAGAAGAGCTCGTTGTGAAAGAAATTCAGCGTCAGCGCGTGAAGCTTGTCATTTTATCGGAAGATGCGTCAGAAAATACGAGAAAAAAAATTTCCG
Organism: Anoxybacillus thermarum; assembly: GCF_000836725.1. Taxonomy (GTDB): domain Bacteria; phylum Bacillota; class Bacilli; order Bacillales; family Anoxybacillaceae; genus Anoxybacillus; species Anoxybacillus thermarum. The sequence goes on along the minus strand of NZ_JXTH01000008.1, from coordinate 5,159 downwards.
ATAAATGTACGTTTTATCGCGTTCCGCTTTGTTATGTAGACAATCGCTATGAATTAGGTGGAGCGATTGGCAAAGGAGCACGGGTCGTTGTAGCAATTACAGATGAAGGATTCGCACAAAAGCTAAAAACGATGCTCTAACATTTTGGGGGTGAATGTATGTCAAAAATGCGTGTATATGAATATGCCAAAAAACATAACGTGTCAAGTAAAGATGTCATCCATAAATTAAAAGAAATGAACATCGACGTATCGAACCATATGACGATGATTGAAGCGGATGTTGTCGAAAAGCTAGATCGTTCGTTCAAAAAAGAACAAAAACAAGAAATGAAAAAAGAAGAAGAAAAGACAGTACCTGTGAAAAAACCTGTTTTAGAACAGTTTGAAGAAGATGAGGATGAAGTCATTCAAACGAAAGTGCCGATCAAAAAAGCAGTAGTAAAAAATCGCGAAGGGAAAAAACACGACTTGCAAATTCAACAAAAAGAAAAGAAAATTTTCAATAACAAAAAAAATAAAAAACAAAAACCTCAGCAAGCTCCACAACAAGAAGTGCAAAAGAAGAAAGAAAAAGAGCTTCCGAAAAAAATTACATTTGAAGGTTCTTTAACGGTCGCAGAGTTAGCAAAAAAATTAGGCAAAGAGCCTTCTGAAATTATTAAAAAGCTATTTATGCTCGGCATCATTGCAACAATTAACAAAGATTTGGACAAGGATGCGATCGAGCTCATTTGCTCTGACTACGGTGTAGAAGTAGAAGAAAAAGTGACGATTGACGAAACTGAATTTGAGACGATCGAAATTGTTGATCATCCAGAAGATTTAGTTGAACGCCCGCCTGTTGTGACGATTATGGGACACGTTGACCACGGAAAAACAACGTTGCTTGACTCGATTCGCCATACGAAAGTAACGGAACAAGAAGCTGGCGGTATTACACAACATATCGGTGCGTATCAAGTTGTTGTAAACGGCAAAAAAATCACATTTTTAGATACACCTGGTCACGAAGCATTTACAACGATGCGTGCACGTGGTGCACAAGTAACAGACATCGTCATTCTTGTTGTCGCAGCAGATGACGGAGTGATGCCGCAAACTGTTGAAGCGATTAACCATGCGAAAGCGGCAAAGGTTCCAATTATTGTCGCGGTCAATAAAATCGATAAGCCAACAGCGAATCCAGATCGCGTCATGCAAGAGCTAATGGAATATGAGCTCGTTCCAGAAGAATGGGGCGGCGATACAATTTATTGTAAACTATCTGCGTTAACAGGAGAAGGGATTGACAATTTGCTTGAAATGATTTTGCTTGTGAGCGAAATGGAAGAATTAAAAGCAAATCCAAACCGCCGTGCGACGGGAACGGTCATTGAAGCGAAGCTCGATAAAGGTCGCGGCCCGGTGGCAACTCTTCTCGTTCAATCAGGTACGTTGCGCGTTGGTGATCCGATCGTTGTCGGTTATACGTACGGACGTGTACGGGCGATGACGAATGACCTTGGACGTCGTGTGAAAGAAGCGGGTCCATCGACGCCAGTTGAAATTACTGGATTAAACGAGGTGCCGCAAGCAGGCGATCGTTTCATGGTGTTTGAAGACGAGAAAAAAGCACGTCAAATTGGTGAAGCTCGCGCCCAAAAACAAATTGCCCAACAACGAAGCGTAAAAGCGCGCGTTAGCTTAGACGACTTGTTTGAAAAAATTAAGCAAGGCGAAATGAAAGAATTAAATATTATTGTGAAAGCGGACGTACAAGGTTCCGTAGAAGCGCTCGTTGCGGCATTACAAAAAATCGAAGTCGAAGGAGTGCGCGTCAAGATTATTCACTCTGGCGTCGGCGCGGTAACAGAATACGACATTATGCTCGCATCCGCATCAAATGCGATTGTCATCGGTTTTAACGTTCGTCCGGATGCGAACGCAAAACGTGTCGCGGAAGCAGAAAAGGTCGATATTCGTCTTCATCGCATCATTTACAAAGTGATTGAAGAAATTGAAGCAGCGATGAAAGGGATGCTTGATCCAGAGTACGAAGAAAAAGTGATCGGTCAAGCGGAAGTGCGTCAAACGTTCAAAGTATCAAAAGTCGGTACAATTGCAGGATGCTATGTGACAGATGGAAAAATTACGCGCGATAGTAGCGTCCGTCTCATTCGTCAAGGCATCGTCGTTTACGAAGGACAAATTGATACGTTAAAACGTTACAAAGACGATGTAAAAGAAGTCGCACAAGGGTACGAGTGCGGGATAACGATTAAAAACTTTAATGACATTAAAGAAGGCGACGTCATTGAAGCATATATGATGCAAGAAGTGGAGCGCAAATGATCGGATACGTCGAATGTGAATGCATCATTTACGACGTCCAATCATTGAAAGAAAAACGAGCCGTGTTGCAACGCGTTGTCACACGGCTTAAACAAAAATATAATATATCTGTAGCCGAAGTAGATTATCAAAACGTATGGCAACGAACGAAGCTAGGGATTGTAGCGATTACAGCCGAGCGAACGGCGACGGAACAAGAGCTACATCGGGCGTTACAATTCATCGATTCGTTTCCAGAAATCGAACGAACGGTTACAACATTCGAGTGGTTTTAATCGAGGTGATGACAATGAGTTTGCGAGCCACACGTGTAGGCGAACAAATGAAAAAAGAATTAAGCGATATTATCGGACGCAAACTAAAAGACCCACGCATCGGTTTCGTTACCGTAACAGATGTTCGTGTGACGGGTGATTTGCAACAAGCAAAAGTGTATATTTCTGTTCTTGGTGACGAAGAACAAAAGAAAAATACGCTAAAAGGGTTAGCGAAAGCAACGGGCTTTATCCGTTCAGAAATTGGTCAGCGTATTCGTTTGCGCAAGACGCCGGAAATTTACTTCGAAATTGATGAAACGATCGATTACGGTCAACGAATTGAAAGTTTAATTAAACAAATTTCAGAAGAAAAAGAACATAAAGAAGAATAATGGATAGACGTGCGTCTATCCATTTCCGCTATTTTAGAGGTGAAGCGATGGACGGAGTGTTATTGTTACATAAACCTGCAGGCATGACGTCACACGACTGCGTCATGCGCATTCGTAAGTTATTCCAAACGAAAAAAGTTGGTCATACAGGAACGCTTGATCCTGACGTAAGTGGTGTATTGCCCATTTGCATCGGCAAAGCAACAAAAATCGTTGAACTATTAACAGCGGAGAGAAAAACTTATGAAGGGGAAGTGACGTTAGGCATAGCGACGACAACAGAAGATGCGTCGGGTGACATCGTTTCAGCGAAACCGATTGAACAGCCGATTTTTCGTCATGACATTGAACGAGTATTTGCTAATCTCACAGGGGACATTGAACAAGTGCCACCGATGTATTCCGCAGTAAAAGTAAATGGAAAAAAACTATATGAGTATGCACGCGCAGGTATTGACGTAGAACGACCGAAACGAAACGTCCACATTTTTGAACTGCTCCTTCTTGATGACAGAAAAGTATTTACAGGTGAACGTATATCGTTTCGTTTTCGTGTGACATGTAGTAAAGGGACATACGTGCGTACACTCGCTGTTCAAATCGGCGAGCGACTTGGGTATCCGGCGCACATGTCACATCTTGTTCGCACAGCGTCAGGACCGTTTACGCTCGATCAATGCGTGTCGTTTGCCGACATTGAACAGCATGTCGTAGCTGGTACAGCGCATACGTTACTTTTACCGATTAAACGAGCGCTAGTTCATTTCCCGACGTATGTCATGAGTAAGGAAGAAGAGGAAAAGGTAAAACATGGGGCGCTTTTACCTATTTTACCTTCTATGCCAGAGCGTCTGTTAATGGTTAATGAACAAGGTGAAGCGTTAGCCATTTATATGCCTCATCCGACAAAGCAAAGCTATATGAAACCTTTAAAAGTATTGTAGGTGAAAACGATGAAAACCATTTGGCTGTCCCATCCGTTCAACAAAAAAAATGACGACCCACTTGCTATGGCGCTCGGTTATTTTGACGGTGTTCATCTTGGACATCAAAAAGTCATTCAAACGGCAAAACAAATCGCTGATCAATATGGATACAAAAGCGCGGTTATGACTTTCCATCCGCATCCGTCCGTCGTGCTCGGGCGCTCACAACAACATGTTCGATTTATTACACCATTAAAAGAAAAAGAAAAACAAATTGCAAAACTTGGCGTTGATTATTTATACGTTGTTGAATTTACGCCTGAATTTGCCTATTTGTTGCCGCAACAATTTGTCGACGAATACATCATCGGTCTTGGCGTGAAGCATGTCGTGGCAGGATTTGATTTTACCTACGGCCGCTTAGGAAAAGGGACGATGGAAACATTGCCGTTTCATTCTCGTGAACAATTTACGCAAACCGTCATTCCAAAACAGACGTTTGGGAAGGAAAAAATTAGCTCCACATATATTCGGCAACGGTTAGCTGAAGGGGACGTGGAACAGCTACCTCATTTGCTCGGAAGATGGTATGAAGTAACGGGCACAGTCATTCATGGGGATAAACGCGGACGGACGATCGGATTTCCAACGGCAAACGTTGCGCTTGACGATGAATATATCATCCCGCGCATTGGTGTATATGCTGTCACGGTAACGGTAGACGACAACACGTGGACGGGGGTATGCAACGTCGGGTATAAGCCGACATTCCGCGTCCAACAACAAACAGATCCAATGATTGAAGTGCATTTGTTTGACTTTTCGGCAGACATTTACGGTGCACATGTACGTATTCAATGGCATAAACGATTGCGTGATGAACGAGCATTTTCTTCCGTTCACGAGCTCGTTGAACAAATTCATCGCGATGCTCAAGCGGCACGCGAATATTTTCAAGTGTGAGTAAAATATTTGTGGGTGACATTCAGGAATGATTCCCCGACGAGGGTTGCGAACTTTTGTTCGCGACGCTCGTCGGGGCCACCAAGCGAAGCGCGGTAGAAAAAAGCAAATGTCATGCAAAAAGGACTCTCTCCCTGCTATGATGGTGATGACCAACATCAATAAAACAGGAGGGAGAGAGTCCATGAAACATTTTACCACAGAATGGCCTTTATTAAAAGAGCTGGAGGAACAATTAGTCAGAACTCTTCAAAAGGTGTTCGCTGTCTTGTTGGCGGCCCTTTTGGA